>NZ_CP083663.1:2715312-3017014 GCF_020097815.1 Haloprofundus salinisoli
CGACGAGGTCGACGAACAGGTTCTTCGTCTCGGTGTGACTCGATTTTCGCCGTCCGCTTCCGCCTCCTCGATCTTCGTCTTCGTACTTCGGCGGGTTCCACAGCACCCAGTGTTTCTCGCCGGTCGCCGCCGTATCCTCGTCGACGAGCGCGAACGACGACTCCTCTCGGCCGGTGATGCGCGCGGCGTGTTCGACGGGGTTGCCGATGGTCGCCGAGCAGCAGACGAACTGCGGGTCGGAGCCGAACCGCTCGCAGATGCGGTTCAGTCGACGGAGCGTCAGCGCGACGTGACTCCCGAAGACGCCCCGGTAGCCGTGTACCTCGTCGACGACGACCGTCTCGAGCGAGGAGAAGAACCACTCCCAGAGCCGATGTGAGTGGGGCAGCAGCGCGTAGTGCAGCATATCCGGGTTCGACAGCAACACCGTCGGCGCGCGGTCCCGGACCGCCCGCTTCTCGGACTGCGAGAGGCGACCGGTGTACTGCGCGACGGAGACGCGGCTTCCGAAGCCGAGATCTCGGGCCAGTTCCTCTAACGTCTCGGCTTGGTCGGCGACGAGCGCGTTCTGCGGCCCGAGATACAGCGTGCGCCCGCCGTGGTCCATCGCGCGCTCGAACGCCGGAACCGTATACGCGAGGCTCTTGCCGCTGGCCGTCTGCGTCGCCAGCACGACGTTCTTCCCGCCTCTCACGGCTTCGACGGCCTCGGCCTGGTGGCGGTAGAGACGGTCGATGCCTCGTGATTCGAGCGCCGACCGAAGTCTGGGTTCGAGGCTTACGTCGGCGAACTCGGGGTCGCGCGCCGGGACCGTCCGGTGGTCGGCTATCTGCCCCTGGTAGTACGGCCGGTCCCGAAGCCACGCGATGAACTCGTCCACATCCGCGTTCGGCGGTGAACGCGCCTAACGGTTGCGATGGTCCTCCTCCGGGACCCCTATCCGCACCGCCTTTCACTGGTCTACGTGGGGTGCCATCGTTCGGGAGTAGTGATGCAGAGGGAGAGAACCCGTCGGATGCGGCGTTCAACGGGGTTTTGTCCGGGCGATTCTAACGAGTGCACATGGTCGATTACGACGCGGTGCTCATCTACGACGGCGAGTGTCCGTACTGCTCCGTCGCCGCCCGCGCTCTCCGACGACTCGACGACATCGGTGCGATTTCGTGGTACGACGACGCCGCCCAGGCGGCGTTAGAGGCGCAGTTCGGCGAGACACCGTTCGCGATGGTGCTCGTCGATACGCGCCGAGACCGCGCGTACGCCGGTCGCTCCGCCGCCGAGGAACTCGCGGACCGAGCGGGGACGCCCGGTATCATCAGTTCGCTCGTCCGCGACAACTACGACCGCATCGCCACCGCCGTCGGCGCGGCCAGCGGCCGCGGGCGGGACCCCGACGACGTCCACGATATCTACCCGCTGACAGCCGCGGCCCGCGAGCAGTTCGACGCGCTCGTCGCCGCGGCGGCCGACCGCCCCGAAGCGTCGGAACGGAAGTGACTGCCGGCGACAGGTCGATACCGGAGTTCGGGCCGTCGGATTGCGGGTGTCGGTCGCACCTTGCGCGCTGGTCGACTGTAGACGACGCTCGGCGGGCGGTGATGCGGCACACGATGAAGCGTGCGGCTCGAAGGCGTGAATCGATGAGACATCGGAAGAAGCGTCGACCGGCGAGCGATCCGGGCAGAGTCACGCGCCGGTCGAACCGCTAAATCTCTCCCGTCGGCCACCAGTCCGGGCAGAGCCGGTGGCCGACGAATTGCCGGTTGTCAGAGGCACCCCGGCACTGATGCGTTCGTGCGGGGGTGTCTTTACATCACCTATCGTAGATTCTCAGCAACCACTGAGAACAGATATATAAACCCGTCGCATACTTATATACAATATGTCGCATCCGAACGCTTTTATCCGTCGTCCGGGGTACACCACCTGATGAGTCAGTCGGGTCCCTCTGAGATACTGGCCGCCGTCGCTCGGCGCGGCAGCGCTCTCCGCTCGCTCGACGGAGGGACCCGAAAGTCCGAGCTCGCCAAACAGCTCTCTGTGTCGCGCTCGACGGTCGACAGAGCGATTCGAGAGCTCGAAGGACAGGGGTTGGTCGAGCGCATCGACGACGGCTACCGACGGACGCTCGCCGGCGAACTCGTTCTCTCGGAGTACGACAGTTTCACCTCCCGTCTCGGGGGCATCGTCGAGTCGCTCGACGCGCTCGACACGCTTCATCCGAAAACCGAGTTCGACGCGGCGCTCCTCGACGGCGCGGACATCGTCTACGCAGAGAAACACTCGCCGCACGAACCCGTCACGCGGTACGGCGAAGCGGTCTGCCGAGCAGAGCGCGTCCGCGCGCTCGCCCCGGCAGTTCTCCCACAGCAGGTCCAGATATATCACGACCGTCTCACGGCGGGCGAGATGGAAGCGCAACTCGCCCTCTCGGAAGCGGTCGTCGAACGCCTCGTCAGCGCATACGACGAGGAGCTACAGGAGGCGCTCTCGACCGGCCGACTTCACATCCGACAGACGACGTCGGACCCGCCGTACGGCCTCGTCTGCGCGGAGACGCCGACGGGTCCCGAGGTGAGTCTGCTGTTGTACGGAGAGACCGGTGCCTACGCGTTTATCGGCAACGACAGTTCCGCCGCGGTCGAGTGGGCGGAGTCGGTGTTCGACGAGTGGTGGGCCGACGCGGCCCCGCTGCCGATACGCTCCGACCGGTAGCTCTGTCGAGTGCCCCGCGTAGATGCGCGCAGATGTTCCCACGGATGCCTTATCTGGAGTCGGTCACCGACGACCGGCGGCCGCAGCGTTCGACGTCGGGTCCAGCGACCTGCGCCGGGCGTCGGCACCTCGTTTCGGGCGACTCCGCCGCCGGCGACGCCGTCTCCGAGGCGGCGTGGGAAGCGGGCGTCCTGATGGTCCCGGTTCGGTTCTTCGACGACCCGTCGTCGTTCCGACTGTCGCTAGGACGGGCGTCCGAGGTGTTCGAGTTCGACGCCGGCGTCGACGCGCTCGGCGCGGTGTTGGACGGGCTGTAGCCGATTAGGCCAGCGCCTCGGCCAATTTCTCGACGGGGTGCGGCGGTTCTTCGTCGGTCGCCAGGTCGCCGAGTTGGGTCCGACAGGACGCTCCCGGCGCGACGACCCGCCCGCCGCTTTCTTCGACCTGGTCGGCGAGAATCCCGCCGATTGCGGCGCTCATCGAGCGGTGTTCGGCCTCGTAGCCGAACGAACCGGCCATCCCGCAGCAGCCCGAGTCGAGGGGGTCGACGTTGTAGCCCGCCCGTCGGAGCACGCCGACGGCGTGGTGGTCTTTCTTCGTCGCCTTCTGGTGGCAGTGGCCGTGATAGGTGAGAAACTCCCCGCTCCTGTCGGCGAACGACATCTCCTCGTCGAGGCGGAACGTGTCGACGTACTCCATTACCCCGTACGTTCCGGCGGCGACGACTCCCGCGTCCGTGTCGGGCGTCTCGTCGGGCGCGCGCTCCTCGGCTTTCGTCGGGTCCGTCACCGTCGCGGGTTCCCCTCCGAGTAAGTCGAGGTAATCGGACTGGAACATGACGGCGTCGGAGGGTTCGACGACGACCACGTCCCAGCCGTCTCGAACCCGCGGCGCGAGCGTCTCGACGTTCGACTCGGCGGTGTCGTGCGCCTTCCCCAGAAAGCCCTTCGAGAACGCCGGACGGCCGCTGTCGGCGACGTTGCCGGGAACGCGCACGTGGACGCCGGCGGCTTCCAACGCTCTGACGGCCGCCTTCCCCGCCTCGGGATGGTTGAAGTTGGTGTACGTGTCAGGGAGCAACAGCGCTTTGCGAGTCGCCTGCGACTCGGGGACGCGCGCCCCGCCGCGACTCTCGAACCACGACGCGAACGGTTGGGCGTGGAACGTCGGCAGCGTCCGGTCGCTCGCGATACCGACTGCCTTCTCCAGCAGCGTCCGCGCGCCCGGCACCTTCGTCGCCCAGTTCGAAAGCGGTGCGAAGCGCGACCCGAGCGACGAGAACCACGCGATGTTGGCGAACAACCGGTCGCGCAGACTCGCGCCGTGGCGTTTGTGGTGTTCGTGCGTCACCTCGACTTTGAGCTTCGCCATATCCACTTCGCTCGGGCAGTCGCGCGCACAGCCCTTGCAGCCGATGCAGAGGTCCATAATCTCGTGCATGAACTCCACGTCGAACTGCTCCTCGTCGCCCAGATCACCGCTCATCGCCTGCCGGAGCATGTTCGCGCGACCCCGCGTCGACAGCGACTCTTCGTCGGCGGCGCGGTAGGTCGGACACATCACCCCGCCCACCGTGGACTGCCCGCCGCGACAGCCGCCGCAGCCGTGACAGAGTTCGACCATCCCCTGAAAGCCGTTCTCGTTCTCCCAGTTCAGCGTCGGCTCCAACCCGGCGTCGAACTCGTACTCGGGTGAGAAGCGGAGGTTCTCGGTCATGTCGACGGCGTTCGCGGGTACCGACCCGCGAGCCCGCGAATCGCCCGATTCGCGCATACCGCAGACGTTTCCGGGGTTGAGAATCCAGTCGGGGTCGTACGCCGTCTTCAGGTCGCGGAACACGTTCCACAGGTGGTCGCCGTACAGTTTCCGGTTCCACTGGGTGCGCGCGCGCCCGTCGCCGTGTTCGCCCGACACCGACCCGCCGTACTCGACGACGAGGTCCGTCGCGGCGTCGGCGATGGCTTCCATCTCCGCGACTCCCTCTATCGTCTTGGTGTTCGTCAGCGGGCGGATGTGGAGCACGCCCGGGCCGGCGTGGGCGTAGTAGCTGGCGAACGTGTCGTGTTCGTCGAGAATCTCCTGGAAGTCGGCGACGTAGTCTGGCAGGTTCTCGGCGGGAATCGCGGTGTCCTCGATGTAGGCGATGTGTTTGGCGTCCGACGTGCGCGAGAGCAGGATGGGCAGGCCGGATTTCCGCATCTTCCAGAACTTCGCTATCGTCCCATCGTCGTGGGCTTCCATCGCCGTGACGGCGTAGCGCTCTTTCTCCGTCGTCTCGGCCGCGCCCGGCGAGATATCGGCCGTCGACAGCTCTCTGTCCACTCTATCGGCGACGAGGTCCGCGACCTGCTGGCGGCCGTGGTCGTCGTCCTCGGCGTAGAACTCGACGAGCAAGACGGAGTCCGTCCCCTCCGGGAGCAACCCGACCACGTCGGCGAACTCGGCGGTGTCACGTGCCAACGAGAGCAGCACGTCGTCCATCACCTCGACGGCGGCGGGACCGTGTTCGAGGATGGGCGCGACGTCCTCCATCGCGTCGCCGACGCTCTCGTAGGTGAGAAGCGCGACCGACTTCGTGTTCGGCACGGGTTCGAGCGAGACGGTCGCCTCGGTGACGACGGCCAGCGTCCCCTCGCTGCCGGCGAGCAGACGCGCGAGGTTTACCGTCCCGACCTCGCTGTCGGGGTCGATCGCGGAGTTGTCCGGCGTCCGGCGCTCGCCGCGGGCCTCGTCGACCAGCATGTCGAGGTTGTACCCCGAGACGTTGCGCTTCAGTTCGGGGTAGCGCTCGTCGATTTCGCCGCTCTCCTCGTCGAGGATACGGACGACTTCGGCATAGATGCGCGGCAGGAGGTCGCTTTCAGGGCCGTCGTCGCCCCACGCCGACGAATCGGGGTCGGCCTTCTCGCGGAGTTCCGACAGCTCGATCTCGCCGAATCGCGTCACCGTCCCGTCGGCGAGAACGGCCTCGACTTCCTCGACGTAGTAGTCGGTCTTCCCGTACTTCAGCGAGTGCGACCCCGTGGAGTTGTTGCCGATAGCGCCGCCGATGGCGCTTCGGTCACCCCACGCCGGGTCGGGCGCGAACTTCAGCCCGTGCGGCGCGAGTTCCTCGTTGAGTTCGCCGAGTATCGCCCCCGCCTGCGCCGTCGCCCTTCTAGAGCCGGGGTCGACGGAGACGATGCCGTCCAGATACCGAGAGAAATCGAGGACGACCGCCTCGTTCACCGTCTGCCCCGCGAGGCTCGTCCCGCCGCCGCGCGGAAGAACGGATATCTCTCGCTGCGCGCAGTAGCGGACGACCGTCGCTACGTCGTCAGTCGAGGCGGGAAAGACGACGCCGACGGGCGTGACCTCGTAGGCGGAGGCGTCGGTCGCGTACAGTTGCCGGGTGTAGCTGTCGAAGCGCACGTCGCCGTCGACGCGCGACTGGAGGTCGCGGACGATGCCCGGTCGGGCCACGTCGTCGCCCTGATAGTCGTAGTTCGCCGCGGCGTCCGTCGCGGGGTCTGGCTCCCCCGACGACTTTGCGGATCCGGCGGAAGAAGAGTGAGATGCCATTACGTATGTGTTGTGTGGTACCGTATTATAAACGTCCGGACCTGACGGCGACGGGGCCTCGCAGTCGTCCGGTGATTCCGCTCGTTCGCCGCCGTTCGTTTCACAACGTCTGTAACCGAAAACACAATGGCAGAGGCCACGCTAGATGGTGACATGAGTGCAGGCACGCTATCGGCGTTCGAACGGTCCCTGCGGCGACTCGACGTCGAGTCGATTCGGACGACGCCCGAGGAGTTAGACGATGCGCTGGCCTCGGTCACGCTCGACCCGGTCGTCGGCGCGCCGCTGCCGTTCGCGGACTGCTCGCTGCCCGACTGGGTGCCGACCGACCCGACGCCCGCCGAACTCGACAGCGCGAAGACGGGCGTCACGGCCGCCGAGTTGGCTATCGCCGACTACGGCAGCGTCGTGATTCGCGCGACGCCCGACGCCACCGAGCAGGTGAGTCTCTTCTGCGACCGTCACGTCGCTGTCGTCCGCGCCGAGGACGTCGTTCCGGGCATGCCCGAGGCGTTCGAGCGATTCGCCGAGTGGACCGAAAACGGCGACAGCGCCATCGTCGCCACGGGGCCGAGCGCGACGGCCGACATGGGAGCGCTCGTGAAGGGCGCACACGGGCCGAAAGAGGTGTACGTGGTGGTTCTCGAATGAGCTCGACCCGCGAGGAGAAGGCGGCGCGAATCAGACACTTTCTGGCCACCGAAGGCGACGCCGTCGCCGAGGGAACTCGCGGCTTCAACGCCGGGCGGTACGACTCGGTCGAGAAGCTCGACGAGTACGAGGAACTCAAAGAGCGCGCCCGTGCTATCAAAGAGGACGCCATCGAGCGACTGCCCGAACTCGTCGATCAGCTTCGGGAGTCGGTCGAAGCGAACGGCGGCACGCTGTACGTCGCCGACGACGCCGACGAGGCCAACCGCTATATTCGAGAAATCGCCGAGGAGCAGGGGGCCGAGACGCTCGTCAAGAGCAAGTCGATGACCACCGAGGAACTGGAGGTCAACGACGAGCTTCGAGCGGCTGGAGTCGACGTCGTCGAGACGGACCTCGGCGAGTGGGTGCTCCAACTCGCCGACGAGGCACCGTCGCACATCGTCGCGCCCGCCATCCACAAGTCCCGCGAGGGTATCGCCGAGCTGTTCGAGGCGACGTTCGAGCTCGACGAACCGCTCGAAACCGCCGAGGAACTCACCATGTTCGCCCGCGAGAAACTGGGCGAGCGCATCGCCGAGGCCGACGTGGGGATGACCGGTGCGAACTTCATCGCCGCCGACTCGGGGACGCTGCTGCTCGTCACGAGCGAGGGTAACGCGAGAAAGTCGGTCGTCGTGCCCGAGACGCACGTCGCCGTCGCGGGCGTCGAGAAGATCGTCCCCTCAGTCCGCGACTTTCAGCCGTTCGTCGAACTCATCGGCCGCTCCGGGACGGGTCAGGATATCACCTCCTACGTCTCGCTTCTGACTCCGCCCGTCGACTCGCCGACGGTCGATTTCGACGCGCCCGACGTACCGATGACCGACAGGGAGACGGAGCGCGACGGCGGTTCTGTACCGTCGCGCGCTTCTGACCGCGAGTTCCACCTCGTTCTCGTCGACAACGGCCGGATGGCGATGCGCGAGGACGAGCAGTTGAAGGAGACGCTCTACTGCATCCGGTGTTCGGCGTGTGCCAACTCCTGCGGCAACTTCCAGAGCGTCGGCGGGCACGTCTTCGGCGGCGAGACGTACTCCGGCGGCATCGCAACCGGGTGGGAGGCCGGCATCGAGGGCCTCGACGTCGCCGCGGAGTTCAACGATCTCTGTACCGGCTGTTCGCGCTGCGTGAACGCCTGCCCCGTCAAGATCGACGTTCCGTGGATAAACACGGTCGTCAGAGACCGCCTCAACCGGGGCGAGGACGGCAAACTCGACTTCCTCGTCGAAGGACTGACGCCGGACGCCGAACCCGGCGGTCTGGACATCGGCAAACGGTTCTTCGGCAACTTCTCGACGATAGCCAAACTCGGAAGCGCCACCGCACCCGTCTCGAACTGGCTGGCTGGGACACGCCCGGCGCGGCGACTGCTCGCCGAGACGGTCGGCGTCGACCCCCGACGCGACCTGCCGTCGTTCCGGCGCGAGACGTTCCGCACGTGGTTCGAGCGCCGCGGCGGGTCGGAAGTGCCGCCGGCGAGGGCGAGACGGGAGGCCGTCGTCTACCCGGACCTCTACACGAACCACGTCCACGTCGAACGCGGGAAGGCGGCGGTCAAGACGCTCGAAGCGCTCGACGTCCACGTCGTCGTTCCCGACGTCCCGTCGAGCGGCCGCGCCCCGCTCTCACAGGGGATGGTGTCGACGGCCGAACGCCACGCCCACGACGTGTACGCGGCGCTGGCCGAGCACATCGACGCCGACCGGGACCTCGTCGTCGTCGAACCCTCCGACCTGGCGATGTTCCGCCGCGAGTACGAGAAGTTCCTCGCGCCGAAGTCGTTCGAGCGCCTCGATATGCACAGTTACGAGGTGATGGAGTACGTTTACGGCCTGCTCCACGCCGGGGCCGAACCGACGCTCCTCTCGGGGGCCGACGACCCCGGCAGCGGCGATGTCGCCGCCGGCGTCGCCTACCACAGCCACTGCCAACAGCGGACGCTCGGCCTCGAATCGTACACCATCGCCGTGCTCGAAGACCTCGGCTACGACGTGGTCACCTCCGAGACGGAGTGCTGCGGGATGGCCGGCTCGTTCGGCTACAAAAGCGAGTACTACGAACTGAGCATGGACGTCGGCGAACCCATCCGCGAGCAGTTCGAGGCCGCCGACGCGGCGGACCGGACCGTCGTCGCCTCCGGCACCTCCTGTCTCGAACAGCTGGACGCGTTACTGTCGCGGCCGACGCAGCATCCGGTCGAACTCGTCGCGCCGCGGTGAGTCGGCGTCTGATTTCGGTCAGCGCGCGACAGCGGCGCGTCCTCTCACTCCTCGACGATGATGCCGCCGCGCATCCCCATCGCTCTGTGCGGGGTACAGAAGTACTTCGTCGTCCCCGTCTCCTCGAACGTCTGCTCGAAGGTGTGGCCTTCGTCGGCGACGAGCTCGCTCTCGAAGCTGTCGTCCTCGGCTATCACGTCGTGGGTTCCGCCCGCGCCGGTCCACTCCCAGACCACCGTCGTTCCCGGCGAGACGCGAATCGCCGTCGGTTCGTAGGCGTGCGGACCCTCGATGCCGTCCGCACCGACCATCACTGTCACCTCGCTCTCGCCGGTGTGGTCGGCGAACCCGTCGTAGTTGTCGGTCGGCGCGAACCACGACTCCCACTCCTCGTCGGCCGTCTCGGTCTCTGTTGATTCGGTCTCTGTTGATTCGGTCTCTGTCGACTCTATCCCTGCCGATTCGGTCTGTGTCGCCTCCGTCGACGCCGCCGTCTGGGTCCCATTCGACCCGCCGGTGCTGCCGGTTCCGACGTCGGTCGGCGTCGCATCGGACTCCGCTTCGCCGGTCGAACAGCCGGCGAGCGCGGTCACCGCACCGACGGCGGCCGCACCGGCCGCTCGGAGGGCAGTCCGCCTGGAGACCGCCGGAAGGCCGTCTCGTCGGTCATCACTGGGTCGCGTTCGAGTCACGCCGACGAGGACGACAGCCACATAAAAGTCGTTCCCCCTGAGACTCACGCGTTGAGAACTGTTCGGCGACGAGTAACGGACGGTGAAACGGCGTCAACGTCGACGCGTCCGTTCGGCGTCAGACGCCGGTCGGACGCCGTGCTCGGACTCTACGAACATTAAAGACCCGGGCCTCCATGAGGGCGAGTATGGACGGGACGCCGCAAGAAATCACGACGCTCGTCGGCCGAGAGGTGTACTCCAACAACGGAGTGTACGTCGGCGAGGTCGAAGACGTTCGCCTCGACCTCGACCAGGAAGTCGTCACGGGACTCGCTCTCGCCGAACTGAACCGAGAACTGTTCGAAGGCCGCATCGAGCGCGGTAAGGGAGTGCTCATCCCGTACCGCTGGGTTCGCGCCGTCGGCGACGTCATCCTCATCAACGACGTTATCGAACGGCTCAAACAACCGGAAGAAGAGGCGGAACTCGCTGTCTAACGCGGGTTAGCTGCCGTTTCCGCTCTCGCTGCCGTCGACGCCCATCGCCTGAAACAGTTTTCGGCGCACCGCCTCCTCGGTGAGCGCCAGCAGCGTGTCGCGGTTGCCCTCGCTCGTCTCGATGCCGGTGAAGATGCCGAGCGGAATCTCGACGCTCGCCTGTGTGGAGTGGCCCGCCGCCTCGCCGATCTCCCTGAACGCGTCCTGGAGGATGTTGCCGATATTCATCCGGATGTCTTTCGAGCGCGCGGCGAGGTAGATGGTGTCCTCGGCGATGCCGAAGACGGCGGTAGTGGTGATGCCCTCCAGATTCAAGAGATGTTGCGCCGCCTGCGCCAGCGCCTCGCGGTCGCGGATGAACCCCGCGTTCGAGACGAGGTGACTGCCCTGGACCTCCCGATTCTGGATGGCTTCGGCGAGCACATCCAGGGTTTCGGGCGACATCGACGGCGACTCGACCTGTTCGAGCGTGTCGTGGTTAGCGAAGGGGTAGAGATACGCCGCCGCCGTGAGGTCGGCGGGCGTCGTGTCGCGCTTAAAATCGAGCGTCTCAGCGCGGATGCCGTACAAAAGCGCGGTGGCGACTTCCTCGCTCGGGCTGAGATCGAACTCCTGAATGTACTTGGTGAGGATGGTCGACGTCGAGGAGACGTTCGGCCGGACGTCGGTGAACGTCGCGTCGAACTCCCGGTCGGGTTCGTAGTGGTCGATGAAGATGTCGATGGGAACCTCGACGTCGAAGGCGCCGGACTTCATGTGGTCGACGAGTGCGACGGCACCGTACTGCGACAGCGACCTCGCTTCGTCGCGCGAGAGCAGGTCGATGCCCAGCAGGTTGACGAACGCGCGGTTCTCTTGGTGGCCGATGTCGCCGTTGTAGAGGATGTCGGCGTCGACGCCGTACTCTTCGGCGATCTGTCTGAGCGCGACGGCGCTGGCGATGGAGTCGGGGTCGGGGTTGTCGTGCGTCAGGATGGCCAACTGACCGTCGGTGGCGACGAGCACGTCGGCCAACTGCCGGGCTTTGTACTCCAACTCGCCGGATTCGAGCGTGCGGAGCGCGGAGTCGGCGATGACCGTCGAGGGGTTGATGACCACGTCCGCGCCGAGTTCGGTCAGTTCGTCCTCGGAGACGGGGTCGGAGGCGCGCACCACGACGAACTGGTCGCCGCCGCGCTCTCGAATCGCCGACACGGCGGCTTTGTTCGCCTCGACGTCCGACGAGAGGATGAGAACGACATCGCGGTCCTCGATGACCGACGCGACCTCCGGTTCTCGGATGTCCTGTACCTGCGCGTTCAAATCTTGGTCGCGGAGCGCCTCGACCCGACTCTCGTCTTTGTCGAGTATGAGGACGTCTTTACCCCCGGCCGCGAGTTCGTCCGCGACGGCATGCCCGACGCTCCCGCACCCCAAGATAGCGTACGTAGACATCGAGGAGATGCTGACCTCAGAACTCATCAGTATCTCGTATACCCGCGGACGACACTTAACAGCATTCGTTTCTCTCCCGGATGGGCGCTTTCGGACGCGACGCTACCGAAACGAAATCGGCCACGAGAACCCCGCGGCCCTGACACACCAACACTCTGGGACGACGGCTGTGGCGAGATGACACACCGTTACACCGACATCACAGCCACCGCAGAGCGAGCGAACGGACGCCTGCTCGCTATCTATTTCATCGAGAGCAATACTATTCAATACTCCAGCTAAATTATTTGGTGTGGTCTGTGGTATCACAACTGTGGGCGGAGCTACTGCCGAAGCCGAACACACCCGCGTTCGCGGCATCGTCGCCGTCTCGAAAGGAAACGCCTTTTAGCGTACCCTCGAAACGAGATGGTGAGGGCCGGTAGCTCAGTTAGGGAGAGCGACGGACTCTTAATCCGTCGGTCGGGGGTTCAAATCCCTCCCGGCCCGCTTTTCGGACGAAGGAAGTGAGTCCTGAAAAGCGACCGCCGTGAAGGATTTAAAGTAGAGAAGTCGCAACCTGCGAGCGGAGCGAGCAGGTCCGTCTTCGCGTGGTTCAAATCCCTCCCTGCCCGCTCTTCCTGCGAACCAAGTGAGCAGTGAAAACGCCACGAGGGACTCGAACAGAGAACGGGGTAAGCGGAACGAGCGTAGTCCTAAATCCCGCCGCTTCGCTCACTTCTGGACTAGTTCGCACACCCCCCGCGTTTGCATCCTCTCGTCGGTTCCAGAATCCGCCTCGAAATTTTTTGTCGCTACTCGCTGACTCCTCCCATAGGTGATTCCCTGTGTCCGACAGTTCGCGCCGCCTCCTGACGCTCCGTAACGTCGCTACACTCGCCGTACTTGCCTTCGTAACGACCATCTATCGACACCTGATTCGGCCGTGGCACCTGTCGTGGGGTGCGACGACGGCCGAACGCCGGTCGTCGCTGCCCGGCGACGAACTGCTCGACGGCGTGCTCGCCCAGTCGACGCGGGCGGTGACCATCGCCGCGCCGCCGGACGAGGTCTGGCCGTGGCTCACCCAACTCGGACAGGGTAGCGACGGTTTCTACAGCTACGACTGGCTGGAGAACCTCCTCGGTGCCGACATCCACAACGCGGACCGAACCCTGCCCGACGAACAGACGCTGGCCCCGGCCGACACCGTCCGCCTCGCGCCGGAGGACTACTTCGTCAGTCCGCCGGTGACGTCGCTCACCGTCCGCGAAGTCGACGCCGGACGCGTGCTCGTGTTGCAAGGGTTCGACGGCGGGACGTGGACGTTCGTGCTCGAACCAATCGCAGCGGAGACGACGCGACTACTCGTTCGCTCGCGGGCGGCTCCGATTCGGAGTCGGGTCGGTCGCTTGCTCTACTTCCTGGTCTACGAACCCGTCCACTTCCTGATGGAGCGGAAGATGCTTCTGAGTCTCAAAGCGCGCGCGGAGCGAGCGCCCCTCGACTCGTGATTCGGTCGCCGAACACGGAGCGGTTATAGGGTCGACCCCCCTATCCGGGTCACCGTGACCGAGTTCCCCGACGCCGAACCCGCCGACGACGTAGTGACCGACCGCGACGAGACCGTCGAGGCGGTCCGCTCGCACGCCGGTCAAATCGCCCGCCAACTCGCGCTCCTGCAGGGCGGCGACTACGGCCAGCGGACGTTCAACACCGACGAGGGCGAGTGGACGCTGAAGTACGAAGCCGGCGACCTCCAGTATCTCCGCTTCAGCGGGCGCTCCGGCGACGACGTCTACGTCGTCTCGACGAAACAACCGCCGGAGCCGACCGACCTCCACCGCGCGATGACCGACTACGACGCGTTCGTCGGTTCGTACAACCGCTACGTCCGGTCGCTCGACGGCGTGCTCGACGATGTGCAGAGCGACTTTCCGACGATCGAACAGACCGACTCGGTGGTCTCCGAGCGGGACCGCTTGGTCGAGCGTATCCGGGACGTCGCCGACGCGATTGCGGGCGAACTCCACCGCTACGACGGCACCGACTACGGGACGTTCTCCGCGCGGGTCAACGGCTCTCGCTGGGAGCTGAAACGCGACCACGCACGCGTCTCGTACCTCCGCGTCGGCGGCCAGAGCGGAACGTATCTCGTCTCGCAGTACGAACCGCCGTCGGCGCCGGACGTCCGCGAACACGCCGACGACTTCGTCGCGTTCGTCGACGCCTACAACGACCACGTCGCCGAGTTGGAGGCCGACCTCTCGGAAATCACGCTTTAAGCGGGCGTAGCCGCACTCTCTCCCATTTTTCGCAGTAATCCGAAGTTCACACAAGCGACGTGCTTATAAGTATTCGATGATGAATTGAGGGTACGGATTACAGAGATACACAGTACGCGTTCGCCCCAGCGCACTCAACGTTGGGCAACGACCCTTTCGTGTTTTAATACGGCCCCGTCACGCCTCCACACGTGGTTCGCTTACAGAGTAATTATGTACTCCACGGTGAATCACAACGATGTTTAACGCAGCCACGCATTCCGACGTAGATAGCAAAGCAACCGCCACAGAACTCTTCGACGCACTCGCAGACCGCCGTCGTCGCCGGATACTCGACGCAGTCGAGAGAGCGGACGACCGAATTCCAGTCGAAGTACTCGCAAAGGCACTGACCGGCGGCGACGCGAACAGCGACGAGAGGGAGATACAGATCTCGCTCGTCCACGCCCACCTCCCGAAGCTCGACGATGCCGGTCTGGTGGCGTACGACGCCGACGAACACACCGTCTCGCCGACGGTGCGGACGGAGGATGCGCTCTCGCTCGTCGACGCCGCCTGGAAGGTCCCGCAGTGAACCGAACGCCGTGTCGATGTCGTGACTGCGGCAGCGTCTACGCCGCCAGAAAACCGACCGACCAGTCAACTCAGATAATCGGAACCGACGCCGGTTGTCCGCGCGGGAGCGACGGCGGCGCCCTTCACGAGATAACGAGCGGGAGCTTCAGCGAACTCGAAGAGAACGCGACGTAGAACCGATGGCGTCGAAGGTCGCGCCGACCCGACGTACCCTACTCCTGTAACTGCGCCGCCGCCGCGTCCAGTGCCTCGTCGCTAGAGACGTCGACGTCTTGTGCGTCGAGCGCGTCCGCGAGCGATGCGAGTAGGTACGTGACGTTCTTCGGGCTCGCCGAGTGACCCATGCAGCCGATGCGGAATATCTCGCCGTCGAGGTCGCCGAGGCCGCTGGCGATTTCGAGGTCGTACTCGCCCAGCAGATACGAGATGACCGCGCCGTCGTCGGTCCCGTCGGGGACGCGAACGGCGTTGAGACTCGGCAGCCAGTACTCGTCGTCGGCGTTCATCTCCAGTCCCATCGCCTCGACGCCCGCCTTGAGCGCGCCAGCGACGCGTAGGTGGCGGTCCCAGCGTTCTTCGATGCCTTCCTCGGCCACGAGTCGAAGCGCCTCACGCAGCGCGTAGACGTTCGTGATGGGCGCGGTGTGATGATACGAGCGGTCGTCGCCCCAGTAGCCCTCCAAGAGCGAGAGGTCGAGATACCACGAGCGCGGTTCCTCCTCGCGGGAGAGCACCTTGTCCATGGCGCGGTCGTTGAGCGTCAGCGGACTCGCCCCCGGCGGGCAGGAGAGACACTTCTGCGGCCCCGAGTAGGCGACGTCGACGCCCCACTCGTCGGCGCGGAACTCGACCCCGCCGAGCGACGTGACCGTGTCGGCGACGACGTACGCGTCGTGGCCGTGCGCGATGTCGGTCAGTTCCGAGACGTTCGGCTGAAGGACGCCCGTGCTCGTCTCGGCGTGGACGAAGCCGAAGATGTCGGGTTGGTGGTCGTCGAACGCCTCCTGTACGTCCGCGGGGTCGAGCGGTTCGCCCCACGGTGCCTCGACTTCGACCACTTCACCGCCCGCGCGCTGGGCCATGCTCGCCATCCGACCGCCGAAGTAGCCGTTCGTCGGCACCAGCATCGTGTCGCCCGGTTCGACGAGGTTGCCGATGGCCGCCTCCATCGAGGCCGAACCGGTCCCGGAGACGGGAATCGTCCACTGGTTCTCGGTGCGGAACGCGTAGCGAAGCAGTTCCTGCACCTCGTTCATGATGTCGATGAACGAGGGGTCGAGATGACCGACCAGCGGCGTGCTCATCGCCCGCAACACACGGGGGTGGACGTCGCTCGGTCCGGGACCCATCAACGTTCGCTGCGGCGGTGTCAGTTCGTCGACGTCGGGCGCGTCGGACATACCTCCCGGTTTCGCGGACTGCGAGAAAAAGTCATGGGTGTTCGTCGCACGATGCCGGTTTCTCCAACCTCGAACGCCGCCGCCCGGCTATCTGGCCGAGTAGTCAAGCGCCGCCGCGACGAGTTCGACCGGATGCGCCGGGTCTCTCGCGTCGTCGCGGTCGCCGAGTTGCGTCCGACACGACGCGCCGGGTGCGACAAGGGCGTCGCCGCCGCTCGCGTCCACCTGCTCGACGAGAATGTCCGCGATAGACTGCGAGAGGTCGTAGTGTTCGGCCTCGTAGCCGAACGAACCGGCCATTCCGCAGCAGCCCGAGTCGAGGTGGTCGACGTCGTAACCGACGTCTCGGAGCACGTTCGCCGCGTGGTGGTCCTTGTTCAGCGCCTTCTGGTTGCAGTGGCCGTGGTAGGTGAGGCGCTCGCGGACCGCCCGCGACGAGAGACGCTCGCTCAACCGATACGTGTCGAGGTATTCGAGGACGCCGTAGGCGTTCGCGCCCACCGCCAGCGCCTCGTCGCCGTCGAGCAGGTCCGCGTATTCGTCTTGGAGCATCACGGCGTCGGACGGTTCGACGAACACGACGGACCATCCCCGCTCGATGTACGGGTGGAGGCCGTCGACGTTCCGCCTCGCGCGCTTTCGAGCGAGGTTCAAAAAGCCGCCTGAGTACGCCGCCCGCCCGCTCGGCGCGACGCCGGAGGCGAGTTCGACGTGCACCCCTGCGGCTTCCAGCACCCGGACCGCCGCCTTCCCCGCCTCTGGGTAGACGTAGTTCGTGTACGTGTCGGGGAACAGCAACACTTTCTCGTCGGCATCCGCCGTCTCGGCCGTCGATTCCCGCTCGTCGAACCACCGTTCGAGCGACTGGCGGGTGAACGTCGGCAGTTCGCGGTCGGGGGCGAGACCGAGCGCCCGGTTCAGAAGCGGGCGCGCGCCCGGAACTTTGGGCGCGAGATTCGACACTGGCGCGGTCGCGCTGCCGACGGCGGCGAGACGGTCGATGTTGGCGAACAGCCGTTCCCGGAGGCCGCTACCCTCCCGTTCGTGGTACTGGTGTTTGACCTCGGCTTTGAGTTTCGCCAGATCGACGCCGGTCGGACAGTCGTTCGCACAGCCCTTGCAGCCGATGCAGAGGTCCAACACCTCCGACTGGAATCGCTCGGAGTACAGTTCCTCCTCGTCCAACTCGCCGGTGATAGCGGCCCGAAGCAGGTTCGCTCGCCCGCGCGTCGTCGCCGCCTCGTCGCGCGTCGCCCGGTACGTCGGGCACATCGTGTCGCTGCCGGTCTGTCGGCAGGTGCCGCAGCCGTTGCAGAGTTCGACCAGTTCGGAGAAACTGCCGTGCTCTTCGAAGTCGAGGGTCGTCTCCCACTCCGTCGAGAGGTACTCCGTCCCGTAGCGCAGCGACTGCCGCATGTCGGTCGGATTCTCCTCTCTGAACACGACCTTTCCGGGGTTCATCCGCCAGTTGGGGTCGAACGCCGTCTTCAACTCCTGGAACGCCGCCCACAGCTGCGGGCCGTACATCTTCGGGTTGAACTCGGTCCGCGCGAGGCCATCGCCGTGTTCGCCCGAAAAGGAGCCGTGGCGTTCCAACACGAGGTCGGTCACGGCGTCGGAGATCGACCGCATCGTCTCGATGTCCTCGCCGTCTTTGAGGTTCAGAATGGGTCGGATGTGGAGCGTGCCGACCCCCGCGTGAGCGAAGTACGCCGCCGACGTACCGTGGTCTTCCAGCACCTGCTCGAACTGGGTGACGTACTCGGCGAGCTCTTCGGGAGGAACAGTCGCGTCCTCGATGAACGGGTACGGCTTCGCGTCGCCCGGCAGCGACATGAGCAGCGGAATCGCCGCCTTCCTGAGCTTCCACAGCCGCCCCTGCGCCTCGTCGGTGTACGCCTCGACCACGTCGAACGCCTCTCCCTCGACCAGAAACCGGTCGTTCGTCTCCCCGATTGCCGCCGGAAAGTCGTCGTGCAGTTCCGAGTCGAACTCCAGCATCAGCGCAGCCGCCGTCCCCTCGGGCATCTGGGCGGCGTACTCGGCGAACTCGCCGGACTCGCGGGCCAGCCGAAACACCTCGTCGTCCATCAGTTCGACGGCGCTCGTGTCGAACTCCAGCGCCGCCGGAACCGCCGCCATCGCGTCCACGAGGTCAGAAAAGCAGTACACCGCCAGCGCCGTCTCCTCGGGTTTCGTCACGAGCGACAGTTCCGCTTCGACGACGACGCCGAGGGTCCCCTCCGCGCCGACGAGGAGTTTCGAGAGATTCATCACCCGCTCGCCGTCGTCGGTCTCTCTGACCGCCTTGTCCAGATTGTAGCCCGAGACGTTGCGTTTGAGGTCGGGGTAACGACTCCCAATCTCCGCTTCGTTCTCCTCGACTAGTCGCCGAACCGTCCGGTAGATGTCGGCTTCAAGGTCGTCTTTCTCCACCAGCTCTGTCCACTCCTCGCCGCCGACGACGACGTCGCGCGTGCGAATCAGCGACCCGTCGGCGAGCACCACGTCGAGCTCCTCGGTGTAGGCGTCGGTGATGCCGTAGCGGACCGAGTGCGCGCCCGTCGAGTTGTTGCCGATACCGCCGCCGACCGTTGCGCGGTTCGAGGAGGCGGGGTCGGGGGCAAATTTCAACCCGTGCGGGGCGAGCGCGTCGTCCAAGTCGTCCTGTACGACGCCGGGTTGCACCCGTGCGCGCTTGGCGTCCGGGTCGATATCCAGTATCCGATCCATGTACTTCGAGAAGTCGATGACGACGCAGCCAGGGCCGACCGCCTGCCCGGCCAGCGACGACCCCGCGCCGCGAGGGAGCACCGGCACGTCGTACTCGTCGGCGAGTCGTACTGTCGCCCGCACGTCCTCGACGGTGCGCGGGAGGACGACTCCCGCTGGACGGGCGCGGTAGATGCTCCCGTCGGTCGCGTACAGCAGTTGGCTGTACTCGTCGAACCGGACCTCCCCGGCGACGGCGTCGCGCAGCGCCGCCGCGAGGGCGGCGTACTCGTCCACGTCCGCCGTCGAATCCGATTCGAACGTTCGGAACGCTGCGAGCTCGTCGACCGGTTCGACTGTCGGGTGTTCATCGGCTGCCATTACCCGAAGCTACGACGGAGTGTGACTAAATAGCACGGGAATTGTTCACGGACGTTCGTGGTTTTTCGACGAGGGGAGCCGACACCTCTCCGCCTCGCACCCGGCGCAGCGTCGTCGCTACCGACCTACGAATCGAAACCCCTTTTCGCCGGTTCGTCCCATCCCTCCCCGTGGATTACGGGCGTCCTGACGATGCTCGGCGTGCTCGCCTATCACAACGGCACCGGCGTCCGCGCGCTGACGGAGTGGTGAACGCGGCCGACGCGCTCGCTCAGTCGTCGCCGAAGACGCGGTGGCGAGTTCGGTTCGACGCCTCGACGCGCTGGTTCGCCTGCCGGGCTCGTTCGCTCTCGTCCGGTCGAACGGCCCATCCGAGCGCGTAGCCGACGGCACCGACGACGATGCCGGGACCGAGACCGATTCCGACGCTCACCGCGAGAACGCCGCCCAGCGACGACGCGATCGACTGCACGGCCCAGACGACCCCGAGGAGCGACGAGACGCCGACGGCGACGGCTAGACAGGCGAAGACGTGCTCACCGTGCGCGGAGCCGTACGCGACCATTGCGACCGTGAGTACCACGACGACGCCGTTCAGAAGCGCCGGGTGGGTGAACTGCGAGAGGTGTGCGGCCAGCAGGACGGCGGCGAGCGAGAGCACACCCAGTCGGACGTCCCGCTCCCAGTTCCGTCTCCGAGCGTACAGCGCGACGCCGAGGAGCGTGCCGATACCGACCGTGTAGATGGCGGTACTCCACGGGAGCAGCGACCCCGCGACGACGAGCGAGGCAGTGCCGACGACGGCGAGCGCGCCCACTGCCCAGTCGTAGTCGCTCCTCGCGCGGCCGCGTCGGACGTCGAGGAGAAACGACAGCGGCGTCACGTCGCCGCGCGAGACCGAACTCTCGCGTCGACGGACGGCGACGCCGGCCACGAAGACGAGGCTCCCGACGACGGCCGCGAGGCTCCCGGCGTAGCCGATGGCTCTGGCGACGGCGGTGGCCGCCGAACCGTCGGCGACGCCGAGTGAGACGCTGAACAGGTGTTGGCCGTGAAGCGACAGCGCGAAGAGAACCGCGAACACCGCGGTCCACGCGCCGCCGACACCGCCGCCGCGGACGGCGTAGAGGGTCAATCCGCCGATGCCGACCGTCACGCCGAGCAGCGCCGGTGCCGAAAAGAGCGTCAGTCCGTACAGCGCCGTCGGGTCGACGAACCCGTAGCTCGCGACTCCGAGCGCAAAGACGACTGACGCGACAGCCGCTCGATGCGTCAAACTCTCGTTATTTCCGAAGACTATCGACCGCACACGCTGCGACACACGTCGATAGTGGAGCGACCACTACATATAACTTAGTCAGACAGTACTGGTTCGGAACGAGTCAGAAAAAATACCTATGGGGGCCTTCAGTCGAGGAAGTCGGGGGCGACTCGCTTCTCGTCGCGCTCCTCACGGAGGTGCGCGCGGAACGTATCGCGGTCCACGTCGTTCTCCTCGCGCTCGTTTCGATCGCGGACGGAGACGGTGCCCGCGCCCTCCTCGTTGTCGCCGATGATTACCATGTACGGCACGCGGTCGGTGTGCGTGTCCTGAATTTTGCGTCCGATGGTCCACGAGCGGTTCTCGACGCCGACGCGGAGACCCTCCTCGCGGAGCTCGTCGGCCACCTGCTCGGCGTACCCGAGGTTGTCGTCGCTGATGGGCAGCACGCGAACCTGTTCGGGGGCAAGCCACAGCGGGAACTTCCCGTTGAAGTGTTCGATGAGCACCATCAGGAAGCGCTCGTAGCTGCCGTAGAGCGCGCGGTGGATCATCACCGGGCGGTGGTCCTCGTTGTCCTCGCCCGTGTAGGTGAGGTCGAACCTCTCGGGCATGTTGAAGTCGAGTTGGACCGTCGGACCGTCCCAACTACGACCGAGGGCGTCCTCGAAGCCGAAGTCGATCTTCGGGCCGTAGAACGCGCCGTCACCCTCTTCGAGGTGGTAGTCGATGTCGCCGCCATCGAGGACGGCCTTCAACTGCGTCTCCGCCTTCTCCCAGATCTCGTCGCTCCCGACGGACTTCTCCGGGCGCGTCGCCAGCGCCACGTCGGCGTCGAGGTCGAACGTCTGGAACACCGTGAGGATGTTGTCGATGATGAGGTTGATCTCCGCTTCGATCTGGTCGGGGCGGACGAACAGGTGGCCGTCGTCGATGGTGAACGACCAGACGCGCGAGAGCCCCGAGAGCTCGCCGCGCTGTTCCTTCCTGTACACTTTGCCGTCCTCGAAGTAGCGGACGGGCAGGTCGCGGTAGCTCCACGACTGCTGGTCGAAGATGGTCGCGTGGCCCGGACAGTTCATCGGCTTCAGGCCGTACTCCTCGTCGTTGACGTCGAGGAGGAACATGTCGTCGACGTAGTTCTCGTAGTGGCCCGACTTCTTCCACAGCTCCGTCCGGAACAGGTGCGGCGTCTCGACGGGGTCGTAGCCCGCTTCGAGGTTGAGACTCTTCGCGTAGTCGGCGAGTTCGTCGAGGACGCGCTTGCCGTTCGGGTGGTACAGCGGCAGGCCCGGTCCCGTCACCTCGTCGATGGAGAACAGGTCGAGTTCGCGGCCGAGTTTGCGGTGGTCGCGCTCGGCGGCCTCCTCGCGTCGCTCGACGAACTCCTCCAGTTCCTGCTCGTCGGCGAACGCCGTGCCGTAGACGCGCGTCAGCGTCTCGTTCGACTCGTCGCCGCGCCAGTAGGCAGAGGAGATGTTGAGGAGTTTGAACGCGCCGATCTCGCCCGTCGACTCGACGTGCGGGCCCTTACAGAGGTCCTCGAACTCGCCTTGGCGGTAGAAGCTGATCTCCTCCTCGTCGGCGGCCTCGGTGTCGAGGATATCCTGTTTGAACGGGTTCTCCTCGTAGTAGTCGAACGCCTCCTCGCGGCTCATCGTAAAGCGCTCGATCTCGTAGTCATCGGCGACGATGTCGGTCATCTCCGCTTCTATCTCGCGGAGGTCGCCCTCGTCGAGGTCGACGTTCGTCACGTCGTAGTAGAATCCTTCGTCCGTCCACGGACCGATGGTCAGTTTGGCCTCGGGACGGAGTCGAAGGAGCGCCTGCGCGAAGACGTGCGCCGCCGAGTGGCGAAGGACGTCGAGATACTCGTCGGAGCCGTCGGTGACGATGACGAGTTCCGCGCCGTCGTCGAGTTCCGTCGCCTTGTCGACCAGATCGCCGTCGACGACGCCGGCCACGGTGTCCCTGCCGAGGCCCGGTCCGATCTCGTAGGCGGCGTCCTCTACCGTGGACCCCGCGGAGAGAGACAGCTCGGAGCCGTCCGGCAGGGTCACTACGATATCACTCATGAGAGGACGAAACCGGAGGACGGGGATAAGTGTTTTTGACCCGCGCTACCGGGGTAGCGAAAGGAATGTGTCGGCGGTTCCGACCCCGGCGGTCCCTACAGTTAAATCACAGAAGCCGGAACTGTCTGCCATGCGATTCGACCGCCAAAGCGGCGTCTTTCTCCACGTCTCCTCGCTGCCCGGTCCGCACGGCATCGGCGACCTCGGCGACGGCGCGCGCGCGTTCGTCGACTTCCTCGCGAAAGCCGACCAGTCGCTGTGGCAGTTCTGCCCGCTCGGTCCGACCTCGCCGGCGCACGGCAACTCGCCGTACCAGTCGTTCTCGGCGTTCGCCGGCAACCCGCTCTTCGTCGACCTCCGAGACCTGCTCGACCGAGGGTGGCTCACCGACGGAGACCTCAAGCCCGTCCCCGAGTTCGACCCCCACGAGACCGATTACCAGCGGGTTTCGGAGTACAAACGCTCGCTGCTCGAAACCGCGTTCGAGCGGTTCGAGTCGGAGGCCTCGAACGACGAACACGAGGCGTTCGAGGCGTTCCGCGAACGTGAGTCCTCGTGGCTCGACGACTACACGCTGTTCATCTCGCTGAAGGAAGCACACGACCACGTCGCGTGGATCGAGTGGCCCGAGGAACTGAAGACGAGAGACGAGACGGCGCTCGAACGCGCCCGAGACGACCTCGAAAGCGAGCGACGCTACCACGCGTTCTGTCAGTACCTCTTCGACGAACAGTGGCGCGAGCTCAAGTCCTACGCCAACGACGAGGGTATCTCGCTCGTCGGTGACCTGCCCATCTACGTCGCCCTCGACAGCGCGGACGTGTGGGCGTCGCCGGAGGCGTTCGACCTCGACGAGAACAACGAACCCGCGGCCGTCGCGGGCGTGCCGCCGCAGTTCGGCGACAGCGGCCAGCGCTGGGGCAACCCTCTCTACGACTGGGACTATCTCCGCGAGACCGACTACGAGTGGTGGCGTCGACGCCTCTCGCGGCTGTTCGACCTCGTCGATACCGCCCGTCTCGACCACTTCAAGGGGTTCGACGAGCACTGGGCGATTCCCGCCGACGCCGACGACCCCGCCGCCGGATCGTGGCGCGACGCGCCCGGCTACGACTTCTTCGAGACGATAGAGCGCGAGTTGGGCGACCTCCCGTTCGTCGTCGAAGATTTGGGGTTCATCGACGAGCAGCTCGCCGCCTTCCGCGACCACCTCGAGCTCCCCGGCATGCGCGTGCCGCACTACGCCGACTGGTGCCGCGAGGGCGACATGAACCAACCGATGCACTACCCCCACGGCAGCATCGGCTACACCGCCACCCACGACACCGACACCACGGTCGGCTACTACCAGAGTCTGCCCGACCACCAGAAGGACTGCCTACACTACAACCTCGGCGTCGACGGTAGCGAGATCAACTGGTCGCTCATCGAAGCGGTGTGGAACTCAGAAGCCGTCTTGGCGATGACGACGGTACCCGATCTCCTCGGTTTGGGTTCGGAAGCGCGGTTCAACACGCCCGGAACGGCGGAAGGAAACTGGTCGTGGCGGTGTACGTGCGAGGGACTGGACGAGGGTGTCGCCGAACGGCTTCGGGGCGTGACAGATTTCACGATTCGGTAGCCGGATCGGGGCATCCGTCTCACCGAAGCTCTCGCAACCCGGCCGAGAGAAACAGCGAACTCAGGCCCCCGACCAGAAGCAGGAACCAGTACGAGCAGAGTCGATAGACCAAGACGGCAGCGGCGGCCGTCTCCAATCCGACTTCGGCGAACAGCACGACGGCCGCGGTCAACCCCACTTCGGTCCCGCCCAACCCGCCGGGCGTCGGCAGCAACGTCGCCAGCCCCGCGGCCGGGACGACGAACAGCACGAGCGCCAGCGGGAGCGACTGACCGACGGCGAGCGACCCCAGATAGAGTGGGAGCGCGAACAGCACCCACCCGACGGCGGCGTACGTCGCCGCCCAGACGACCGTCCGGCGGTCGCCGGTCGCGCGGTCGAACGTCTCGAAGAACTCGTCGAGGCCGCGGTCCACTGCTTCGGGAGCGAGACGGCGCTGCATCC
Organism: Haloprofundus salinisoli; assembly: GCF_020097815.1. NCBI lineage: Archaea > Methanobacteriati > Methanobacteriota > Halobacteria > Halobacteriales > Haloferacaceae > Haloprofundus > Haloprofundus salinisoli. The sequence continues at coordinate 2,739,840 of NZ_CP083663.1, forward strand.
GCGGCCCGGCCCGACGGAACACCGTCCGGCCGACCATCGCAACGCCGCGGACGACGCGCCGAAACGCTGTCCGCCGCTTGACGAATCCAGCGACCGCGAGAGCGACGAGCGTCAGAACGGCAACCAGTCCGAGCGCGGCGAGTTCGGTCCCGGAGGCGACGCCGTCGGCGACGACGAACCACCCGAAGCCGACGCCGGCGACGGCCAACGACGCGACGAAAACGACGAGCTCGCTCGCGGTCACCGAGGCGAACGTCCCCCGGTAGTCGAGATCAGTCTCTTCTGCCAGCACGTACGCCATGAGCGGAACCCCGCCAGCGTGACCGAACGGGAGAAGCTGCTTGGCGAACGTCCCCGTGAGATACCCCAGCCGAACTCGTCCGGTCGGTACCACGGGGTCGACGGACCGAAGAAACAGCAGCGTCGAACTGCTCCACGCCAACTGCGCGAGGAGACTCGCGACGAGCGCCGCTCCCACCAGAAGCGGGTCCATCGTCCGCAACTCGACGAAGACCCCGCGCCAACTCACGCCCGACAGGCCGACCAACGCCGCGAGCGCGACGACGACAGCGACACCCGCGACGACGCGCTTGCGCATCGACCCGACGCGAGTGACCCCTGTCGTTTCCATGCAGAGTGATAGTTTCGGAAGACAGTATGAGTCTTCTGTCTGTCACGTGTCTGAACGAATCGACTGCGCACGGATAGCCGCGGGGACAAGCGACATACTCGTCCGCCGCAACCACCCGTCCATGCACGTCGACGCAGACCGCCTCCGGGCGGACATCGAAGCGAACGCCGAGTTCGGCGACGTAGCCGCCGAAGAGGGTCGCGGTCGGACCGTCCTCTGCGGTACCGAGGCGAACCGCCAAGCCCGCGAGTACTTCGTCGACCGACTCGACGACGCCGGTCTCCACGTCGACATCGACGCCGTCGGCAACGTCTCGGGGACGTGGACGCCCGATTCCGCGGACGAGACTGCCGCACCCGTCGCATTCGGCAGCCACCTCGATTCGGTGCCGGAGGGCGGCATCTTCGACGGTCCGCTCGGCGTCTACGCCGCGCTCGAAAGCGTCCGTGCGATGCAGGAGTCGAACGTCGAACCCGAACGCCCCCTCGTCGTCGTCTCGTTCACCGAGGAGGAGGGCCAGCGCTTCGCCGACGGCCTGCTCGGTTCCTCGGTCTCGGTCGGCAAGCGCAGCGTCGAGGAGGCGCTCGCGCTCGAAGACAGCGACGGAACAACGCTCGGGGACGCCCTCGACGACATCGGCTTCCGCGGCGAGGGACTGCTCGACGCGAGCGAGTGGGACGCGTGGTACGAACTGCACATCGAACAGGACACCCAACTCGAACGCGCCGACGTTCCGGTGGGCGTCGTGACGACCATCACGGGTATCACCCACTGCGAAGCGACCGTCGTCGGCGAGGCCAACCATGCCGGGGCGACGCCGATGGACGAGCGAACCGACGCGCTCGCGGCGGCCGCCGAGTTCGTCCTCGACGTGGAGCGCGCGGCCAACAGCGTGGTCGACGACTCCAGCGACTCCGCGGTGGGTACGGTCGGGTCGCTCGACGTCTCGCCGAACGCGACGAACGTCGTCCCCGGCCGCGTCGAGATGGGCGTCGACGTCCGCGACGTCGTGTACCAGTCGATGCAGACGATCGTTGACGCGGCCCGGGAGAGCCTGACCCGCCTCGAAACCGAGCGCGGCGTCGACACCGAGTTCGCGCGTCCGTTCGACCTCGAACCGACGCCGATGGCCGACCGACTCCGCGAGGCGGCCCACTCCGCGGGAAAGGCCGCCGGCATCGGGACGATGGAGATGCACTCGGGGGCGGCCCACGACACGATGCACGTCGCCGACGTGACCGACGCGGCGCTGCTGTTCGCGCCGTCGCGCGACGGTATCTCGCACAACCCGCGCGAGTGGACCGACTGGGACGACTGCGCGGCGGCGACGCGCGTGCTCGCCGGGGCCGTCGCCGCCGCGGCCGGCGCGAGAGCTGACGAGTAGCCGCCTCCGGTCGCCGCCGCCGAACATCGAAACCCGCAAGCCCGCGGGAACTAACGGAGAGACGATGGAGCGAGGGACGATTCCGCTCGACGACCTGGCCGGGGAGTTCGACCTCCAAGCGACCGTCGAGAGCGGTCAGTCGTATCTCTGGGACCGCGCCGACGGCGGCATGTACGAGACGATAGTCGCCCACGGCGGCGACCACTGGTACGAGACGGTCGTGCCCCGGATAGACGGCGTGAGCGACGAGCAGGCGGTTTTGCGCGTGCGACAGGTCGGCGACCCCGCCACCGGGAGATTGGAGTGGGAGTCGAACGTCGACGCCGTACCGCTTCTCACCCACCTGCTGCGCCTCGACGACGACCTCGACGCGATTCTCGGCGCGACCCCAGACGACCCGCTGCTCCGCCGGGCCTACGACGCTTACCGCGGCATGCGACTCGTCCGCGACCCGCCGTTCGCCTGTCTCATCTCGTTCATCTGCTCGGCGCAGATGCGCGTCTCGCGCATTCACGGCATGCAGACGGCGATGGCCCGCGAGTTCGGCGACCGGTTCGAGTTCGACGGCGAGACGTACTACGCGTTTCCGACGGCCGCGCAGCTGGCCGAGCGGACCGAGGACGAACTCCGGGAGCTGAAACTCGGCTACCGCGCGCCCTACGTCCGACGGAGCGCGGAGATGGTCGCTTCGGGCGAGGCGCACCCCGACGAGGCGCTTGGCCTCGATTACGAGGACGCCCGCGAGTCGCTGACGCGGTTCGTCGGCGTCGGCGACAAGGTGGCCGACTGCGTCCTCCTCTTCTCGCTGGGCTTTCTGGAAGCGGTCCCGCTGGACACGTGGATTCAGACGGCCATCGCCGACCACTACCCCGACTGCGAACGGGGCAGCTACCGCGAGACGTCGCGGGCGATACGCGAACGGTTCGGCGGCGACTACGCGGGCTACGCTCAGACGTACGTCTTCTACTACCTGCGCGCCGGCGGCGCGATATAACACCGTCGGCGACGCTCGAGGCACCGGACCCGTCGAGTTTGCTTGACTGTCCGCCTCCGGTGACGAACACGCGACACCGAGCGAAAGTCTATGCGTTTCGATGAGTTACCACTACCCACTATGGACTGCAGAGTCGTCGTAGAGGCGGCCGTGCCCGTCTACGACGTGGGGACGACGGACGAAGCGGTCCGCATCGCTATCTCCAAAACCGGCGAGATGCTCAACCCGGACCTCAACTACGTCGAGATCAATATGGGGAGCCGACAGTCGCCGTCCGGCGAGGAACTCCCGCCGGCGTTCATCGCCGCCGACGAGGCGCTCGTCGCTCTCGAACTGGAGATGACCGTCTTCAACGTCGAACGCGAAGAGCACGCGTCGAGAATCGCCCGAAAAGAGATCGGCCAGCGTCTGGACAACATCCCGCTCAAGGTGCTGGAAGTAACCATCGTCGCCGACGAAACGGACGAAAACGAGGGAGAGAACGCAGAGGGGTCGCCCGACGGGGACGCGCAGAACGACTCCGAGTCGGACGACGACGAGTTGCTGCCGGAGTTCGAGGAGATGGTCGACGAAGAGAGCGACGGCTGACCTGTCGAGGTAGATTCGAGAGAACCTGCAGTCGACGACTCAGTCGGCTTTCGGCGCGACGGTCTCCGGCTCGGTCTCTTCCATCGAGGCCGTGATGCCTTTTGCGAGTTTGAAGACGGCGGCCTTGTGGTCTGTTTTCGACTTGTGAATAGATGTCGGACGAACGCCAAGTTCGTTGTATTCAGTGAGGTCGAGTTCGGTGTCTTTCCAATGTTCCTGCTGGCTTCGTACCTCTGCAAGCAGGCCGTGAAGGTGAATGAGCTCCTGCTTCTTCATGAGCAAATTCTCGTTGATACTCGATGCTTATAGTACTATCTTGAGTCTCGTTAGCACAGTGCTGTGCGAGAGACTCTCTATCTCCCGATAGTGGTGTTTCTATGAGGTGAGGGAGTTTCCGGTCGTGAACGTTTTACCGTCCGCGTGTTGACCGGTGAAATATGGAGTACGACGACCAACTCGAGAGGGCGCTCGCGGAGTCTCCCGACATCGAAAGCACCGGTAGTCGGTTCGAGGTCCCCGACCCGAACGTCCGACCGGAAGGAAACATGACGGTTTTCGAAAACTTCCAGTCGGTGGTCGACAAACTCGACCGCGACGAGTCGGACGTCCTGAAGTTCCTCCAGACAGAACTGGGGACGAGCGGACAGATCGACGAGAGCGGGCGCGCCCGCCTGACGGGAGATTTCCGCCGGGACCGCGTCGCCCGCGCCGTCGAGGAGTACACCGAGGCGTTCGTCCTCTGCCCGGAGTGCGGGCTTCCGGATACGCGCCTCGTCGACGAACGCGAGGCGACGATGCTGAAATGCGACGCCTGCGGCGCGCTGTCGTCGATGGGTCAGTGACGCCGCTCGTGGCGACAGGAACCTGAGGAAGAGACGCTATTCGAACTGCTTTACGGTGTTCAGGTCGGATTCCGTCCGCATGAATTCGGCCAACCGACGCGTCGCGTGACAGTTAGGGCAACTGAAGTTCGCGCGATGGCCGGGCAACTCGCTGGGACCGGACTCCCAGTCTTTTCCACACTCGGGACACAACAAGCGAACGAACGCTTCGACCATACGCCTGACCGACGGGAGCGACTTCAATAAAAGTTTGTGCCGCTCTCACACGCTTCAGGCGAACAGCCCGGCGTCTTCGGCTTCTAGGAGCTCCTTGTACCGGTTGCGGATGGTGACTTCGCTGATGTTGGCGACGTCACTGACCTCGCTCTGGGTCACCTTCTCGTTGGTCAGCAGTGCGGCGGCGTAGACGGACGCCGCGGCGAGACCGACGGGCGACTTCCCGGAGTGGATTCCCTTCTCCTTGGCCGTCTTCAGCAGCTGGCGGGCGCGGCGTTCGGCCTCGTCGGAGAGGTCGAGCGCCGAGGCGAACCGCGGCACGTACTGCTCGGGGTCGGCGGGCTGAATTTCGAGTTTCAGCTCGCGGACGACGTAGCGGTACGTCCGGGTGAGCTCCATCTTCTCGACGCGGGAGACGATCGCGATCTCGTCGAGGCTGCGGGGCATCCCGGCCTGACGCGCGGCGGCGTAGAGACTCGCCGTGGCGACGCCCTCGATGGAGCGACCGGGGAGCAGGTCCTCTGCTAACGCACGGCGGTAGATGACCGAGGCCGTTTCGCGGACGTTCTCGGGAAGTCCGAGCGCAGAGGCCATGCGGTCGATCTCGCCGAGCGCCTGCTTCAGGTTGCGCTCTTTCGAGTCGCGGGTGCGGAAGCGCTCGTTCCACGTGCGGAGTCGCTGCATCTGCTGGCGCTGGCGGCTCGACAGCGAGTTGCCGTAGGCGTCCTTGTTCTGCCAGCCGATGTTCGTCGACAGCCCCTTGTCGTGCATCATCTTCGTCGTCGGCGCACCGACGCGGGACTTCGAGTCGCGCTCTGCGCTATCGAAGGCGCGCCACTCGGGGCCGCGGTCGACGGAGTCTTCCTCGACGACGAGGCCGCAGTCGGTACAGACGGTCTCACCGTGTTCGGTGTCGCTGACGAGTTGGCCGCCACACTCGGGACAGGTGCGTACCGACTCGCTCTCTCGTTCTCGTTCTGATTCCGTTTCTCCGGTGTAGGTACGGATGGTTGTGTCGGTCATGGTGGTCCTCGTATTAGTGGCGGACCGCTATCCGGAAGGAGAAATATGGAGAATACGCCGGATCGGTCCTTACCCACAGTAAGGACGCAACCTTTATAAATGTTTCGCGCCGAATCCCCGAGAGACGGTCTCAAACCGACGATTACGTGAGTATTCAGTATTCGAGAATTTCCGATTGGCCTATCTGAGAGTATTAAAGTTGACGGTGAGTCGGATCGCAAACAGCCGGGCTCTTCGCCTGTTCCGGCCGACGTCTCGGGCGGGTCCCGTCTCGAGCGTCCACCCGTCGACCGAGTTCCGGCTCCGACCCGTTTACGCCGGGTGCTGAACCGACTCGAACAGCGAGACGATGTTCGACTCCTCGCCGCTCAACTGCTGGGGGTAGACGCCGAGCGCGATGACGAAGTCGTCCTCGTGGCGCACCTTTGTCACGTGGACGAACACGTCCACCTGCTGGCCTTCGACGTTCGAGGTCGCCTCGTACTTCGTCACCTCCGTCTCGGTTCCGAGCATCGTCAGCGTCTGCGAACTCACCTCGCTGACGTTACTCAGTCCCTCGTACTGACTCGTCAGCATCTGGACGAGGTCCTCGTTGCTGTAGTCCTTCAGCGGGTTGAGCGTCCGACTCGCGATTTCGACGGCCGGCGAAGAGATGGCGGCGAAGACGCCGAGCTTCTGCTCGGCGAGCAGACTCAGGCTCAAACTCTTCTCGTACGTCGAGATCTGGTTCGTCACTTCGACGCTTCGCGTCTGCCCGGCGGCGCTGAACTCGCGGGTGATGGTCTGGGCCTCGGTGCCGTCGAGCTCGTAGCCGGTGTCGTTCGCCACCGACTCCTCGGCCAGCGCGGGGTCCGCCTCGAACGAGAGCGCTTCCTGGCCCGTGACGAAGTTAAGACAACCGCTCGACGCGACCAGCGCGCCGAGTGCCGCAGTCGCTACCTCGCGTCTCGTGTGTCTCATCGCACCCGTCTCTCTCACTCAGCGTTATAAGTCTCTCGGCTGGACTGTTGTCGTCTACGGCCGCTCTCGGAGAATCCGATCTCGGTCACGCACTCGCTTACTCACCGCGCCAATCGGGGTCTCTTCCCTCCAGAAACGCGTCGATGCCCTCGTTCTTGTCGTGGCTGTCGAAGAGGCCGACGAACAGTTCGGACTCGTACGCTAGCCCCGAATCGAGGTCCATCCGGGTCGCGGCCCGAAGCGCCTCCTTCGCCCGCGCCAGCGCGAGCGGACTCTTCGACGCCATCTTCCCGGCGAGGTCCGAAACCCGGTCGTCGAGCTCGCCGGCCGGGTGGGCCTCCTCGACGAGCCCGATCTCGGCCGCCTCCGTTCCGTCGACGAGTTCGCCAGACAGGACGAGTTTTCGCGCCTGGCCGGTCCCGACCAGTCGCGTCAGTCGCTGGGTGCCGCCGCCGCCGGGGATGATGCCGAGGCTGATCTCGGGTTGTCCGAGTTTGGCGTCCTCGCGGGCCAGTCGGATGTCACAGGCTTGGGCGAGTTCGCACCCACCGCCGAGCGCGTGGCCGTTGACGCGGGCGACAACGGGCTTCGAACAGTCTGCGACCGTCTCGTAGATGCGCGGTCGCTCGCTCGCTTCGTGCTGTTCGACGGCGCTTCGCTCGCGGAGTTCCTTCACGTCCGCGCCGGCGACGAACGCCTTCGCCTCGTCGGACCCGGTGAGCACGACGACTCGTACGTCGTCGTCAGTCTCGACCGTCTCGAATACCTGCGTGAGTTCCGCCCGGACCTGCGCGCTCAGCGCGTTGCGGGCGTCGGGTCGGTCGATGGTGACCGTGAGCACGTGGTCGCCGTACTCGCCGTACTCTGTGCGGACGAACTCGGCGTCCGCCGCGGCGTCGACGCTCGACTGCTCTTCACTCATCGCCGCCCCCCGAGACGCCGACGATTTCGCCGTCCTCCCAGACGTAGAACCCCTCGCCGGTCTTCTTGCCGAGTTTCCCGGCGCGGACCTTCTTGCGCAGGAGCGTCGGCGGGCGGAACCGCTCGCCCAACTCTTCGCGCAGGTGTTCGAGGATGTCGAGGCGGACGTCCAACCCGACCACGTCGCCGAGTTCGAGCGGTCCCATCGGGTGGTTGTAGCCGAGTTCCATCGCGGCGTCGATGTCGCGGGGGCTGGCGACGCCGGATTCGACCATCCGAACCGCCTCGACGCCGAGGGCGACGCCCAACCGCGAGGTGGCGAACCCGGGGGTGTCCTCGACGACGACGGCGGTTCTATCGACTCCTTCGACGAACGACTCGCCGAACTCGCGCGTCTCTGGGCCCGTCTGCTCGGCCAGCACGACTTCGACCAACTGCATGATATGCGGCGGGTTGAAAAAGTGCAGGCCGAGACAGCGCGAGGGGTCCGAGAGCGCGCTGGCGATGCTCGTCACCGGCAGCGACGAGGTGTTCGTCGCCAACACGGCGTCGGTCGGCGCGTGGTCGGCAACGTCCGACAGCACCTGTTTTTTGAGTTCCTCGTCCTCCGGTACCGCCTCCACGACGAGGTCCGCGTCGGCGACGGCGTCGGCGAGGTCCGTCGTGCCGTCGAGTCGCGCGAGCGTCGCCTCCCGCTCCGTTTCGCTCACCTTCCCGCGTTCGACGCCCCCGTCGAGATTCGCCTCGATGGCCGCGAGTCCGTCGGCGACGAGTTCGTCTTCGATGTCGCGGAGCGTCACGTCGTGACCGCCCATCGCGCTCACCTGCGCGATGCCGTGGCCCATCGTCCCCGCACCAATTACACAGACGTTCATGAACGATGTGGCTCGGGTCAGCGATTAAATCATTCCCATTGGATCACATCTCGTTCCGTCAAATATCAACAGAGACGAACTCTCCCGCTTATTTGGGGTTCACGCTGGGGACGGTATGGTCTGCGTCATACTCGACGCAGAGGAGATGAGTCGCGAAGACGCGGCGGCGCGTCTGGAAGAACTGGCGCAGGAACTCCGCGACGGCGACGACCGCTCGGAGTAACCGTTTTGTACCGCCTCTCCGAGCGAATCATCATGGTTTACAATGAGGTAGAACGCACCGACCGCGACGAGGTACGGGCGATGCAGGACGAGCGACTGCGAACGACCGTCGAACACGCCTACGAGAACGTTCCCTTCTACCGCGACGCCCTCGACGAGGCGGGCGTCTCACCCGGTGACATCCGCGGTATCGACGACATCTCGCTGCTGCCGTTCACCTCCAAGGAGAATTTCCGCGACCACTACCCGACGGGCCTCGTCGCCGTCGACCGCGAGGACTTGCGCCGCATCCACGCCTCGTCGGGGACGACGGGCAAGCCGAAAGTCGTCGGCTACACCGAAGGCGACCTGCACGTGTGGGGTGAGGTGGTCACGCGGTCGCTCGCGGCGGCGGGCGTCACCGCCGGCTACACGGTCCAAAACGCCTACGGCTACGGTCTCTTCACCGGGGGTCTGGGCATCCACATGGGCTGTGAGACGCTCGGCGCGAACGTCATCCCCATCGGCGGCGGGCAGACCGGCAGACAGCTCGAACTGCTCTCGGACCTCGGGTCGGACGTACTGACCTGCACGCCCTCGTACGCACTCTATCTCGCAGAGACGGCGGAAAAGAAGGGCCTCGACCCCCGCGAGTGGAATCTCTCGACGGTCGTCATCGGCGCGGAACCCTGTACCGAGCCGATGCGCGCCGAGATAGAGGAGGCGCTCGACGTGACGGCGCTCGACATCTACGGTCTCTCCGAAATCGTCGGCCCCGGCGTCTCGATGGAGTGCGAGGCCAAGTCGGGCCTACACGTCTGGGAGGACCACTTCTACCCCGAGATCGTCGACCCCGAGACGGGCGACCCGCTCTCGGAGGGCGAGGAGGGCGAACTCGTCTTCACGACGCTCACGAAGGAAGCCGTTCCAGTCCTCCGGTATCGGACCGGCGATCTGGCGACGCTGACGCGCGAGACCTGCGAGTGCGGGCGGACGATGGTCCGCATGTCGCACGTCACTGGCCGGAGCGACGATATGCTCGTCGTCCGCGGCGTCAACGTCTACCCGAGCGAGATCGAGTCGGTCGTGCTGGAGTTCGACGCCGTCGCGCCGTACTACCGCATCGACCTCCGACGCGACGGCCAACTCGACACCATCCACATCACCGTCGAGCGGACCGAGGAGTTCGACGGCGACGCCGACGAACTGGCCGACCGACTCCGCGACCGGCTCCAGACGGTGCTCTCGCTGTCGCCGGACTCGCTCACCATCGCGATGCCCGGCGGTATCGAGCGTACCGAAACGGGAAAAGTAAAGCGCGTCTTCGACCACCGCTGACCGGCACGCGACACGCCGGTCGTTCGGTTTCAGGCGTCTGAGGACGTCGCCACCGGGTCCCCAGTCGGACTGTCGTCTACGCCCGCCGACCCCTCACGAGCGTCTCCGTCCTCAGAGGTGTACTTCTCGCGTCGCCGCTCGTTCTCGGCGCGGATGCGTCGTCCGCTGTAGAGGTAGTACGCCGGAGCGACGAACGGGAGCGCGAACGCCGCGCCGAACCAGAGGTGGCGCGTCCAGCCCCACTCGTACCCCTGTCGCCGCATCGCCTTGATGTCCGAGCGGACGAACCCGGCGATGAACAGGTGCGTGACGAGCATCACGACCAACCCCGCGCCGTCGCCGACGGGAATCGAGAGCACGAGAAGCGGGATGCCGAGCACCCAGATGAGAAGCACGAGTTTGCGGTACGGCGCGACCAATCGGCGCTCGCTCCACCCGTCGCCGCCGCGGTCGGCGTCGCGTCCGCGTCTGTAGCTGTCCATGCGTCGAGATGGCCACCGCCGGAGCAAAAGCGATTCGCCCGCCGCCATCCCCTTGACCGGCGTTCGTCGCTCATCCCCTCGGTCGGTGTTCGTCGCCCATCGCCGACGCTCGGAGACGGCGGCCCCGCCGCTTTTCTTCGCTCCGGCCGAAGGGCTCGTATGGCAGAGATCGACGCCGCGAACGTGTTGCCGACCGAGCGACTCCAGTCGATGGTCGCCGAGGGTCGAGTAACGCAACTGCACCGCGGGCACGCTTACGCCGAGACGGGCGACACCTTCGAGGTCGACGGGCGACACCTTCGAGGTCGACGGGCGACGGTTCGAGGTCGTCGCCGTCGACACCCGGACGCTCGGGGATCTGACCGAGGAGGACGCCCGCGCAGAAGGCTCGGAGAACTTGGACGCGTACCGCGAACGCCTCGAACGCGCTCACGGCGACTTCGAGTGGGACGACGACACCGAAGTCGTCCGCCACCGCTTCGAGCCGGTCGAGTAACCGAATTTCCCCGCCTATCCTAGCCGTTTAACCGCGATTTCGTGTTGGCCGCTCTCGGTTTCGACAGTCACCGCCTCGACGATGGCATCTTTCGCCGTCTCGCGCCACCGCCGGACCGCCTCCGCGTGTACGTCACGGTGGGCGTCGACCGAGTAGTCGCCCGCCTCACGGAGGCGGTCTTCGGTCTCGTCGGGGTCCGGAAACGCCGGAACGTCGGCCACGAGACGCTCGGGGTCGAGGTGAATCGGGTCGGTCGGTCCCTCGTAACTCCCTTCACTCCCGGCGAGGTGGAGGCGAGCGCGCATCCGTCCCGCGAACGGCGGTGTCACGCGCAGAACGGCGGGCACGCCTTTTCGCCGCCGCGCCTCCAAGGCTGTGACGACGTCGTCACCGGTGACGGCGATGGAGCGAATGCGCGCGGGGTCGCTGTCGCCGGCCGTCTCGTTGTTCTCGGCCGTCTCGCTTTCGTCGCGCGTCATCGCTCTCGGTTCGGCGGTGAGAGCCAAGGCGTTTTCGTGCTCCCGTCGGTGACTCGACGACCGAACTCGGTTCGACGGCCGAACCCGCTCACGAGGGGGCCGACCGGAGGCCGCCGCCGCACTCGGGGCAGAGCGCGTAGTACGAGCGTGGCGTCACTCGCTGGTCACACTGCTCGCAGACGAACACAGAACGTTCCGTCATCGTCCCCACTGGTCGCTGCTTCGTGTTAAATGCTACCATGAATCGGATGGCGGATAGTACACAAATTTTTATCATCGATAGGAGAACCGGGAGACGTGCCATACAGCTACGAACCACAGTACTTCGAGGAGTACGAGGTCGGTCAGACGTTCGAGAGCGCCGGACGCACCGTGACCGAGACGGACTTCGTCATGCACTCGGCGCTGTCGGGCGACTGGACGGAACTCCACACGAACCGTCACTACGCCGACGACGAGTACTTCGGCGAACGCGTCGCCCACGGACCGATGACGTTCGTCCTCGCCACGGGATTGGTCTTCCGCTGTGGCTTCCTCGAACGCACCGTCGTTGCCTTCCTCGGTATGAACTACATGGACATCCCCGCGCCGGTCAAGATGGGCGACACCATCTCCTTGGATCTGGAAGTCGTCGAGACGAAACCGTTCTCCAGTCGTGACGACGCCGGACTCGTCGTCATCGACTCCGAGATGACGAATCAGGACGGCGAAACGGTGTTCGCCGGCGACATGAAGTTCATGATAAAGACCGAACCGTAATCCCAACACGTTTTCTTTGGTCATCGACGGGTGCGGGAGTTCCGAACGCGAGTCTCGCACCGCTCCGAAATCGGTGGCCTCAGTCGTAAGCGGTATGAAACGAAGCGCTTGCTTGCTATGGCAAGCCGAATCACCATGAACGACGGTGTGGACATCTTACAAAGCAATGGATTCGGAACGTTCACCCGAGCGAGTCGGACGGCTAGCAGCAGACGAAGTCGAACAGAGAGTACTGCCGGACGGCGGGCAGTCAGCCGAGGCGGAAGACGAAGAGGAGGACGACGAGTCGGAGACGTCCGAATCCGCCGAGGAGACCGAACAGTCCGAGGAGTCCGCAGACGAGGAAGAGTCGGAAGCCGAGGCCGAACCCGAAGGCGAGGAAGCCGAAGAAGGTGGAGAAGGCGAAGAAGGCGAGGAAGGCGAAGAAGGCGAGGAAGACGAAGAAGACGAAGAAGGCGGAGAAGATGAAGAAGGTGGAGAAGACGAAGAAGGCGGAGAAGATGAAGAAGGTGGAGAAGACGAAGAAGGCGAGGAGTATCCCTCCGAAACGGCCAAAGAGAAGGAAGAGGCCTCCGACAAGCGACAGGAGGCGATGCGGGGTGAGGACGAGACCGGAGTTCTCTTCTTGGACCTCGAAGGCCTGCATCTCGACCTACTCGGACTGGAGGTGGACCTCGGCGACGTCGTCTTGGACATCTCCGCCCAAGAGGGCGAGGGGAACCTCGTCGGCAACCTACTGGCGGCCGTCGCCGGACTGCTCGACGACGGACTCGGCAACATCGCGGACAAACTCCCGGGCATCCCCGAACTCCCGGAGATGGGTGACCTCCTCCCGTCGCTCGGCGGCGAGGGCGAGGACGGCGAGGGCGGTCCCCTCTCGTCGGCGGCGGACGCCACCAAGAACACGCTCAAATCCGCCGCGAAGGAGCTCCCGCTCCAGGAGATTGCGGTCCAACTCGTCGTCGGGGTGGTGAACCAACTGTTCGGTGACACCGACGAGGAGGAGGAAGCCGAGGCTGACGAAGAGGAAGAAGCCGAGGCTGACGAGGACGGAAGCGACGAGAGCGAAGCCGAAGAGACCGAAGGCGAGGAGACCGAATCGAGCGACGAAGAGGACGAGGGGGACGACGAGTCGTGAGCGAGTCGTCGATTCTCGGTCGCCTAGACGTGACCGAGCTGCTGACTAGCCTCGACTACGACGAACTGCTGGCCGACACGAAGTGGGACGGAATTCAGGACGAGGACGGTCTCGGCGAGCAGCTCGGTGGCCGGGGCGGCGAAGTCCTCGGTGCACTCGTCGGCTCCGCGCTCGGCGCACTGCTCGGTGAACGCGTCGTCAAAGGCGCGCTGACCCGATTTACCGGAGGGAGCGGCGATGAGTGACTCGTCGTCCTCCTCGTCGTCTTCGATACAGAGCGTCGTCGCCGACGAAGTCGGAGACCAGATAGACGGCCGGCAGGTCGGCGAGAGCGTCGGCCGAAAGATCGGCAGTCGACTGGGTCGCGAACTCGGCAGACGGCTCGGCCATACGGTCGACGAGACCGTCCGAGAGGGCGTCGAAGCGGGAAAGAAGCCGTTCGAGATTCTCGGCGACGTCAAAGAGACGCTCAAACAGGCGATCCTGAACTCGCTCGGGACGCGCGAGGCGGTCGAGGAGAGCGCCAGCGTGCTACGCGACGCGGTCTCCGAACCGAGCGAAATCGAGCAGACGGCCGAGGAAACCGCGGAGACGGCCACGGAGTCCGCCGAGAGCGCCAAAGAGCAAGCGACGGATACGGCCGAGAGCGCCGCCGAGAAGACGACCGACACCGCCGAGAAAGCCACCGACCAAGCGGCGGACGCCGCCGAGAGCGCTACGGAACAGGTGACCGACACCGGCGAGAGCGCCGAAGAGACAGCCGAGGGCGACGAGGAGACGGCCGACGAAGCCGAGTCCCGCGCGACGGGCGGCGTCCCCGACAACCTCAGCGACGTCCGGCGGGAGACGTACCGGGAACTGCTCGAAACCGTCTCCTACCGGGAACTGCAGTCGATGGCGAAGGACGCCGAGATCAAGGCGAATCAGAGCCGCGAGGAACTCGTCGACGACCTCGTCGAGCAGTTCGACCAGGAGACCGACGAGGACGACGAAACCGACGAAGCCGACGAGACCGACGAGGCAGACCAGTCCGACGACGGGGGTGACGGAGACGAATGACCGACGCCGCCGAGAACGTCAACCGCCTCCTCGAAGAAGCGACCCAGGCGCTCTCGGCGCCCGACGACGAGCGCGACGACCGACTCCGCGAACTCGCCGACGAGACGGCGGCGTTCGTCGACGAGACGTCGACCGCCGACCTCATCGAAGGCGTCGGCCTCACCGACGACGACGGCGGGCAGGTGAAGACGATTCCGAACGCCCTCGCCGTCGGCAGCGAGGACTCTGTGCTCGGCCTCAAGACGATTCTGGCGCTGTCGAACGCCGAGAACCTCGACGACCCCGACGCGATGAGCAACCTTCGTGAACGGCTCTCCGAACTCACCGGCGGGTCCGAGCAGTCGGCGGACGAGGACCCGACCGACGAAGGCGAGGAACCCGAGCAAGCCGACGAGACGACGGCCGAGGCGGACGAGGTCGAAGAGACCGACGCCGAGTCGGCCGAGGAACCGGCAGTCGAGGGCTCCGGAGAAGCCGAAGCGGACGAAGAAGACGGGCCGCTTCTCACGGAGTCGCTGCAGTCGCAACTCGACGAGGCGGCCGACTCGATCAGAGCCAGTATCGAACAGATGCAGGCCGACGACGAGGGGGCCACGGACGAGGAGGCCGAAGCCGAAGCCGAAGCCGAGGCCGAGGCCGAGGCCGAAGCCGAGACCGAAGAAGAGGACGACGGTCTTCTCGACGTCGGCCGCGACGACATCGGCGACGACGTCGGCGACGACCGCGATTCCCGGGGACGTGCGACGATGCACTCGACCGTGCCGAAGTCACGCCGCGACATGAACGGCGTCGCCCGTCATTCGACCGTTCCGAAGCGGTGAGCGGGTACGCTCCGACGACCGCGGCCCGTTCGTAATTTTCCACTCGAGATGATACCACACCTGTCGACTGTCCGGGCGACGCTGACGAACGTCGTCGCCGAGTTTCGCTCGAAGAACGTCGCGTTCATGGCCGGCAGCATCGCCTACAACGCGTTCGTCTCGCTGCTCCCCCTGCTTCTGTTGCTCGTCCTCTCGGTGTCGGTCGTCGGCAGCGCCGCGCTCGAACGCCGGGTTATCGAACTCGCGGCGACGTATCTCGCTCCCGGCGTCGGCGAGACGCTTCGGGAGGTGCTGCGGGAGGCCAACGACAACACCGGCTTCTCGCTCGTCGGCATCGTCGTGCTGCTGTGGGGGACGCTGAAGATATTCCGCGGGCTCGACACCGCCTTCGCCGAGATATACGAGACCGAGGACACGGACGAGTTCGTCGACCAACTCCGCGACGGACTCGTCGTCTTCGTCGCGCTCCTGGTCGCCGTCGTCGCCATGATCACGACCGGGTCGGCCTTCGCCGCGCTCGCACAGCGACTCGCCATCGGCGTCCTGAACCCGCTGTTTCTCGTCGTCGCCCTCAGTATCGCGTTCTTCCCGCTGTACTACATCTTCCCGAACGCCGACCTCTCGATCAGAGACGTCGTTCCGGGACTCGTCACCGCCGCCGCGGGGTGGGCGGCGCTCCAGGCGCTGTTTCAGGTGTACGTCGCCGCCTCCGCGAAGACGGACGCCTACGGCGTCCTCGGCGGTATCGTCCTCCTCGTCACGTGGCTCTACTTCGCCGGCCTGCTCCTGTTGCTCGGGGCAGTCATCAACGCCGTCGTCGGCGGGTACGTCGGCGACGGCGTTGACGACGGTTCGGGTCCCGAGCAGGCTGACCTTTTCGACGTCATCGACGCCCGCGGCGTCGGAAACGCGGCACCCCACCGAACGCATCGGAAAACGCGGCTGACGCCGGACGAAACGGCGACGTACCTCGACCGCTTCCGCGAGGACCTGACCGATCGATATCGCGGCATGCGACCGACCGACGGCGAACGGTCTCACCGGTCTCCCGCCGCAGCGACCGAAATCGGATTGCTCGAACGCTCGTACGAGACCGACGGCGACCCCGTCTACGAGACGTGCTTCCGGTGGCGCGTCCCCGAGCGAGAGTCCGAAATCGACGCCGACGCCACCGCCGACACGCCCGGCACCGCCGACACCGCCGACCCCGGTGAAGCGGACGAGTCCGCGCCGGCCGACGCGCGGCGAGCGGAGGAGAACTGAATCCGAGGACAGACACCGGCGACTCCCGGCGAAACGCTTTCCGCCGGGGCGTCGACTGGATGGTATGAGCACCCGGCGCTCCCCTATCGCGGTGGGCAGAGGCGTCCTCGCGGAGTTCCGTTCGAAGAACGTCGCGTTCATGGCCGGCAGCATCGCCTACAACGCGTTCGTCTCGCTGATTCCGCTTTTACTTCTGGTCGTGCTCCTCGTGTCGCTTCTCGGCTCCGAGCAACTCGAAGGACGGGTCTCGGGTCTGGTCGCGTCGTCGCTGACTCCCGCGACGGGGGAGCTGGTCTCGAACGCCCTCGACAGCGCGAGCGAGGGTACCGGACTCTCCATCGTCGGCGTCGTCGTCCTCCTGTGGGGGACGTTGAAGATATTCCGCGGGCTCGACACCGCCTTCTCGGAGATTTACGAGACCGAAGGGAGCAACGAGTTCGTCGACCAACTCCGCGACGGACTCGTCGTCTTCGTCGCACTCCTCGTCGGCATCACGGCGATGGTCGCCGCCAGCACCGCCTTCGCCGCCTTCGAATCGCTACCCTGGGTCGGACTGCTCAACCCGCTCGTGTTAATTCTCGGGCTGAGCATCGCGTTCCTCCCGCTGTACTACGTGTTCCCCGACGCCGACCTCTCGGTCCGGGGGATCCTTCCCGGCGTGCTGACGGCGGCGGTCGGGTGGGCGCTCCTCCAAGGCGTGTTCCAGTTCTACATCGCCTTCTCGGACAAGTCCGAGGCGTACGGCGTGCTCGGCGGCGTCATCCTCCTCGTGACCTGGCTCTACTTCGGCGGCCTCGTCCTCCTGCTCGGCGCAGTGGTCAACGCCGTCGTCGGAGGTTACGCGACCGGTGCGTCGGGCGGCGTCGGCCGCGGTGCCGCCGAGCGTGCGGCGAACCGCGAACTGCTGCGCGAAGACCGCCTGAACCGCGACCAGGCGGCGTCGTACCTTCGACGACTCCGTGAGGACGTCGCGCGGCGCTACGAGGGGATGGAACCGATGTCCACCGACGGGACGCCCGGTCGTTCTCGGATGCCGGAGACCGGCACGCTCGAAGTCGAAGAGCGAGCGTTCGAGGAAGACGACGGGCGGACCTACGAGGTACGACTCCGGTGGGAACTCGGAGAGAGCGACGCGCACACCGGGGCGGCTGCGGCGACGGACACCGCCGACGCGGACTCACCGGACCGGTCGTCGACGCCCGCAGACGACTGAGTTCGCCGACGACTGACGCCGACCGGCTAACCCCGACCGAGAATCTGTCCCAACACTCCAGACTGCCCGCGCCGGAGTCGTTCGAGAAACGCCGACTTGCTGATTTCCAGCTCCTCGGCCACTTCCGACGCCGTCGCCGCCTTCGGCACCGAGAAGTAGCCCATCTCCAGCGCCGCCCGGAGCGCCGCCTCCTGAGCGGGTGTCACGTCCCACCGTGCGGCGGCCGACTCCGCCTGCGGTCCGAGCGGGTAGACGCGTTCGAGCGTCACGCCGACGGCTTCGCCGGCAGCCGCCAGCACGCCCTGCAGCACGTCGTAGCCGACGACCGCGCCCGTGAATCGCTCCTCGCCGTCGCGGTAGCTCAGCGTCTCGGCGACGAACCCTACGTCTGTCAGTTCGTGGACGATGCAGGGATGCTTCGAGAGACAACGGTACGTGTCCCGCCCCTCGGCCGTCGCGCGGTGGAGGTAGCGCAGTCGTTCGTCGTCGTCGAGCGCCGCCGCGAGTTCGCCGCTCGTCGGCGCGCCGAACCGGAGGAGGACGTTCCCGTCACCGCGCAACTGCGGCGGTTCGCACTCGATAGTCGCGTTCGTCGCGCGTGACGCTGCCGCCAGCGGGCAGTCGTCGCCGGTCACCCGGAACTCCACGACCAAACACTCCTCGCGCATCGACCGCTAATCGTCCGGCGGAAACATATAAATACCGCCTATAGCCGGGTGAACGGGTAAGCCGGAGAATCTATAATGAACGACCATGGACCTCGACACCGTCAAAGAGCGGGCCGGACCGCGGCAGTTCAGCCCGAAAGACGACATGCCGGAGGAGTACCGGAAAGCGGCGACGCGGATGATCCAGTTCCACGCCAACTCCGAGGTGATGGGCGGTTACCTCGACAAGGTGTTCACGCGCATGGCCCCGAGTCTCGATCGGAAACTCGCCTGCACGGCGAAGACGCAAGACGAAATCGGTCACGCGCAACTGCTCTACCGCGCCGCCGAGACGCTCGGCGTGAAGACGCGCGAGGAGATGTTGGACGAGTTGGAACGCGGCGACGGGAAGTTTCTCAACTGCTTTCACTACCCGGTGAGCTCGTGGTACGAAGCGCCGATGATCGACTTCTTCGTCGACGGCGGCGCGATGCGCCGACAGGCGACGCTCAAGAGCACCTCGTGGGAGCCGTACGCGCACGCGATGGACAAAGTCTGCTTCGAGGAGGGCTTTCACGTCAAACACGGCGAGGACATCCTTCGGGAACTCATGCGCTCCTCGAAGGCGAACCAGGAGCGAACCCAGGAGGTGTTCGACACGTGGTGGCCGCGCATCCTCCAGTTCTTCGGGCCGATGAACAGCCAGAGCACGCACAACGACTTCGCCCAGCAGGTGGGACTGAAGACCGTCTCGAACTCCGAGCTCCGGCAGGCGTTTCTGAACGCCTACATCCCGAAAGCCGAGAAGTACGGCCTCGAAATCCCCGACGAACCCAGAATCGAGTACGACGAGGAGACCGGCAAGTACGCCGTCGTCGAAGAGGACCTCGACTGGGACGAGTTCTGGACCATCGCCAAGAACGACTACGAGGGTAGTTACGAACAGATCGGCTCGCGTCGTCAGCGCCACGAGGCCGTGGCGTGGGTACGCGAGGCGATGGACGGCTGGGAGCACAACTCCGCGGGCACGACCCCACAGGCGGCCGATTAGAATGATCTGGGAAGTGTTCAGACAGGAGAAACCCGGGAAGTACCACCAGCACTGCGGCAACGTCCACGCGCCGGACCGCGAGATGGCGCTGATGTTCGCGCAGATTCAGCACGGCCGCCGCATGCAGACCAACAGCCTCTGGGTCGTCCCGCGCGACGAAATCGGCGAGGTCGACGCCGACGAGGCGAAGTTCGGCGGCACGACCGACAAGGCGTACCGCTGGGCGATGACGTACAACAACGTCGACGCCAGTTTCGCCGCCGAGGTCGAGGAGAGCGAGGACGAACAGCGCGAGGCGGCCAAGAAGCGCAAGGAGGCCCAGTCGTGAGCTCTCCACGATTCGCCGGTCCCGACGACCTCGGCGACCGCGAACGGGCGGCGCTCGAAGCCCTCCTCTTTCGGATGGCCGACGACGAGTACGTCGCCGCCGAGCGCTACGTCGAGTGGCAGATCTTCGCGCCGACGCTCGAATCCGACCTCGCGCTCGCCAACGTCGCCCAGGACGAGTACGGCCACGCCCGACTCTGGTACGACTTGCTCCAGGATTTGGGCCACACTGAACAGGAACTCATCTGGGAGCGCCCGCCCGAGAGCTGGCGGCACGCGACGCTCGTCGAACTCGAAACCGAACCCGGTGACTGGGCGGACACGATGGTCCGGACGTACCTCTACGACACCGCCGAGCAGCTGCGCATGGAGGCCATCGTCGACTCGTCGTACGCGCCGCTGTGTGACCGCGTCGAGAAAGTGCTCGCAGAGGAGTCGTACCACCGCGAGCACGCCCAGAACTGGCTGGACCGCCTCGCCGACGAGGGCAGCGAAGAGAGTCGCGCCCGCGTCCAGACCGCGCTGGACCGCCTGTTCCCCCACGCGCTGACGCTGTTCGCACCCAGTCCCCGCGAGGACGACATCGTCGACCTGGGACTCCGGACCGAGACGCTGTCTGACCTCCGCGCCGAATGGCTGGATATCGTCGTCCCGTATCTCGAATCGCTGGGCCTGGACGTGCCCGAGCCCGAGGAAGTCGAACGAGTGCAGTCGACCGGCCGCGACGGCGACCACACCGACGACTGGTTCGACCTCTACGAGGAGTTCACCGCGACGTACCGCCAACTCGACTTCGAGAGGCCGACCACGCTCAGGGGTGAGGGCGCGTGAGCGCGGACGACTTCGAAGGCAACGAGTTCGAGTCGGAGGCGTGCGCCTACACCGACTACACGTCCGGCGAGGCCCACGAGCAGTACCCGAAGACCGGCGGGGGAGCGACCGGCGTCGAGCGCGACGTGTGGGACGCGCTGTACGAAGTGGAAGACCCCGAGATGCCCGTCAGCATCGTCGACTTGGGGCTCATCTACGGCGTGGAAGTCGCCGACGACGTCGCGCGCGTCGAGATGACGCTCACCTACACCGGCTGTCCGGCCCGCGACATGATTCTCAACGACGTGCGCTGTGCCGCGCTCGCCGCCGGCGTCGCCGACGCCGAGGTGACGCTACGGTACTCGCCGCCGTGGAACGTCGAGATGGTGACAGAGCGAGGGAAAGAAGACCTTCGGGAGTTCGGGCTGAGCGTCTGATGCGCTTCGACCCGAGCACCCGCGGCGAAGGCCCCGAAACCGGCGTCGAGTGTCCCTACTGCGAGTCGACGAACACGGTGCGCGACCACCCCAAGGGACCGGGACTCTGCCGGTCGATGCACTACTGCGAGGACTGCGAACAGCCGTTCGAGCGGTTCGGCTGACGGCGGAGTCGACCCCTTTTAACCCTCGGCGCGTCCACCTCCGACCATGACCGAAGACGCGTGGTTCGCCGGCGTCGACGTCGGCGACACCGAGACGGCGGCGTCGCGCATCCGTGAGGGGAGCGCCGACGCGCCCGCTGACTGGCCCGCCGCGGCCGTCGACAGCGGGTTCGCCGCCGACGGGGACGAGTACTACGAGCTGTTTCGAGCGGCGAGCATCGAGGCCGCCCGAACCGCCGCTGCGGAGGCCGAGCGCGCCGACGACAAGCAGTTGATGCACGCCGTCCGCGCGATGGACGACGCCGAGCGCACGGCCAACGAGCTCGCCGAGCGCCTCGGCGAGTGGGCCGGGAGCCTCTTCGGGGACGCCGGAACGGGCGTCGACTACGCCCGCGACCTCGCCGACCGCGACCCGCAGGACGCCACCGAGGAGCGCGTTGTCTCGCTCGCCGAGCGCGTGACCGGACTGGCCGACGAGCGAGACGCGCTCCGCGAGTACGTCGAGCGCCGCGCCCCGGAAGTCGCGCCGAACCTCGCGGAGATGGCCGGACCGGTGCTCACCGCCCGTCTCATCTCGCTGGCCGGCGGTCTGGACTCGCTGGCGAAGAAACCCAGCGGAACGGTGCAGGTGCTCGGCGCGGAGGACGCGCTGTTCGCGCACCTCGCCGGACGCGCGTCGTCGCCGAAACACGGCGTCATCTACGTCCACGAAGCGGTCAGGGGAACTCGACCGCAGGACCGCGGGTCGGCCGCCCGCGCGCTCGCGGGCAAACTCGCCATCGCCGCCCGCATCGACCACTACAGTGGCGATCTCAGGCCGGAGGTACACGAGGAACTCCGCGAGCGAATCGAGACGATTCGCGCCCGTGCGGAGGAGGAAGGCGAATGACTGCGCTTCCCGAGGGCGTCGAGCGCCGCTCGTTCGACGGCCGCGAGCGACTCGCCACGCGGGGCGAGACCGTCTACGGCGAACCCACGGACGGGGAGTGGCGACTCTGGGACGCCGGACGATCGAAGCTCGGCGCGATGCTCGAACTCGAAATGGAGACGGGCCTCGCGGGCGACGAGTCGGTCCTCTACCTCGGCGCGGCGTCGGGGACGACGGTGAGCCACGTCGCCGACTTCGCCGGCCCGACGTACGCCGTCGAGTTCGCGCCCCGCCCCGTCCGCGACCTCGTCGACGTCGCCGAGGACAGAGACAACCTCTTCCCACTGTTGAAGGACGCTCGGAAACCCGAGACGTACGCCCACGCCGTCGAAGCCGACCTCGACGTCATCGTCCAGGACGTGGCGACGCGCGGACAGGCCGACGTCGCGGTCCGCAATCGCCAGTTTCTCACCGACGACGGGCGACTGCTCATGGCGGTCAAGGCGCGAAGCGAGGACGTGACCAGCGACCCCGACGAGGTGTTCGACGGCGTCGTTTCCCGACTCGAAGACGCCTACGAGGTGCTGGAGACGAAGCGTCTGGACCGCTTCCACAGCGACCATCTCGGAGTCGTCGCCCGACCGAGATAACGCGGAAGCGCCGTTCGGTCCGCCCGCGGATGGGCGTATCGCCCGCACTCCCGGTCGCTGCGGCCGACTTCACGAACTATTTACTTCGAGGTTCCGAAAGGCGAGCAATGGAGGAGTTGGGCACGCGCGAGGCGTTCGACCGGATGGGAACCCTCGGCATCGAAGAGGAGTTTTTCATCGTCGACGACGCAGGGCGTCCCACGTCGGGTATCGACGAGTTAGTGTACGGCGACGACCCGCCCGAACTACTCGAAGACCGCATCGACCACGAACTGTTCCAGTTCACGATCGAGACGCAGACGCCGCTCATCGAACGCCCCGGCGACGCCGCGGACGCCCTCGCCGACGTCCGCGAGGCGCTCGTTGACCACGCCGAGACCCACGGCTTCGGTATCGCCGCCGCGGGTCTCCACCCGGCGGCGAAGTGGCGCGAACTCGACCACGCTCGGAAGCCGCGCTACCGTGCGCAACTCGACCGCATCCAGTATCCGCAGCACCGAAACACGACCGCGGGACTCCACGTCCACGTCGGCGTCGACGGCGCCGACAAGGCCGTCTGGGTCGCAAACGAACTCCGCTGGTATCTCCCGGTCCTGTTGGCGCTGTCGGCGAACTCGCCGTTCTGGGACGGTTTCGACACCGGCCTCGCGTCGGCGCGGGCGAAGATATTCGAGGGACTGCCGAACACGGGGATGCCGACTCGGTTCTCGGACTTCGAGTCGTACGCGCGGTTCGAGCGTCGGATGGTCGAGACGGGGTCGATAAACGACAGGGGCGAGCTCTGGTACGACGTCCGCCCCCACACCGGCCACGGAACCGTCGAAGTCCGGACGCCGGACACCCAGCGCGACCCCGAGGTGGTGTTGGCGTTCGTCGAAGCGGTCCACGCGCTGGTCGTCGACCTCGCCGAGCGCTTTGAGGACGGCGAACCCGGCACCGACATCCGCCGGGAACTGCTCGACGAGAACAAGTGGCGCGCGATGCGACACGGCCACGACGCCTCGTTCGTCGACACGGACGCCGAGTCGGTCGTCGACCTCGAAACCGCCGTCGACCGCGTCTGTGACCGACTCGACATCTCCGGACTTCGCTCGGTTCTCGCCGACGAGAGCGGTGCGTCCAGACAGCGGCGGGTTCTCCGCGAGGGCGATCTGGACGCGCTCTGTGCGTCGCTGCGCCTCTGAGTCGTCAGACGACCGAGGGGCCAAACGCTTTTTCCGACTGTAGTTCTGACCTCCGAACCGAGACATATGTCTGCCGAGGACACCTCCGACGAGCCGCGGAGCGACGACAGGGCGGCCGAGGAAGACGACCAGTCGACGACTCGGGAACGACTCGGCGACGGCGCAGACCGTGCCGTGACCGAGTTCGACCAGAACGTCGTCGACTTGCTGGCCTGGGTGCTCGACACGGAGACGCGAGCGCGCATCTACGTGTACCTCCGTCAGCATCCGAACAGCACCAGCGACGAGGTCTCCGAGGGGACCGGACTGTATCCGAGCACCGTCCGCGAGGCGCTCGCGGAACTACACGCCGAGGAGCGGGTGACGCGACAGAAACGCGAGAGCGCCGGTGCGGGCAACAACCCCTACGAGTACGAGACCATCGCGCCGAGCGATCTCGTCCGCAGCGTCACCGAACAGGTCCAATCGGAGCTGAACACGGTGTTCAACCTCGATTCGCAACTCCGCGCCGACGGCGACGACGCCGCCGAGTCGACGCCGGTGACCATCACCGTCGACAGCGACGACGCCGACGACTAACTGTCCGACGAAGCCGACCTTTTTAAGTGAGCAGACGCCGACACGAGGATTATGCACGTCGCGCTCGGTGGCACGTTCGACCCGGTTCACGACGGCCACCGCGCCCTGTTCGAGCGCGCGTTCGAACTCGGTGACCTCACCGTCGGGCTCACTTCCGACGAGCTCGCACCGAAGACCCGACACGTCGACCGGTACGTTCGGTCGTTCGAGGACCGAAAGCGGGAGCTGATTGACGAACTCGAACCGCTGGCCGCCGAGTACGACCGCGAGTTCGAGATACGAGAGCTGTCGGAGCCGACCGGTATCGCCACCGAGCCCGGGTTCGACGTGCTCATCGTCTCCCCCGAGACCGAACGCGGCGGCGAGAAGGTCAACGAGATCCGGCGCGAGCGCGACCTCGACCCGCTCGAAATCGAAGTCGTTGACCACCTCGCCGCCGAGGACGGCGAACGCATCTCCTCGACGCGTATCGTCTCGGGCGAAATCGACCGCCACGGCAACCTCACGCCCGAGCGCGAGGGCCGCGGCAAGACGCCGCCGGAGTAACTAGCTCACCACGAGGGCGGGCGGAAGCCGGCGTCTTCTAAGATGTTCTTCCAGCGTTTCTGTATCGAGAGCCGAGTCACGTCCATCGCGTCGGCGACGGCGGTCTGCGAGCGCTCCTCGCCGGCGATGAGCGCGCCGGCGTAGAGACTGGCGGCGGCCGTCGCGGGCTTCGAGCGGTCCTCGTCGGGGACGTGGGTGAGAAACAGGTCAGTCGCGTTCGACCGCGACTCCGAGCCGAGGTCGAGGCTGTCGGCCGCCCGTTCGAGTTGGGTGAGCCACTCCTCGTTGTCGACGCGGTCACGTGCGCGGTACATAGTTCCCGTTCCGTCTCAGCGGCTATAAACTGACCGCGTGACGCCGCTTTGGGAACGACAGCTACTTACTGCACTTTCCAGTAGTGGAGGGTGCGCGTGGGTAGC
Organism: Haloprofundus salinisoli; assembly: GCF_020097815.1. NCBI lineage: Archaea > Methanobacteriati > Methanobacteriota > Halobacteria > Halobacteriales > Haloferacaceae > Haloprofundus > Haloprofundus salinisoli. Next base: position 2,765,205 of record NZ_CP083663.1, read on the forward strand.
CAAGCCAGGAAACGGCGCAGCGCTTAGGACGCTGTCTCGTAGGAGTCCGCCGGTTCAAATCCGGTCCCACGCATTTTCTGCCCGAGCGGAGCGAGCACGAAAATCGTCCAGTGCGGATTCTGAACCCAGAGGACGAGCGAAGCGAGTCCTCGCGGTTCAAATCCGGTCCCACGCACTACGACCTTGGTATCGCCGTCACACTGGTAGCCCTCATCGAAGTCGGAATTGGCCTCGAACGGTTGCTCCGGGAAACCAGTCGTCGAAACACAAACTGAATCTCTCCTTCCTGATACACTCGCCTAACACGTCGAACAGATATCATTACTGCGCCATCGGCAGCGAACTCCCTACTCGATTCGCTCACCACAAACAACTTAACTCTCTTATTTCTTGATGCATAATAACGAGAATCGCCAAACGGCGTTAGGCACGCGCCACAACTTCTATAGGCACTCCTTGAGAGGTATCGGACAATGTCAATGCTGGCTGACTTCTTGAACGACCTCGTCGCCGACGTGGACGGTCTGTTTCTGTTCTCTCCGAGCAGTTCGTTCTACGAACGGTTCGAGAGCGTCGAGACGGGTCTCGTGGTCGTTGCCCCCCAAAACAGCGTCGGTGCCGACCAGTTCGTCGAGCTCCCCTTGGAGTTCGAGAACGTCCGCGACCGCGTCCGCTTCGGCATCGAGGGCGCGATGGACGAGGACCTCGTCGACGCCGGCGACGCCATCGCCTGCGCTCTCGGGACGTTCGGCGACGACAGCGACACGCTGCTTCGAGTCCGCGCCGACGAGAAGATGCACTCGGGGATGTACGACCTGTTCACGAACTCCCGCGCGGACCCGAGCGTCATCCGCGACGTGTTTGAGGTGGCCATCGAGTTGGGGAAGAAGGGCCAGAAGGGCAGCCCCGTCGGCGCGCTGTTCGTCGTCGGCGACGCGGGCAAAGTGATGAACAAATCGCGCCCGCTGAGCTACAACCCCTTCGAGAAGAGCCACGTTCACGTCGGCGACCCCATCGTCAACGTGATGCTCAAGGAGTTCTCCCGACTCGACGGCGCGTTCGTCATCTCCGACTCGGGGAAGATCGTCTCGGCGTACCGCTACCTCGAACCCGGCGCGGAGGGCGTCGACATCCCGAAAGGTCTCGGTGCGCGCCACATGGCCGGTGGCGCGATAACCCGCGACACGAACGCGACGGCCATCGTGCTCTCGGAGTCGGACGGTCTCGTCCGAGCGTTCAAGGGCGGGCGGTTGATTCTCGAACTGGACCCGGAGGATTACTGAGATGCAGGCGCAGCTGGGTCAGCTCTACAACGCGGTGCCGCCGCGCATCTGGCTCGCCCTCGGTGTCCTCGTGCTCGGCGTCATGCTCAGTATCATCGTCGGCGTGGTCAACCGCCGACTGCTCGAACGGGCGGGGCTGGCGGGCGTCATCGAGGGAACCGGTTTCGAGCGCCTCGCGCAGGGGATCGGCACCTCCACCATCGCCATCGTCGCCCAACTCAGCACGTACTTTCTCATCGGGCTCACCATCGTCGTCGCGCTCACCGTCGCCGACGTCGGCTACACCGATACCTTCTGGACGCGTCTCGTCGCGTTCCTGCCGCGGCTGTTCGTCGCGCTGCTCATCCTCATCGTCGGCATCCTCATCGGCGACAAGGTCGAGTTGCTCGTCGCCGAGCGGCTTCGGGGGGTCAAACTCCCCGAAATCGGTCTCCTCCCGACGCTGGCGAAGTACAGCGTCTTCTACCTCGCAATCCTCGTCGCGTTCAGTCAGGTGAAGATCAACACGCTCGCGCTCGTCGTCCTCCTGGCGGCCTACGCGTTCGCGCTCGTCGTGTTCACGTCGCTCGCGCTCAAGGACATGCTCTCGTCGGCGGCGGCGGGCATCTACCTGCTGTTGAACCAGCCGTACACTATCGGCGACGAGGTCAAACTCGGCGAGCAGTCCGGCATCGTCCAGGAGGTCGACATGCTCGTCACGCGCGTCGAAACCGACAACCGCGAGTACATCATCCCCAACCGCGCCGTCTTCGAGGAAGGCATCGTTCGCCTCTACGACTGAGTCGCGTCCTCGGACTCGTCTTCGCTCGATTCGCCCGGTTCGTCCCCTTCTCTCGCTTTTCTCGATTCGTCGGCCTCGCCTCTCGTCTCGTCGCCGCCACCACGACCGCCGCTCCGCGAGACGGGTTCGGCGGGAACGCCAGCGACCGTCGCACCGGGCGGAACGTCCTCGACGACCAGCGAGTTCGCCGCCACCTGCGCACCCGCGCCGATGTGGACCCCTGGGAGGACGACCGCCCCCGCGCCGATCATCGCGCGTTCGCCGACGACGACCTCGCCGGTTCGGTACTCGTCTTGGAGGAACTCGTGACACAGAAGCGTCGCGTCGTATCCGATTATCGCGTGGTCTTCGACGGTAATGAGGTCCGGCCAGAACACGTCCGGCGTCGACTCCAATCCCCAGGAGACGCCCTCGCCGACGGTGACGCCGATGCGGCGGAGCAACCAGTTTTTCACCCGGAGGCTCGGCGAGACGCGGGCGGCGACGATGGCGGTGTAGTTCCGAGCGACGACGAGCGGAGACCGGGCGTTCGGCCACGACTGTAACGAGTTTCGAGGACCCGGTGTCGGATGTCTCGCGAGTCGGTCGTGCCGCGTACCTTCGTCTGTCACGCCGCGTGCTTTCGCTCGGCGACTAATAAAGCGGTAGGACGAGAGAAACGCTCGCCTGCTGCTCCGTGCTCAGACGCTCGTGTCCTGCTCGGCGAACGAGAGCCGCCAGTCGTTTCGGTCGGCGAGGTGCTGTCCGCCGACGATCCACTGGGCTTCCTCTTCGGGGACGAGCGGTCGCGTGACGACCGGGGTCGGCGACCCGACCATCGACATCGGGAAGCGGTCGTTGCGCAGGAAGTTCAGCCGCGAGAGGACGCTCGGCGGAATCGTGTCCTCGGCGACCGCGATGGCGTCGGCATCCTCGTGGTCGGCGATGGCGACGCGGAGCAGGCGGTCGAACGCCTCGCACTCGGCCTCGGCGTCGACCATCGGCAGCGCGTCGAGAATCTTCGTCGTCGTGATGCCGCGGGTTTCCTGCGTACAGGCGACGATGCTGGCGACGATCTCGCCGTCGCGCTTGGCGGAGTACGCGGCGACGTCCCACTGTGGGTTGCCGAAGCGCCAGTTGTAGAACGCCTCGGTTCGCGGGGCGTGGAGACGCGGCGGGACCGCCGACTCGTAGAGGCGGGCGAGGCGCTTGGCCGGAATCTCGGCGTGTCGCGTCACTGTCACCTCGTCGTCACTCCGTCGGCGCGAGGCGGCCAGCGTCGCGGCGTCGCGGGCGCGGTATCCGGCCGCGGAGAGCACGTCGGCGACCGGGCCGAATCGTTTCGCTCGGTCGGATTTGAGGAAGACGGAGGGTTTCTGGATGCGGTACGCCGTCGCCACCTCGCCGACCTGCACCCACCCGAGCTTGAGGAACGCGCCGATGGCGGCCTGGTTCGGGAAGTTGAAGATGAACGACGGGCCGTTGTCGGTGTAGTAGTCGATGGCGGCCTCGGTGATGCGCGTCAGGAGGCCGTTGCGTCGGTGGTCGGGGTGGACCATCGCGTCGGCGGGTTGGAGCGCACACACCGTCTCGTTGCCGCCGCGAATCTCGAAGGAGATGAACGGCTCCGCGCCGACGATTTCGCCGTCCTTCTCGGCGAGGAACATCCGTACCTCGTCGGTGTGGGGGCCGCCGTAGCGCCAGTCGAACCACTCGGGCGTACGCGTCTTCTCGAACACCTCTTCGTAGAGGGCGAGGAACTTGTCCCGGTCGGCCGGTTCGTACCGGCGTACGATGTAGCCGTCTTCCGCTGGAATCACTTTACTTTGAGGCGATGCGTGTCCCATGTACCCTCGGATTTCACAGCTATCGGCTTTGTTATGCCGTACGTACCGTTCGTAATCGGGCTCATGAGACCTCGTTTGTTCGCTCTTACCGTCGAACGCTGCCCGCGACGAATCTCGCTTCGGGACAGTTATCGACCCCGTAACTTCGCCATGTGGTCGACTCGTCGCTGGACCAACTCCGCAGTACCGATGTCGTGGCGAATTCGCAGCCCGTCACCCGCCGCCGCGAGTGCGTCGGCGGCGACGGCCTCCGCCGCCGCGATGGTGTCACCGAGCCCGACGACGGCGAACGACCGCGACGTGCTCGTGTACAGGCCGTCCTCGCGCTCTTCGACGCTCGCGTAGAACAGCAGTCCGTCGCCGGCCCGAGTCACGCTCTCCTCGTCGACATCGATGCGAGCGCCCGCTTCGGGGTTCGTCGGGTAGCCCTCCGGGACGGCGTACTTACACACCGTCGCCGTCGGCGAAAAGTCGAGCTCGGGCAGCGTCTCGCCGTCGCGGGCGGCGACGAGCACGTCGAGGAACTTCGTCTCCAGCACGGGAAGTGTGTTCATCGCCTCGGGGTCGCCGAAGCGGGCGTTGAACTCGACGACGCGGACGCCGTCGACGGTGAGCATGAACTGGCCGTAGAGGACGCCCCGGTAGTCGGGAAGCGCCGAGACCACCGATTCGAGGACATCGACGGCTTCCTCGTAGTCGCCGTCGTCCATGAACGGCAGCGACCGTCTCGCGTCGCTGTAACTGCCCATACCGCCGGTGTTGGGCCCCTCGTCACCTTCGTAGGCGCGCTTGTGGTCCTGGACGGCGGGGGTCGGTCGCACGTCGCCGTTGGCGACGAACGCCTGCACGGTGAACTCCTCGCCGACGAAGCGCTCCTCGATGACGACCTGTTCGTACTTCTCGGTGCGGAGGTACTCTTTCGCCTCCTCCTTTGTCACCTGATCGCCGGTGACTTTCACGCCCTTCCCGCCGGTGAGGCCGGCGGGTTTGACCGCCACGTCGCCGTCGTACTGGTCGATGTAGGCACAGGCGGCCTCGATGTCGTGGAACGTCTCGAAGTCGGGGCAGCCGGGAACGTCGTTCTCGACCATGAACCGCCGCTGGAACGCCTTGTCCGTCTCGAGGCGAGCGTCCATCTTCTTCGGGCCAAAGGCGTAGACGCCGCGGTTTTCGAGCGCGTCGACGACCCCTGCGGCGAGCGCGGATTCGGGGCCGACGACGGCGAGCGTCGCCCCCACCGTCTCGGCGTAGTCGGCGATGGCGTCGGCGTCCGTCTCGTCGACTCGCTCGAACCCCTCGGCGAGCGCGACGATTCCGGGGTTTCGGTTACTCGCGCAGGCGTACAGGTCGCAGTCGGAGGCGAGCGACCGAGCGATTGCGTGTTCGCGGCCGCCGCCGCCGATGAGAAGCGCCGTCTCCGTCATACGACGACGTGCTGCGCACGACAGTGTAAACCTTGCTGCTTCGACGCCTATTTCTGTGCGAATTCGTGTATATCCGGCTCGGGGATCGGTCCGGGCGGAGCTCGACCGACGAGGGTCGCTCGCCGGAGCACACGACTTTTCCCCGCTGTGGCTCGTACCTTCTGGTATGACCGACCCGACGGGCCGAAACCGCCTCGACGAGGAACAGTCGCCGTACCTCCGGCAGCACGCGGACAACCCCGTCAACTGGCAGCCGTGGGACGACGCGGCGCTCGACGCCGCCCGCGAGCGCGACGTCCCCATCTTCCTCTCTATCGGCTACTCCGCCTGCCACTGGTGTCACGTGATGGCCGACGAGAGCTTCGAGGACGACGCCGTCGCCGAGGTGCTCAACGAGGAGTTCGTCCCCATCAAAGTCGACCGCGAGGAGCGACCGGATCTGGACGGCGTCTACCAGAGCATCTGCCAACTCGTCTCCGGGCGCGGCGGGTGGCCGCTCTCGGTGTGGCTCACGCCCGAGGGCAAGCCCTTCTTCGTCGGGACGTACTTCCCGCCCGAGTCGCGCCAGGGGATGCCGGGCTTTCTCGACCTGCTGGGCGACCTCTCGCGGTCCTGGGAGGAGGACCGAGACGAGATAGAGAACCGCGCCGACCAGTGGACCGCGGCCGTCCGCGACGAGTTGGAGGACACCCCCGACCAACCGGGCGAACTCGACGACGACCTGCTCGGTTCGGCGGCGCAGGCGGCGCTCAGAAGCGCCGACCGCGAGTACGGTGGCTTCGGCGGCGGCGGGCCGAAGTTCCCGCAACCGACTCGACTCGACCTCCTGATGCGGACGTACGCCCGCACCGGCCGCGACCAGGCGCTCGCCGTCGTCACGGAGACGCTCGACGCGATGGCGAGCGGAGGACTGTACGACCACGTCGGCGGCGGCTTCCACCGCTACGCGACCGACCGACAGTGGACCGTCCCGCACTTCGAGAAGATGCTGTACGACAACGCCGAACTCCCCCGCATCTACCTCGACGCCTACCGCCTCACGGGTCGGCCTCGCTACGCGACCGTCGCACAGGAGACGCTCGCGTTCGTCGAGCGCGAACTCACCCACGAGGAGGGCGGGTTCTACAGCACGCTCGACGCCCAAAGCGAGGGCGAGGAAGGCAAGTTCTACGTCTGGACGCCCGACGCGGTCCGAGACGTCGTCGGCGACGAGACGACCGCCGACCTCGTCTGCGACCGCTACGGCATCGCGAAGAGCGGGAACTTCGAGCACGGCACCACCGTCCTGACGCTCGCCGAGAGCATCGAGAGCCTCGCCGAGGAGTACGACCTCGACGGGGACGAGGTCGAAGAGCGGTTGATGGACGCGCGAACGGCGCTGTACGAGGCCCGCGAGGAGCGCGAGCGCCCCGCCCGCGACGAGAAGGTTCTCGCCGGGTGGAACGGCCTGATGATCTCGGCGTTCGCGGCGGGCGCGCGGACGCTCAACCCGGCGCTGGCGGCGACGGGCGAGACGGCGCTGTCGTTCGTCCGAGAACGCCTCTGGGACGGAAGCGAGAAGCGACTCTCGCGGCGGTTCAAGTCGGGCGACGTGAAAGGCTCGGGCTACCTCGAAGATTACGCGTTCCTCGCCCGCGGCGCGTTCGACCTGTACCAGGCGACCGGTGACGTCGACCACCTCGCGTTCGCACTGGAGCTCGCGCGGACCATCGAAGCCGAGTTCTGGGACGAAGACGAGAAGACGCTGTACTTCACGCCCGAGAGCGGCGAGGCGCTCGTCGCCCGCCCGCAGGAGCGCCGCGACCAGTCGACGCCGTCGAGTCTCGGCGTCGCCGTCTCCGTACTCCTGGGCTTGGACCACTTCGCGCCCGACGCCGAGTTCGGCCACGTCGCCGAGCAGGTGCTGTCGACGCACGCGAACCGCCTCCGAGGGAGTCCGCTCGAACATGGTTCGCTCGTGCTCGCGGCCGAAAAACACCGCCGCGGCGCGCTCGAACTCACTGTCGCCGCCGACGAACTCCCCGACGACTGGTGGGAGGCGCTGGCGAGTCGCTATCTCCCGGCGACGATTCTGACGCGCCGCCCGGGGACCGACGGCGAACTGGAGGCGTGGCTGGAGGCGCTCGACATCGACGAGGCACCGCCCATCTGGGCCGGGCGCGAGGCCGTCGACGACGACCCGACGGTGTACGCCTGCGAGAACTTCACCTGCTCGCCGCCGCAGTCCGATATTCGGTCGGCGTTGGATTGGGCGCTGGAGAACTGAGGCCGACTAGGCGGTCTGCTCGGCTTCTTCGAGCCGCTCGCCGAGGTAAGCCGTCGCCGGAATCGGTTCATCCTCGACGTACCGCGTGATCTCCTCGCCGTCTCTCTCGACGACGACGGTCGGGATGTACTCGATGTCGTACTCCTCGACCTGCGGGCCGATCTTGCTGCCGTCGTCTTCCTTCTCGACGGGGAACTGCTCGATCCGCTCCTCGGGGACGCCCGCCTCTCGCAGCGCCGCCGCGAAGTCGGGCAGTTGCTGGCGGCAGTCCTTACACCAGTCGCCGCCCCAGATTTTGAACGTCAGCCCGTCCCGACCGAGCGCTTCCACGGCGTCTTCGTAAGCTGCGGGGCTCCACGTCGGGTTCGGCTCCATCGTGTTCAGTTCCATTGGCCGGGCGTTAGTAGCGGAGGCTTTTAACCGCCTCGCTGGCGGTGATTCTCCGCACACGGCCGTTTCGGCGGTTCGACGGGCTCGGCGGTTCGACGGTACCCGACCGAAGTTCGCGCGACGGAGACGCCGTCGAACGTTGCCGGTGTCCGTCACCGGTTTACGTCATAACCGCTTACCGGTCGGCAATGGACGCGAGCATCCTCGATACTATCGGCTCGCCGCTGGTGCAGTTGCAGTCGCCCGAAGGGGCAACGGTGGCGGCGAAGATAGAGTCGAAGAACCCCGGTGGCTCGGCGAAGGACCGCCCGGCGCTGGCGATGGTCGAAGCGGCCGAACGCGACGGAACGCTCTCGCCCGGCGACGAGCTCGTCGAACCGACGAGCGGGAACACGGGCATCGGCTTGGCCGTCGTCGCCGCCGCGAAAGGCTACGACATCACAATCGTGATGCCCGGCTCGAAATCGCCCGAGCGTCGCCGCATCATGAAAGCCTACGGCGCGACCCTCGAACTCGTCGACGGCGACATCTCCGACGCGAAGGAGCGCGCCGACGAACTCGAAACGGAGCGAGGAATGGTCCAACTCCGCCAGTTCGAAAACGAGGCGAACCCGGAGGCGCACTACCGCACGACGGCCGAGGAGATTCTCGAACAGGTCGAAGGGAGAGACGTCGACGCGCTCGTCGCCGGCGTCGGCACCGGCGGCACGCTGTCGGGCATCGGTCGACGCCTCCGAGAGGAGTTCCCCGAGATGGAGGTCGTCGCCGTCGAGCCCGAGGACAGCGCCGTCCTCTCGGGGAAGGAACCCGAAGGCGATAGCTTCCAGGGGATGGGCCCCGGTTTCGTCAGCCCGAACCTAGACACCGACCTCTTGGACGACGTCATCACGATTTCGCTCGACGACGCCGAGGCCGAGTGTCGCCGCCTCGCCCGCGAGGAAGGCATCTTGGTCGGCCAGTCCAGCGGCGCGTCGAACCTCGCCGCCCAGCAGGTCGCCGAGCGCCTCGCTCAACCCGAGTTGGACTGCCCGGAGGCACCGGACGTCACTGCGCAGCGCATCGAGACCATCGAGACCGACGGCGGGGCCGCCGCTGCGACCGACTACGACGACTGCCCGCTCGTCGTCACCGTCTTCTGGGACAGCGGCGAGCGGTACATGTCGACGGGGATGTTTGAGGCCGGACCCGACCTCGGCAGCGGCGGGTCGCCGTAGCCACGTCGGGCGTTTCCGCCTCGCTGAACGACTACTCCGACTCCTCCGCCGACAGTCGCCACAGCGTCGAGGAGTACTTCTTGCCCGGTTCGGGACCGCCCGAGACGGCGTACAACTGGCCGTCGATGGCCGCGACGCCGAGTCCGTGTCTCCCCTCCGGCATGTCGGGGTACCGCTCCCACGAGTCGCTCTCGGGGTCGTAGGCTTCGACCGTCGCCTGCGTACCTTCGGGTTTCTCGCCGCCGAGGACGAACACTTTCCCGCTCATCGCGCCGCCGTTGACGCCGCCGCGTTCGGAGGGCATCGGCGTCAGCTCGGTCCACTCGTTCGTCTCGGGGTCGTACATCTCGTTGGCGCTCAGTTCCTCGCCGAACTCCTCGCGGCCGCCGACGACGTACAGTTTACCGCCGACCGTCCCCGAGGTCAGGTGGTTTCGAGCCGTCGGCATGTCGGGGCCTTTCGACCATTTGTCCGCCTGCGGGTCGTAGATTTCGAGCGTCGCCCGGAGCCCGCCGCCGAGGCCGCCTTTCGTGTACCCGCCGGCGACGTACGCCTTTCCGTTCACGAGCTCGGCCGTCGGCGCGCCGCGACCCGTCGGCATTCGCGCGCGCTCTTCCCACGAGTCGCTCTGGGGGTCGTAGGCGTACGTCGTCGCCACCGACTTCTCCGCCTCGGTGTAGCCGCCGAAGACGAGAATCTGGCCCTGGTGGGTGACCGCTTTGACGTGATGGAGCGCCTGCGGCAGCGCCGCGGCGCTGCGCCACGCGTCGTTCTCGGGGTTGTAGACGGCGACGTCGCCGGTGACGCCGTCGGGGACGTAGCCGCCGATGACGTACAGCTCGCCGTTCAACGCCACCGACTCCACTTCCGTCCGCTCGGGGCCGGGCATCGGCGTCAGTTCGGTCCAGCTCATCTCTTCGGCGGTTTGCGTCGCCTGGTTCGGTGCGTCCGTCTGCACCGGTTGGTCGGTCTCTGACGGTTGCTCGGACCCCGACGTCTCACCCGAGCCGCCGATCTGGTCTGTACATCCGGCGAGCGCGAGGGCTGCCACCACTGTACCGCGTCGGAGGAACTGTCGTCTGTTCGTGCTCACGGTTTGCTCTCGGCGAGAGTATACCGACCTCACTCATGGTTATGTCGCGCTTACCCGTCGATTCCGGTCAGAAACACCGAATTTCTCCGCCACTCGCCGAATCGGTTCGGGACGGACGACCGCCCCGAAATCGACTCACCCGCCGAACTCGGTTTCGGTCACGCGCACCGTCAGCGTCTCCTCGACGTCGTAGAGGTCGTACTCGGGGACCTGTCCGTCGACGCGCGCGAGGTACATCGGGTCGAGTAGGTCGTCGTCGTCGACACCGTACACCTTCAGGAAGCGGTCGCTTTCCTCGGGTCGAATCTCGCCCTCGCGGACGGCCGTCGCCAGTTTCCGCGAGAGCCACTCCGTCTCGCTGATGCTCGGCGACTGGACCAGCGCCTCGTCGACGAACCGGACGAGATACCAGTTGAGGTCGTTCAGAAGCGAGACGGCCGCGCCGACGCTCACCGTCTCCAGTTCGAGGCTGTTGCGGTACGGTTCGCGGAGGACGTACGTCGAGAGCGCCGCGCGGGCGGTGTCGCGCGACAGCAGCTCGTATCGGAGATTCACCTCGGGCGCGCCGAGTAGACAGACCCGCGTCACGGCTGTAGGTACCCGCTGGCGGCTAAAGGGATTGCGGTCCCGCGGCAGTTTCGAGAGACGATCAGCCGAACTCCACCACGCGCACCGCTTGCGCTACCTTCTCGGCCCGTCGCAACAACCCGTCCGGTTCCGCGGCCGCCACGTCTTCGAGCGCCGCGTTCGTCTCCGGGCGCGAGGGCGCGACGCGTTCGCAGCCGACGGGAAGCGTCGAATCGTCGTACGTTCCGATTCGCCGCGCCTGCGCGACGATATCGGTTTTGTCGCGCGTCAACAGCGGCCGATACACCGGAAGCGAGGTGACCGCGTCGGTGACGGCGAAGTTCGGACCCGTTTGACTCGATTTCTGGCCGAGCGACTCGCCGGTGACGACGGCGTGCGCACCGACGTCTCTCGCCACCGTTTCACCGATTCGGAGCATCATCCGCCGGAGCGAGAGCATCCGCGTCGCACCCACCTCGTCGGCGAGTTCGGCGACGAGGTCGCCCGCCGAGACCACCCGAGGGCGAACGTCGAATCCGGGCGCAAAGGTCGCAAGGCGGCGCATCGTCGACACCGCTCGCGCCTCGTGGTCCGGCCCGCCGAAGTCGCCGAGGTCGACGTAGACGGGAACGACCACGCAACCCCGCTTCATCACCTCCCACGCCGCGACGGGCGAGTCGATGCCGCCGCTGACCAATCCGACTGCCGTTCCTTGCGTACCCAGCGGCAGGCCGCCGGGCCCGTCGCGCACCTCCGTCGAGACGAACGCCTCGTCCTCGCGGGCTTCGACGCGGTAGGTCACGTCAGGGCTATCGAGGTCGACCGGCGCGCCGGTTCGCTCCTCTATCGCCGCGCCGCCGACGCGTTCGAGCTCTCGACTCCCGAAGTCGTGGGCGTCTTTGGGGCCGGCGCGTGACACCCGAACGGCGAACGATTCCGCCGCCGCCTGGTCGTCCGCCAGCGACGACAGCAGGTCGAGGAGCGCCTCTCGCTCGGGCGCACAGGTGACGGCCGGGCGGGCGGCGACGACGCCGAACGTGTTCGCCACGGCGTCGGCGGCGTCATCGGACAACGTCCGATAGGTTGCCGGACTCCGTCCGGCACCGGCGTCGACTTCTTCGAGGTTCCGAAGCCGAATCAACGGCCGCGACCACTGGCGTTCCACGTCGGCGTCGACGCCGCGGGCGGCGAGCATCGCTTCGAGGTTCGAGACAAGCGTCCGCTCCATGCGGCCGCGGACCTTCGAACTCTTCGTTCCGATTTCGCCGTAGGAGACGACGACGGTGTCGCGCTGACGGGTTTCCACGGGCGGAGGGTATCCGGTCGGAGGACAAGAGGGTTCTCACCTCGAATCCGAACCGCCGGCCCGAAGCGGCTCCGCTACGTCGCGGCGAGCAAGACGCCCGACGCCACGAGCGTCGCCCCGAGAGCAACCTTCAGCCGGGACGCTTCGACCCGGTGGGCGACCCGCCACCCGACGATGACGCCGAGGAGTTCCGGAACGCCGACGAGGACGACGAGCGGGAGCGAGACGGCGCCCTGCATCACGTACGTCGCCGCCGCGAACGCCGAGAGAAACACCGACTGCACCTGTGCGGCGGCGAGCGCGTCGAGCATCGAGATTCCGAGGAGTACCAACACCGGAACGGTGATGACGGGGCCGCCGACGCCGAGCAGTCCGCAGAGGACGCCGATGGCGAACCCGAGGACGGCGAAGACCGCCGCGCCGCTCGGCAGCGCGGGGTCGACCGACCACCGCGACCCGAGCGCCCGTCGCTCGCGGTAGACGATGCTCGCGCCGACGAGCGCCGTGAACCCGGTCAAAAGCGACCCGAACGCCGCCTCCGAGAGCACCGCGTTCGCGAGCGCGCCGACTATCGCGCCGAGCGCACTCGGCGCGGTGACGAGCGTCGCGAGGCGCTTCCCCGCCCGCGTCCGGAGCTCTCCGGACCGATAGTACGTGTAACTCCCGAGGAGACCCGTGGCGACGAACGTCGTCAGCGCCGTCCCCGCCACGGTCGACGACCCCACGTCGGTCAGCGCAAACAGCGCGACGGTGACAAAGATGCCGCCAGGGCCGACGGCGGTGATGCCGACGCCGGCCAGGAACGCGATGACGACCAGAAGCACCAGTGTCGAGGTTGGAAGCATGGGTTTCGGCCTCGTCGCTCAGAACCCGCCGGAGGTTACCGTCTCGACGAACCCCGGAAGCGACGTCGCGGCGAGATATATCGAGAGCAGCACGAGCGACGCGTTCACGAGCGCCATGCGGAGACTGTTCTTGTGTTCGCCCATCGTCTCCCGGTCGTTGACCGCCCAGAAAAGCAACACTGCAGCGATGGGTAGGCTGACGATGCCGTTGTAGGCCGGGAACAGGATTATCATGTCGATGACGCTGAGGCCGGCGAACTCGTTGACGAGCGGCGAGAGACTCCCAATGGCGACGCCGACCGCGTAGATGAGTTTGAACTCGCGGCTTCCGGGGTCGGCGGTGCGCCCGCGGGCGTGCTGGAAGAGGTACGCGGGCGTCCACATGATGGGGACGATGCTGTTGAACGCGGCGGCGACCGTGCCGAGGAGGAACATGACCATCGCCCAATCGCCGAGCACCTCCGCGAGCGCCCGTCCGGGTGTGATGAACGTCTCGAGGCTGGTGTATCCCGCCGGCCGGAGAATGGCGGCCGCGACCACGATGATGGCGACGGTGGTCGCCCCGCCGACGAGGTAGCCGATACCGAGGTCGCGGCGAACGGACGGGAGGTCGGCGGCGCTCGTCCACCCCTTCTCCTCGACGAGGTTCGACTCGAGGAAGAAGTTCGGCCACAGCGCCGTCGTGCCGATAATAGCCGCGGCGAGCGTCAGCGACCCACCCGGCAACGACGGGACGAACCCGGCGGCGATGCTGCTTAGAGAGGGTGAACTCACCCCCGCGACGGTCACGTAGATCGCCAAGAGTGCGATCATCATGGCGGTCATGATGCGCTCGACGCCGTCGTAGTTCTGGATGCCGACGACGATGGCGAGCGCGCCGCTGAGGACGGCGAGGGGTTGCCATCCGACCACACCGCCGAGGAGGATAGAGATGCCCGTTCCGACCGCCGCCGTCAGTTCCAGCGCCCACGCGACGCAGCCGACCGAGAGGATTGCCGCCAACACGGTCGCACCGCCGGTCCCCAGCTTTCGACGCGCGAACGTCATCAGCGGGACGCCGAAGATACCGAGTCGCGCGCTCATGTCCTGGCCGATGAAGCCGATGAAGACGGCGCCGACGACGGCCCAGACGAGGAGGTAGCCGAACTGTACTCCAGCTTGGCTGGCGATGAACACCGACCCTGATCCGAAGTAGCTGGCGACCATCACGAACGCGAGCCCGTACTTCTCGAAGAATTTGGACGTTGTACCCCGAATCTTCGCACCGTATGAGTTATATGACATTTTGTATGGTAGTGGACACTACTTTCGGTTACGAAGTCACAGATAAGTTCACAGCGAGAAGCGGATACTCTCTGGTGCTTGTACTATCAAGCCGTCCTTTCGTCCTCCCTTGGTCTTACTGCAGCGCTGGGTGTCGTTCTGCACGCCGGATCCATTCCGCATCCGCTGGTGTCCCGGCGAAATCCCAGCCGTCGGCACCGTCCGCTCGGTTGGACCGCTGAACGGACTCAGTTACGACCAATTCGCGGTCGAAGTGAAAACGAGCGCCGGCGCTCAGAACGTCGAGATGTCGCCTTCGATGACCGAGCGGGTGACATCGGTCACGTCGGCGAGTTCGCGGTCGACGATGGCCTCGACTTCGCCGCGGATCTCCTCGACGTCGACGCCCTCCTCGGTGACGACCTGCGCGTCGGCGACGTGCGGGTGGTCGATGGGCCGGCCGATCTGCGAGAGGAGGCGGACCTGCAGATCCCGAATCCCGTCTACCTCGTCGACGACGCTCTCGGCGATTTCGGTCGACAGCAGGTTGTATATCTTGCCGATGTGGTTGACGGGGTTCTTCCCGCTGGTCGCCTCCATGCTCATCGGGCGGTTCGGCGTGATGAGGCCGTTTGCGCGGTTGCCGCGGCCGACGGAGCCGTCGTCGCCCTGTTCGGCGCTCGTGCCGGTCGTGGTGAGGTAGACGGAGCCCTCCTCGTAGTCGTCGGCGGTGTTCACTTCGACGTTGACCTCGCGGTCGGTGTGTTCGCGCGCGAGACCGGCGACGAACTCTTGGACACGGGTGACCGCGGCGTCGTAGGCGTCGAGATCGGCGACGTAGGAGTCGACCATCGCGGCGGCGACGGTGATGTCTATCCGGTCGCCCTCGCGTTTGCCCATAATCTTCACGTCCGGACCGAGTTCGGGGTGGTCGGCGGCGTACGCGCCGTTGAGTTCGCGTTCGGCCGCGAGGACGATCTCCTCGGTCTCCGTGAGTGGGGCGTGACCGACGCCGAAACTGGTGTCGTTGGCCATCGGCACCTGCACCTCGTCCTCGCCGAAGACGTCCTGGAGGTCCCCCGAGCCTTCGCCGAGTTTCACGTCGACGACGACGTCGCGGCCGTACTCCAGCTCCGGGATGTTCTCGTCGAGATACTCGCGGGCGGCCGCGAGCGCCGTCGACCCGACCGGGAGCTGCTGGCCGCCGTACTCCTTGGTCGCGCGGCCGACGATGAGGATGTAGATGGGTTCGATGACCTCGCCGCCGCCGTAGGCGGGCGCGGCGGTTCCGGCGACCAGTTGCGTCTCGTCGGTGTTGTAGTGGAGGACCTTGCCGACCCGGTCGAGATACAGTTTCGAGAGCGCCCGCGAGACGCTCTCGGCGATGCCGTCGCAGATGGAGTCCGGGTGGCCGATACCCTTCCGTTCGACGATTTCGACTTTTTGATCCTCGACTGCGAGTCGGTCGATACCCTCGACCCGAATGTTCCGCTCGCTCATTGTTCGGCGTTCTGCGCCGCAGATGCTATAACTTGCGGTAGTAATCGGGTGTGGTCGTTATTATCGCAGTGTCGGCGGGCAGTCGCTCTCGTCTCTTGGCTTCCGTTCTTTCGGTCACTGCTCACTCTTCGATTCGCGGGTCGACGAGCGGGTACACCATGTCCTGTAGGAGGTTGCTCGCGACGCCGACGAGAACGACGAGAAACGTCGTTCCTAACAGAAGCGGCAGGTCTCGATTGAAAATCGCGTCGTAGCTCAGTGTTCCGAGGCCCGGAATCCCAAAGACGTACTCGATGACGTAGACACTCACAACGACGATACCGAGGAGGTCTGAGAAGAACAGCGTCAGAAGCGGCACCGCCGCGTTCCGGAGGACGTGTTTGACCGTCCGACGCGGGCCGACGCCCATCGCTCGCAGGAGTCGCACGAACGTCGCGTTCAGATGGATGACGGTCTGCGAGCGAGCGTGCTGCAACTGTCCGGCGGTCAACCCCGTCGCGAACACCGCCGTCGGCAACAGATAGCGTCTGAGGTTCTGCTCGGTCAGCGCACCGTCGGCGAGCGAGAACTCCGTACTCTCCCATCCCAGTGCGGGCCCGACGACGACGATGAACACCAGCGCCAGCCAGAACGACGGAATCCCGAACGCGAGATACGCAAGCAGCGTCACCGCTCTGTCGACGAGGCTGTTGTGACGGAACGCGGCGACCACGCCACCGGAGACGCCGACGGCGACGCTGGCGAGGACGCCCGGTACGAGGTACAGCAGCGTATACGGCGCGCGCTCTGCGATGAGCGTCGTCACCGGTGCACCCAAATTGTGCGAGTGCCCCCAGTTCAGCGTTAACACGTTCGTCATCCATTGAACGTACCGGTCGAGGACGGGCCCATCGAGGTTTCGTGCCTCCCGATAGGCGTCGACGGCGGCTTGCTGGGCGGCCGCGTCTCCGCCCCCGGCGGCGACACCCCACCGCACCGCCGCGACGTTCGGGTCGTTGGTGAGGACGACGACTGCGAACGTCAGCGAGACGACGAGGTAGACGGTGAAGAAGGCGAATCCGAGACGAGCGGCAGTCCGCGGCCAGTCAGCCATCGTCACCGTGACGTCGCGGACGTTCACCGAGAGCTGGTCGTATCACTCTGTCAGCATCGTTCAGCATGGTTTATGTCACTTGCGACGACAGCCGTTTGACATGCCCGCAAGCGACGACTCGTCGGACGTCTCGTGCTCTTCGCGTCTCCAGGGTCTGCTCTCGGGATTCGACTCCGACGGTCTCCCGTGGAACACCGCGGTGTTCGCCGCCGCCACTGCAGTGTTTATCACCATCTACGCTTACGACCTGCTGGTACACCCACCGGACGCACCGCTCGTCGCCAGCTGGCGGCCCACCGCGGTCGACCTCCTCTTCGCTATCTCGCTCGTCGGGTTCGCCGTGTTCGTCGTCGCACCCCTCCGGACCGATCGTGAGCGGACCGCCCGCTACTGGGGCCGACTCCGACAGAACCGCCTCGCCGTCGTGAGTTCCGCGTATCTCCTCGTCGTCTTCGTGTTCGGCACCGTCGGCCCTTTCCTGTTCGACTCGGCGGCGAACCCGACTCGAATCCTCCAACCACCGGTCGGTTTCAGTGCCTCCAGTTACATCGTCTCCGACTGCGTGGGACCGACGACCGACCTGCTCTGTCACGGGTCGTTCCGGCATCCGCTCGGAACGGGAACGTACGGCCGAGACATGTTTACGCTCGTCGTCGAGGGGATGCGCGTCACCGTCGTCATCGGGTTCGTCACGTCGATGTTCGTCGTCCCCATCGCCACCGTCGTCGGCGTGTCGGCGGGTTATCTCGGCGGGTGGGTGGACACGCTGACGATGCGCTACGTCGACATCCAGCAGACACTTCCGGCGTTCGTCGTTTACCTCATCGCTATCTACGTCTTCGGTCGGAGCCTGTTTCTGTTTCTTCTGGTGTTCGGCCTGCTGGGGTGGGGCGGCGTCGCGCGCGTCGTCCGCAGCGAGGTGTTGTCGCTGCGCGAGGAACCGTTCGTCACCGTCGCCCGCAGTGCCGGGGTGAAGCGATGGAACATCGTCCGACACCACATTCTGCCGCACGTCCGCGAGACGGTCGTCGTCGCGGCGACGCGCCAGATTCCGCTGCTCGTCCTCGTCGAGGCGGCGATTTCGTTCATGAACCTCAACGACATGACTCTCCTGTCGTGGGGAGAAACCATCGCGCGCGGCACGCAGGGTGCTCCGACGGTGACGTGGTGGGTATCGACGGTTCCGGTGGTGTTTCTGACACTCACCGTCGTCGCGCTCAGCGTCTTCGGCGACGCGCTACAGGACGTGCTCGACGCCTGAAATCAGTCGATAGCTCATTCCCGCTTTTCGAACAACAACCCGAGATACGAGGTCCGAATCTGCTCGTCGGGGTCGAGACCGAGTTCCCGAAGCACCGCTACCGCGCCGTCGCGAACCGCTTCGAGTTCGGACTCTTTGGCCTCCCGCTCGATTTCGACGAACTCGCCGAGGCCCGCTACGTCGTCGAGGACGACGGTGTACTCGTCGACGCGGAAGTACTCGCGCTGTTTCTCCACGACGGCGGCCGGTTCGAATCCCAACCCGTCGAAGACACTCGACATCGTCTCGCCGTCGTCGACGCCCGTCTCGAACTCCTCGCGGGTTTTCGACTCGTTTTCGACGAGCGGGCCCTTGTAGGTCACCTTCGCCGTCTCGGCGGCGTCTCCGTCGGCCACCGCGTCGGTGCGACGCTCCCGGCGGATGCGGAGCGCCTCGTCGGTCTCCGCGAAGTCGCGGTGCGGCGCGTCGTAGTAGGTGTCCGCCTGCGCGACGTCGCCGAGTTCCTCCGCGTCGAGCGCTGCGAGTCGCTCCCGGGCGTCGTCGTGGTCGGCGCGGAGTTTCAGTTCGACCTCGTACATGGGGAACACTCGGTGGTTCGCCCCAAAAGCGTGGCTGTCCCCCTCGCTCTCTGCGTTCGATGTCTCGGCGGTCCGTCGACGCCTCCCGAGTGCAACGGTATCACGACCCTCTCGGCTCGAAGGCAGTCGGTTCCGCGGGTACGAAACGTGATTCTTATAGGGCGCACGGGAGACGTAGCCTACATGAGCGATGAACAACAGGCGGAATCGGCCGACGAGCCGGTAGACGCCGACACGCCCGAGGACGTCGAAGAGACCGACGCGGAGGAGAGCTCCGGACTGCAGGACGGCGATTTCGTCCGTCTGGCCTACACGGTCCGAACCAAAGACGACGGCACCGTCGTCGACACGACGAGCCAGGAAGTGGCCGAAGAGGCCGAAATCGACACGGAGGACTACGAGTTCGAACCGCGCGTCGTCATCGTCGGCGCGGGTCACGTGTTCGAGGCCGTCGACGACGACCTCCTCGGCAAGGAAGTCGGCTACGAGGGGAGCGTCGACGTACCCGCCGCCGAAGCGTTCGGCGAGTACGACTCTGACAACCTCCGCACGGTGAGCGCGGACAAAATCTCCGAGGACGACCGCTACCCCGGCGCGCACGTCAACGTCGACGGCGAGCAGGGTCACATCGAGACCATCATCGGCGGCCGCGCCCGCATCGACTTCAACCACCCGCTGGCGGGTGACGACCTCGAGTACGAGTACGAGATTCTCGACGTCGTCGACGACCGCGAGGAGCAGGCGAAGGGGCTGCTCGGCATGTATCTCCAGCAGAGCCCCGAGCTCTGGATCCAGACCGACGAGGTCGAAGAGGAGATGGCGCTCGAAGGCGGCGAGGACGTCGACCCCGACGAGGTCGAAACCGAGACCGTCACCGAGGAGAAGGAGACGCTGTACATCGAGGCCACGCCGCAGATGACGATGAACCAGCAGTGGATGTTCTCCAAGCAGCAGATCGCTCAGGACCTCATGACCCGCCTCGACGTCGACCGCGTCATCGTCCAGGAGACCATCGACGGGATGGGCATGGGCGGTATGGGCGGCATGATGGGTGGCATGGGCGGCATGGGTGCCGGTGACATCGAGGACGCACTCGACGACGTCGACGTCGACGCCGACGAGATCGTCGACGAACTCGAAGCCGAAGGCGACGACAGTCACGATCACAACCACGACCACGACCACGACCACTAACCGCACCGCCTACTGCGAATCCGCGATTTCTTTAGGTCCGCCGTATCACTGGCGAGCATGGACGTTCCCGACGACCTGAAAGTCGCCGCCGTCGCTGCGGGGTGCACTGTCGGCCTCTCGCTGACGCTTCGATACGGCCTCGACGTCGACGCGAACATCTTCGTGCGCCTCCTGCCGCTCGGCGTCTACTTTCTCTACCTGTTCGCGAAGGACGCGCTCTCGGAGACGGCGTTCGGCGAGACGGTGACGTGGTACGCCGTGACCGTCCTCACTACTGTGGGCGCGTTGCTGTTCTACGCCGTATAGCGAACGCGGAAGAGACGCGCTCAGGCGATGTCTCGGCTGGTGTCGATGGTGACCTCGTCGGTCAACCGCAGTTTGATCGTCTCCTCTAACGCCCGGCCGCCGCGGAACTTCGGAATCGCCAGCCGATTTTCGATTTCGGAGCCCTTCACCTGCGTCTGCAGCTCGAAGACGGCGTCGGACATGTGCTCGGTCATGTCGCGGTTGTCCGGGACCGACCGACCGTCGAGCGCGTGCAACACCGCGAGACCGCCGGTGTTCATGACGTGGGTCTGCAGCTCGTTGAGGAAGTTTCGGTAACGCGTCGCGTCCGTGCGTTCCAGCACGTCGACGACGTCGACGATGAGGTTCGCCCCCTCCGGAAGCGCCTGCACGAGTCGGTTCGCGTGGTCCAACGCCGCGTCGCCGCCGACGTCGCGCACCGTCGGACGACCGACGCGGGTCGTCACCCGGTTCAGCGCGTCCTGGACCGCCTGGTCGGAGCGGACCGTCGTCAGGTAGAGCGTGCCGCGCGTCGACGTGAGTTCGTACAGCAGCAACTCCGACTGACTCGCCGGCGTCGCCGCGAGCGTGACGATGCTTCCGGCCGGGATACCGCCGCCTAACTGGCGGTCGAGTACCGTGATTCCGGTCGGAAGCTTCTCTGCCATACTCTCTCACGAGCGTGAATCATAATATGTCTTGCTCACGAGAGAGGGCCTCCGCCACGCGGACGTACGCCGCTCGTCCGCCGTCTGTCCGACTGTTCGGGCTCTTTCGCTCCGGCACCGACGCCAGAACGGGGCAGTCGAGCAACTCCGAGACGCCCGCCGGGGCGAGCCGCGTCCGGTTGAGAACGACGCCGACCACCCGCGTTCCGAGCGCCCGCGCCATCGCCGCCGTCTTCGCGGTATCCCGAAGCGCGGGCGCACAGAGCGTCGTCACCAGAAGCACCGCGTCGGCGACGCCCAGCGGCCCGGCGGCGTCTGGTCCCGCCCCGGCCGGACAGTCGACGAACGTCGCCGCATCCGTCGATTCGAGTCGGGCGAGCTGTGTCGCGGTGTTGCTGTCGGGACCGCCCGGTGCGGCCGGGAGCACCGAGAGTCCCGGCGACGACTCGTGGGCGACAGACAGCGCATCGTCGCCCACGTCGGCCACCGTCGGTTCGCGCGGGACACCCGCGAGCGCGTGGAGATTCGGCATATCCCGGTCGGCGTCGACGGCGAGTACGTGACCGTCGAGCGCCGTCGCCACCCCGAGCGTCGTCGTCGTCTTTCCGCAGCCACCTTTCCCTCCGGCGATTGCGAGCATACGGGCTCTGGCCGCGTTCTCGGATTTGAACGTTCGGACGGCGGGCGGTGGCAGTACGTGCGGCGGGCGGTGACAGTGCGTGCGGTGGCCGGTGCTGAAGGCGGGTTGCGGTGCGGAAATCGGGGGACCGGTTGTACCGCGAGCGAGGCCGTCAGGCCGAGCGAGCGGCCCTTTTTCATCGACGTTTTTGCAAGGGCGGTGCGCGAAGCGCACCCCCCGCAGTAAAAAGGTCGCTAGTCGTGACAGCAGCCGCCGGCCTCGCCGCCGAAGTCGACGGCGAGCGGCTCCGAAATCGCCCTGTTGACGTCTTCGAGGCGGTTCTGGAGCTCCTCCTGCGCTTCGAGATACTCGGCCATCGTCGGCAGCGAGTGCAGTTCCTGCTGGGCGCGCTGGACCTTCTGGAGCTGTTGTTGGTTCGCCTCGCCCATCTGGCGTGCGACCATGAACTCCTCGCGGAGCTGTTCGAACTCCGAAATCTGGGCCTGGACCTCCTCGTCGTCTTCGACCGCGGCTTTCGCGTCTTCGAACGCTTCGTACTCGGGGAGGGCCGCGATGGCGTCGCCGAGTTCGCGGCCGAGTTCGTCCGTTCGCGCCGTTTCGATGCTCATGGGCGCGCTTGGTGCCGAAACGGTTTAGGCTTGCCGAATAGCGAATCGAGGTCGGACCACCGGGTTATATTCCCTCTACCGAGAAGCCTCAGGCGATGCAGTCTGCGCTCTCACTGCTGGGACTCGCCGTCGTTTCGACGGCCGTGGTCTGGTACGGCAGTGACCTGCTCGAATCCTCCAGCGAACGGCTCTCGAAGTACTACGGGCTCCCGCCCGCCGTCCACGGAGCCGTCGTCGTCGCCGTCGGGTCGAGTTTCCCCGAACTGGCGAGCGTCGTGCTCTCGACGGTACTCCACGACTCGTTCGGCCTCGGCGTCGGCGCTATCGTCGGGTCGGCCATCTTCAACGTGCTCGTCATCCCGGCGGTGGCGACGCTGTTCTCCGACCGCCTCGAAGCCAACCGAGAGGTGGTGTACAAGGAGGCGCAGTTCTACATGCTCTCGGTCGCCGTGCTGCTGTTGGTGTTCTCGTTCGGCGTCATCTACTCGCCGGAACCGATTTCCGACGCCGGCGGACTCGTCACCACCGTCACGCGGCCGATGGCGCTGTTGCCCATCCTCCTCTACGGGCTGTACATCTTCATCCAGTACCAGGACACCGTCGACTACGACCCGCCGACGTCCGACGGCGATACTGCGGTCGGCAAACAGTGGGCGCTGCTGGCGGCGAGTCTCGTCATCGTCGTCGTCTCCGTCGAAGGGTTGGTCCACGCCGCTCGCGGGTTCGCCGACCTGTTCGGTACGCCGGAGTATCTCTGGGGGCTCACCGTCGTCGCCGCCGGGACGAGCCTGCCCGACACGCTCGTCAGCGTCCGCGCCGCCCGCGACGACCGCGGCGTGACGAGTCTCTCGAACGTGCTCGGAAGCAACATCTTCGACCTGCTCGTCGCCGTCCCCGTCGGCGTGCTCATCATGGGCTCCGTCGACTTCGACTACGGCGCGGCCGTGCCGATGATGGGCTTTCTGACGGTCGCCACTATCGTGTTGTTCACCGCGATGCGGACCGATCTCGAACTGACCGACGGCGAGGCGACGGTACTCTTGACGACCTATCTCCTGTTCGTCGGTTGGATGGTCGCCGAGACGGTCGGTCTCACGTCGTTCGTCCCCGGGGTTTGACCGCTAGCGGTCCCCTCGCGTTATCTCCCGCCGCCGAGCACTGCGTGGAGCTCGTCGTACACACCGTGTTGGTTCGTCCCGTCCCACTGGTTCGACGCGGGCCAGAGGTCGTAACCGTCGTCGCCGCGGCGCGGCACGAGGTGGATGTGAAAGTGCGGCACCGACTGCTGGGCGGCCTCGCCGCTGGCGTGTAGCAGGTTGACGCCGTCGTAGCCGGCCGTCTGCAACCGATGCGAGACGTCCCGGGCGTGCTGTGTGACGTCCGAGAACACCTCCTCGGGGACGTCGAACAGACTCCGATAGTGGTCTCGGGTGACGACGAGTACGTGTCCCGGCGTCTCCGGCGTTCGAGGAACGACGACGAGTGACTCGGAGCGTTCGTCGAGGACGACACCGGGAGCGTCGCCGTCGACGATCGCACAGAACGGGCAGGCCATCGCCGCAACGATTCGGAGCAGACTAGTTGAGCGTTACGACAGTCGGCTCTCGACGAACTCGACGAGGTCGCGGAGTTCGTCCTGCCCGACGCCGTGACCCACCTGATACACCGAGAACGAGACGTCCGCGCCGAGTTCTTGCAGGCGCTCTGCGGCCGCCTCGGCGCGCGCCTCGGGGATTATCTGGTCGGCGCTGCCCGCCCCGACGAACACCGGCTTTCCGGTGAGTTCGGGCGGTTCGAGGTCCGCGTGCGACTCCGCGAGGTAGCCGTGCAACGCGACGACCCACGCGAACCGCTCGGGGTTCTCCAAGAGGAGTGCGAGACTCGTGATAGACCCCTGGCTGAACCCGAGCAGTCCGAGGTCCCCCGCGTCGAGGTCGTACGCCTCGACGGCGGCGTCGATGCTCTCGGAGACCAAGTCGAGACTCCGGCGGAACTCCTCCGCGTGCGGTTGGCTCTGGTGGAGGCCGCCCGCGGACGTGTCGAGTTCGTACCACGTGTACCCGCCCATCAGTCGGTCCGGTGCCCGGAGGCTGACGACGTGCAGCGTGTCGGGCAGCTGCTGGGCGATGGGAAGCAGGTCTTCTTCGTCGGCACCGCGCCCGTGGAGAACGAAGACGGCGGGTGCGGGGCCGTCGCTCGATTGTTCCGGTTCGACGTGGACGTGTTCCAACGGAATGTCGGCCATCGACCCCACGTACGGGTTCGTCGCCCTTCAATCGGGGAGTGTCGCCGACGTAACCGGTCGACCCGCGCTTCTCGGCGTCGCTGCCGCGCGAGGGAGGCTCCCGTTTCGGGCGTGAGCGGCGCGGGGCTGAGCGAATCCCCGAAACGCCGAGGTTAAACGTCCCGGCACGCAAGAGAGGCCAATGAGCCAGGACGCCTTCTCCGAAGGGGATCTCCGGAACACGGGCATGGCCCTCCGCCACGACCGAGAGTGGGACTACGAACTCGAACGAATCATCGACGCCATCGAGGAGCGCGACGCCAAGAAGGTGGGACTGCAGTTCCCCGAAGGCCTCAAGCGTCGCGGCCCGGCGGTCGCCGACGACCTCCGACAGCTCTGCGACGACGACGTGACGTTCCTCCTGTCGGGACAGCCGTGTTACGGCGCGTGCGACCTCGACACCTACCTGATGCGCCGCACCGACGTGTTCGTCCACTTCGGCCACTCGCCGATGAAGGAGTCGGAGAAGATCATCTACGTCCCCCTCTTCTCGAACGTCGATCCCTTCCCCATCATGGAGGAGTCGCTGGAGGAACTCGACGACCCCGCCGAAAATCCCGATGTCGGCCTCGTCACGACGGCCCAGCACATGAACCTCTTCGAGGACATGTGCGAGTGGCTCGAAGCGCGCGGCTTCGAGGTCCACACCCGACGCGGCGACGACCGACTCACTCACGAAGGCCAAGTCTTGGGCTGCAACTACGCCTCCGCCGACATCGACGCCGACCAGGTGCTGTACGTCGGCGGCGGGAAGTTCCACCCGCTCGGTCTGGCGATGGAACACCCCGACAAAAACGTCGTCATCGCAGACCCCGTCAACAACGTCGTCACCCTCGCAGATACGGAAAAGTTCCTCAAGCAGCGCTACGGCGCGGTCCACCGCGCGATGGACGCCGACAAGTGGGGCGTCATCTTCTGCACCAAAATCGGGCAGGGGCGCTGGGAGAAAGCCGAGGAGATCGTCGAGAACAACGACAACGCCTACCTCATCACTATGGACGAGGTGACGCCGGACCGCCTGCGTAACTTCGACATGGACGCGTTCGTCAACACCGGTTGTCCGCGTATCACCACCGACGACGGCCCGCGCTTCCACAAGCCGATGCTGACGCCCGGCGAGTACGAGATCGCCGTCGGCAACAAACCGCTCGAAGATCTGGAGTTCGACACGTTCCACGGCACGTGGTGAGGTCGGGTTACCCCTCACTCGGCGTCGGTCTCTGACTCCACAAAACATTTCACACCGTTGTTCTTTCTCTCACGTATGGTCTCCAGACGAACCCTCCGCATCGCCGGGTCGGCGACGGTCGCGCTCGCCGCGCTGACCGGCGTCGTCGCCGCACAGCAACCGCCCTCGACACCGAGTACTCCACAGATATCGCCCGTCGTGGGCTTCGTTGTCTCGCTCGCGATTAACCTCGTCATCGGCGGTATCGTCGTCGCCGTCGCGCCGAACTACCTCCGGCGGACCACCGCCCGCGTCCGAAATAACCCCGTCTCGGCGTTTCTCTGGGGTCTTCTCACCGTTGTTGGGTTGGTAGTTGCCTCTATCCTCCTCATCACGCTCATCGTGACGATTCCGGCGCTTCTCGTCCTCGGTCTCGTCGGAAACGCCATCGTGGCCGTCGTGGTCGGTATGGCCGTCACGAGAAGCGCGAGCGGCGACAACCTGTTCGTACCGCTCGTCGTCGGCGTCCTCATCGTCTCGCTTATCGCCCAGATTCCCATCCTCGGCGGCGTGGTGAACTTCATCCTTGGGATGATGGGCGTGGGCGCGATAGTGAACGAGTTCCGCGAAGGTCGCTGAACTCGCTTTCGGGTTCTCGTTTTCCCCTTGATTCGGTAGTACTCGCCTTCGTACTCGATAGTGTAACGGCTCTTTCGCGCGAAACAGCGGCCGCATAAATGTCTCGTGGTCGACTACTGTTCGACTCCAAAATCGTCTGCGGACGCGGTGTTCGAGACCGTTCTCCGCCCCCTGTTCAGTCCGTCTTCACGAACTCGACGAGGTGAACCATCGGATCGTCGCCGCAGTTCGTCTGGTAACTCTCGATTACGTCGTACACCTCGTCGGTGTTCCCTGCGACCGTCTTCTCGAACGAACAACCAGTGCAGGTCAGTTCGTACGACATCAGCTCGGCGACGGGTACTCTGTCTCCTGTCGGGTCGGGTGTTGAGAGACCTGTACCGAGTCACCGTCGACGGTCACCTCGTAGCCGTGGTAGGTGAACGTGTGAGACGTCGACGGTTCGCGGGTGCGTTCGGATTCCAACCCGAATAGCGATTGGCGCAGCTCCGACCCGAGCGCGTGATACAGCGGGGAGAGCTCCAGTGGGTCGACGTTCTCGCGGTCGGCGACTGCCGTGACTATCTGCTCGCAAATACTCTCGGAACGGTGTTCGGCAGAGATGCTCACGAGAGTAATACAGCCTTCAGTTCAGTATATAGTTTATCGATGGGAACGTTTAGACTCTGTCGCAAGAAACCGATACGCGCACGTTTCTGGCGTTTCGAGCGAATCTGTCGACGACCCCTGTCTCGCCGATAGATACTGACCCGTCCTCTTCGGTCCCCCGCCGCCGAACCCGGCCCTCCGAACTGGTGTCCGAACTCAGTCGAAAAGCGTCGATGGACGTGATTGCTCGCTTCGGATGAGTATCTCGTCGTTGACGACGAGATCGTAGCTGTCGATGGTCTCCGCGATACGGGTGATGTCCTGGTTCGACGCGCCGACGACCTGCACGTGGATGTTGCCTTCGCCGGTCATCATCTCGAGGACGTTCACCACGCCGTTGATTTCGAGTATCTTCTCTATGAGCGCACTCCGATTGGCGATGGGTGCGGTACAGATGAACAGGACTCGAAGCGGTTGCCCGGCCAACTCGTAGTCGATTTCGGTACGGTATCCTTTGATGACCTCACCTTCCTCCAGGCGCTTGATCCGCTTTCCGACCGTGCTCGCGGAAACGCCGACGCGGTCGCTGATGGCGGCGTTCGTGTTGTTTCGCGCGTCTTCTTGCAAGGCGTGGAGAATTTCGTGGTCTATCGTATCGAGCTCGTCCTCGGTCACACCGAAAGACGCTCGACGAACGATAAAAAAGGTGTTTACTGGTCATAACAAGCCAGATATTCTGTGATTACGGGGTGACCGCCGACCGTCGGACTCGTCGGCTCCGACTCCACCCCCGCTGGCGTACCACGTCCCGACGCAGCGCGGACGAGCAACGCGAACGGAATACTACTTGGCTCCGTGGACGCACATCTCTGGCATGCTGTTCGATTACCGAGTCCGTCCCTACAGGGAGGTACGCTGAGTGGCCTCACACATCGGCGTCGACGTGGGCGGCACGTTCACCGACGTCGTCCTCCTGACCGACGACGGCTCGCTCGTCACCGCGAAAGTCCCGAGCACCGACGACCAGAGCGTCGGCGTGATGGCGGGCATCGAGAAAGCCTGTACCGAGGCCGATATCGACCCCGCCGACCTCGGGGCGTTCTCGCACGCGATGACCGTCTCGGTCAACGCGCTGCTCGAATCCGACGGCGCGAAGACGGCGCTCGTCACCACCGAGGGCTTCCGCGACGTGCTCGAAATCAGACGGCAAAATCGACCGAACCTCTACGATTTGGACGCCGAACTCCCGGAACCGCTCGTCCCCCGCCGCCGCCGCTTCGAGGTCGACGAGCGCGCGACCACCGAGGGAATCGAACGCGCCGTCGACGCCGATGCGGTTCGGAGACTCGCCCGGGACATCGACGCCACGGGTGCCGAAAGCGTCGCCGTCTCGTTGCTCCACGCCTACGCGCACCCCGAGAACGAACAGCGGGTCACAGAGGTACTCCGCGAGGAACTCGACGTGCCCGTCTCCGCCTCTCACGAGGTGCTCGCGGAGTTCCGCGAGTACGAGCGGACGTCGACGACTGCCGTCGACGCCTACGTCACGCCGGCTATCGACGCCTACGTCGGCCACCTCGAAGCGCGGGCGAGCGACGCCGGCGTCCCCTCGCCGCGAATCATGCAGTCGAACGGCGGTATCGCGTCGGCCGCGACGGTGAGAGAACACGCCGTCACGACGGCGCTTTCCGGACCCGCCGCGGGCGTCGTCGGCGCGGGGGCGACCGTCGAAGCCTCGGAATCGCTCCGCGGTCTCGTCACCTTCGATATGGGCGGCA
Source organism: Haloprofundus salinisoli (assembly GCF_020097815.1). NCBI lineage: Archaea > Methanobacteriati > Methanobacteriota > Halobacteria > Halobacteriales > Haloferacaceae > Haloprofundus > Haloprofundus salinisoli. The sequence goes on from NZ_CP083663.1 coordinate 2,793,747, forward strand.
CCTCCAGCGACGTGAGCCTCGTCCGAGACGGCGAAGTCGAACGAACCACCGACGCCGAGATAAGCGGCCACCCCATCCGCGTACCGATGGTCGACGTTCACACCGTCGGCGCGGGCGGCGGGAGCGTCGCGTGGGTCGACGCCGGCGGCGCGCTCCGCGTCGGTCCCGAGTCGGCGGGCGCGAACCCCGGCCCGGCGTCGTACGGTCGCGGCGGCGAGAGACCGACCGTCACCGACGCGAACGTCGTTCTCGGCTACATCGGCGCGGACACCGCCCTCGGCGGCGAACTCTCGCTCGACGTCGAGGCCGCCCGCGAGGCGCTCTCTCGGCTCGCCGACGACGCCGACCTCGACGACGCGCTCGCGGCCGCACAGGGCGTCTACCGCGTCGCCAACGCGAACATGACGCGCGCCACCCGAACGATCACCGTCGAGCGCGGCCACGACCCCAGACAGTTCGTGCTCGTCGCCTTCGGCGGTGCGGGGCCGATGCACGCCGCCGCGCTCGCCGACGAGTTGGGCGTCGAGACGGTCGTCGTCCCGCGCGCCTGCGGCGTGCTCTCGGCGTACGGCCTCCTCGCCGCGGACGAGAAACACGACTCGGTCCGGACCGTTCGAACACCGCTCGACGACGTCGACCTCGACAGCGTCGAATCGGCGTACGACGACCTCCGCGCCGACGTGCTTGCGGACGTGTCCACTCCCGACGACGCGACCATCGACCGCGTTGCCGACCTCCGCTACGTCGGCCAGAGCTTCGAACTCTCCGTCCCCGTCGGCGACGAGTTCGACGCCGAGGCGGTCGCCGACCGCTTCACCGCGGCCCACGAGGAAGCCTACGGCTACGCCCTGGACGACCCCGTCGAACTCGTCAACCTCCGACTGACGGCGACGGTCGAGCGCGACCCGCTCGCCATCGGATACGAGGGCGCGGGCGACCCCGTACGCGGGTCCCGAGAGGCGTTCTTCGGCTTCGGCGGCGACGGCGAGTTCCGCGAGGCGACCGTCTACGACCGCGAGGCGTTCGCGCTGGGGGCGACGTTCGAGGGGCCGGCGGTTCTCGAACAGGACGAGAGCACCACCGTCGTCCCGCCCGAGTGGTCGGGAGAGGTCGACGCCGACGGCACCGTCGTCCTCACGACGGGAGGTGAAAGCCGGTGAGCGCTCCCGAGGCCGAAATCGACGCGGTGACGCTCGAAATCGTCCGCAACCAGTTGGAGGGCGTCGCCGAGGAGATGGGACAAGTGCTCATCACGTCGTCGTACTCGCCGAACATCAAGGAGCGGCGCGACTGTTCGACGGCGCTGTTCGACGCCGGGGGTCGACTCGTCGCGCAGGCCGAGCACATCCCGGTCCACCTCGGCGCGATGCCCGCCTCCGTCGCGGCCATCCTTGACCGAAATCCGAAACCGGGCGACGTCTTCGTCCTCAACGACCCGTTCGAGGGCGGCACGCACCTGCCGGACGTGACGATGGTCTCGCCCGTCGCCGTCGACGGCGAGATTCTCGGCTACGCGGTCTCCCGCGCCCACCACGCCGACGTGGGCGGGATGACGCCCGGGAGCATGCCCGCCGGGGCGCGCGAAATCTTCCAGGAGGGCCTCCGCTTGCCGCCCGTCCGACTCGTCTCCGAGGGAGAGGTCGTCGACGACGTGATGGACCTCCTGCTGGCGAACGTCCGCAGTCCGAGCGAGCGCCGCGCCGACTTCCGCGCGCAGATCGCGGCCAACGACCGCGCGCAGTCCCGGATGTCGGACCTCGTCGACGAACACGGCCGCGAGCGACTCCTCGCCGCCTTCGACGCGGTCATCGACTACTCGCGGCAGCGCATCACCGCCGAACTGGCCGACCTCCCCGACGGCATCTACCGCGCGACCGACGCGATGGAGGGCGACGGAATCACAGACGACGACGTCCCCATCGAGGTCGAAGTCGAAATCAGCGGTAGCGAGGTTCGCATCGACTTCTCGGGCACCGCCGACCAGGTCGCGGGCAACGTGAACGCGCCCTTAGCGGTCGCCAAGAGCGCCGTCTACTTCGTCGTCCGCGCGGTGACCGACCCCGACATCCCGCCGAACCAGGGCTGCTACGACCCCATCTCGGTCTCCGCGCCCGAGGGGTCGCTGCTGAACCCCGTACCGCCGGCGGCCGTCGTCGGCGGCAACGTCGAGACGAGCCAGCGCGTCACCGACGTGGTGTTCGCCGCGCTCGCCGACGCCGCCCCCGACCGCGTCCCCGCGCAGGGACAAGGGACGATGAACAACCTCATCCTCGGCAACCGCGAGGCCGGCGGGTTCACCTACTACGAGACCATCGCGGGCGGGTTCGGCGCGCGGCCGACGAAGGACGGGATGGACGGCGTCCAGGTCGGGATGACGAACACGCTGAACACGCCCGTCGAGGCGATGGAGGCCGAGTACCCCCTGCGCGTCGAGCGCTACGCGCTCCGCCCCGACAGCGGCGGCGACGGCGAGTTTCGCGGCGGTCTCGGTATCGAACGCGCCGTCACCGTCGGCGTCGACGCCACCGTCTCGCTGCTTACCGAACGCCGGCGCACCGCTCCCGCGGGCGTCGCCGGCGGCCAACCAGGTGCAGTCGGCGAGAACCTCGTCGGCGACGACCTCGTACCGGCGAAGACCACTCGGGAGATTCCGGCGGGGACGACGGTCACCGTGCGGACGCCCGGTGGCGGCGGCTACGGTGATCCCGAGGACCGTGACCCGGCGGCGCGAGAGCGCGACCGAGCCGACGGAAAAACGAGCGAGTAGTTTACGGGCGGCTGTCCGCCCGCGTTCGGTTCACTGGATGTGTTCGTCCTCGAACTCCGACTGGTGTTCGACGCTGCAGAAGTAGTACGTCTCGCCCTGGTAGTGACCCTGCGTGGGCGGATTGTTCTCGTCAACCAGCGACTCGCAGATTGGACACATCGCCATGGTTCGTTCGAACCGTCTGTCGCCACGCCCCTCGTTTGTCCGCTTGTATTTCCCACGTCAGGAGTCATCCGGTCGCGCCCCCGACGTTCGAACATGTCTCGCGCACCGCCGGACAGCGACCAGCCGAGCGACGAGAACGACCAGATTTCCCGACAGCGAAACTTCACCCCGGACGCCGAGATGGGGCTCATCGGGGGCATCATCGGTGCGTTCATCGCCGTGTTGACGTTCCCGTTGCTGCCGTTCTACCTGCTGTTTAGAGTCGTCGACTCGCTTCTCGGCGGCGACGAGACGAACCGGCCCGACTGACTCCGGCCCCACTCAGACGTCCGGCGTCTCCATCACGTCGGGGACGCCCTGGATTGGATAGGCGACCGACGTGCCCCCTGCTACTCCGGGCTTTCGTCCGACGTTGTCTTTTCGGAGTCGCTCTCGACAGACACCCGGAACCGCTCGCCGCCGTAGACGACGACGAACGAATCGTTCACACCGAACGGTGGGACCGTTCCCTCGCGCTGTCGGAATCGAACCTGTCGGACACCGTCGTCGAAAAACGGGAGCGTGTTCCGGAGGCGATAGTCTCGAACGGCTTGCTCGGGAATCAGCGTCCGGTCGGGGTCGGCGTCGGTTCGCGTCACGACCAGCGTCGCCATCTCGCCGTCTCCGTCGTCGTATCCGGACCGGACCGTGACCGTATCGCCCTCACGAGCCCACGTTTCGATCTTCGCCGGTTCGAGAACGAGCGGGTCGCCCGCGAGTTCGAACCGGGCGACGAGGGCGATTCGCCGCCCGGAGTCACCGGCGAACCAGCCGTCGGTGAGGAAAGCGTACTCGCCGCCGCCAAACCCGCCGAGCGTTCCTCCCTTAGTTCCGCCACCCGAACAACAGCGGGCCATCCCGGGGTTCGGTAGGTCCCTTTCCAGTGTCACCGACCACGAGTGGGAGTCGCCCGGGCGCATCATCATCAGTGGTTGGGGCCACCCGCGTGGAGCGACGTGAAACCACTCGCCGTTGACCCGCTTCCACATTCGCCACGCGTAGAAGTTGATGTCGAACCGGGCCGCCGAACGGTTCCGGAGTGTGAACTTGAACGTTGCTTCCGGGAGCGACCCACTTGTCGTCGACGCCGAGAACGGGAGCGGCGCGTCGTTAAGGTCCGTCTCGCCTGCGCAGACGACGCGGTCGGCGTTCTCCGGTGCCGGACAGTCCGAATCGGTGGGGGCGATACCGACGTTCTCGGGTGGGTCGGCGGCGGTGGTAGTGGGTCGGTCCGTCTTGGTCGAAGATTCGGTCGTTGGCGACGGCAACGATGTGGACTGTGTTCGACGAGTCGTTCGGGTCGTCTGTGACCTTCCGGAGTCGCCGCCGCTGATACAGCCGGCGACGCTGAGGGAACCGAGCGACGCGAGGAGGGCTCTGCGTTGCACGCCGGTGGTTCGTCGGCCGGGTGACAAATACTTCGTGGTTGGTACGGTCCTCGGTCAGATATCCGGCGTCTCCATCACGTCGGGGACGCCGCGGGCGGTGATGGTCTCGCCGACGACGTACGAGGAGGCGGGGGCGGCCAAAAATTGTGCAATGTCCGCGATTTCTTCGCTGAGGCCGATGCGCCGTTTCACCTCGTCGCGGTCGATGTCGTCCCCGGAGACGCCCATCTGGCTCTCGACGCCGGGTGTGGCGACGAACCCGGGGGCGATGCAGTTGACGCGCACGTCGTGGTCGGCCCACTCGTACGCCAGCGAGGTGGTGAGGTTGATGATGCCCGCCTTCGCCGCGCCGTAGTGGGTCATGTACGGCGACCCCTGCTGCCCGGCGACGCTGGAGAGGTTGATGACGCTGCCGCCGCCGTTCTGGCGCATGTGCTCGCCGGCGACCTGCGTGCAGTGAAACGTCCCGGTGAGGTTGATGTCGACGATGGTGCCCCACCCGTTCGGTGAGATGTCCTCGAACGAGGACATGAACGACGCGCCCGCGTTGTTCACGAGCGCGTCGACGCCGCCGAACTGCTCGACGGTCGCTTCGACGAGCGCCTCGACGGCGTCGCGGTCGGTGACGTCGCACTCGACGGCCAGCGCCGACCCGCCCGCCTCGCGGATTCCCTCGGCGACCGGGTCGACGTTCTCCTGTTCGCGCGAGCAGACGACGACGTTCGCGCCGTCGGCGGCGAACGTCTCCGCGATGGCTTTCCCGATGCCACTCGACGATCCGGTGACGATGGCGGTCCGTCCGGTGACGCTGAACCTGTCAGTGGACATAGAACCCCTGTCGGCGGCGGCCGTGATAAAAGTGGCAGCGACTCCACGGCTCGGCGTCGGCTCCACTCCGCCACCGGACGACCAACTTTCTTCCGCCAGGTCGTAGGACCACACTCACGCCATGACCGAGACGGATTCCGACGACGGCCTGTCGCTGTTAGACGAGCGGTCAACTACCGAGCGACTGCGCGACTGGGTCCTCCTCCGCGGAAACAGAGCCGCGTTGTCGGCGGTCGTTCTGTTGGGGTTGCTGCTGACAGTCTACTTCTTCGTCGCGCTCGAAGTGGTCAAGTTCCGACGGCTCCAGCCGGTCTACTACGTGTTCGGCGGGCTGATAAGCGGAAATCTCACGCTCGTCACCGTCGTCGTCTCCATCAACCAACTGCTGCTGTCGCGGGCGCTGCAGACGCCGGGAGAACTCGAATCCCAGATAGAGAGCACCGGGGCGTTCAAGCGCCGCGTCGAGGACGCGGCCGGCCGCGTCGCACCCGTCCGCCCGACGGCGTTTCTCAACCTGCTGATGGAGAACACGCGGCGGGACGCCCAGCGACTCGGCGGCCTCGCCGTCGGCTCCGGGAACGACGACGCGTGGGAGGAGATAGACGACCTCGTCACGTCGGTGACGAGACACGTCGACTCGGTTGTCGACCTTACCGAGAACGCCGACGAAAGCCCGTTTCAGGCACTCTCTGCGACGCTGACCACGAACTACGCCGAGCAGATACACCGCGCGCGGACGATTAGAGAGCAGTACGACCTCACCGACGAGACCGACGCGGCGCTGGACCGCCTCGTCGACAGACTCGAAGACGTCGACATCGCGCGGCAGTACTTCAAGACCGTCTACCTACAGGACGAACTCTCGTCGCTCTCGCGGACGCTCCTCTACGTCGGCGTTCCGGCGGAGGCGCTCTGCATCCTCGTCTTACTGTGGCTGACGGCACTGCAGAGCGTCATTCCCCAACTGGTCCGCGAACTCGTCTTTCCGGTGGCCGCCGTGGTCGGGCTCGTCCCGCTCGTCGTGCTGTTCTCGTACATCCTCCGGACGGCGACGGTCACGCAACGGACCTCGGCGACGATACCGTTCACGACGCCGAAACAGGAGGCGTGAGAACCGTCGCGTTCGGAGTCCGCTCAAGCGTCGAGCGCCTCGACGGCGCGGACGAGTTCGGGCAGCACGTCGGTCACGTCCCGTCGGAAGACGTACTCGGCCTGCCCGTCCGCGGACGTCTCCTCCAAGTTCACGACCGCGAGCGTTCCGCCCCGCGCGGCCGTCAGCGGCAACGACGCGGCGGGTTCGACCTGCAGCGACGACCCGATAGCGAGGAACACGTCGCTCCCCTCGGCCAGTTCGCGCGCCTCGGTGAGCGTCGCCGGGTCGAGTTGCTCGCCGAACAGCACCACGTCCGGTTTCCAGACGCCGCCGCAGTCGCAGCGGGGCGGATTCTCGCCGTCACGGACACGCTGTCTGACCGGGTCGGCGGCCGCGTTCTCCCCACACCGCGAGCAGACGACGCGTTCGGCGTTGCCGTGTAGCTCGACGACTCGTCTGCTTCCCGCTTCGGTGTGGAGTCCGTCGGTGTTCTGCGTCACGACGGCGTCGAGGAACCCCTCGCGTTCGAGCGTCGACAGCGCGTCGTGGCCGGCGTTCGGTTCGACGTCCGGCGGCCGCATCGCGTCGTGGAGTTCGAGGCGGTCGGTCCAGAAGCCGGCAGGGTCGCGCTCGAATCGGCGGATGTGAAACGCTGCGGGGTCGAACTGCTCGCCCCAGATACCGCCGTCGCCGCGGAACGGCGGGATGCCGGAGGGAACGCTGATACCTGCGCCGGTGAGTGCGACGGTACCGTCGGCGTCGTGGAGCTCGGAGGCGAGTTCGGCGAGTCGGTCCATCAGGGTGGCGACTTCGAGACGGAGCGAGAAGAAAGTGCTCGAACGTCGAAGCGCCCGACGGCCGGACTTGTATTTGTCGCCCCGTGGTTTACACGGCTGGCAGCCGTCGTTTTCCACGATGGCAGACGAACTCACCGACACGAACGTCGCGCTCTTCATCGCACAGCGGGGTACCGAACAGGTCGAGTTCACCGAACCCAAGCAGGCCGTCGAGGACGCCGGAGCCACCGTCGACGTCGTCAGCAGCGAGACCGACGAGGCGCAGGCGGTCAACAACGACCTCGACGAGGGCGACAGCTTCGAGGTGGACACGACGTTCTCGGAGGTCTCCGCCGAGGAGTACGATGCGCTCGTCGTCCCCGGCGGTTGCGTCGGGGCGGACCGACTCCGCGCCGACGACGAGGCGGTGACGTTCGTCCGCGAGATGTTCGACGCCGACAAGCCCATCGGCGTCATCTGTCACGGCCCGTGGACGCTCGTCGAGGCGAACGTCGTCGACGGGGCGACGCTCACCTCCTACCCCAGCCTGCAGACAGACATCCGCAACGCGGGCGGCGAGTGGGTCGACGAGGAGGTCGTCGTCGACGCGGGCGTCGTGACCAGTCGGAACCCGGACGACCTCGACGCCTTCTGCGAGAAAATCGTCGAGGAGTTCGAGGAAGGACAGCACGAACGCGACTGAACACGGTCGCGTCGGATTTCCCCCTACCGGACCGAGGGGCGGTTCGCCGACGAGCGGACGGGGAAGTATCGCGGCGTTAGCTCTCGACCGGCGGCGAGCGAGGCGGCTCCTCGGCGTACTTCTCGTTGAACTCGCCGATGAGTTGGCCCACCTTGGCGTACCAGTCGTTGAGCATCCGCTGCATCTCCTGTGCGATCTCGTCGGCGTTGCGCGGGCGGTAGACGTGGTAGTACCCGCCCTGTTCGTAGTTCACCTGCTCTTTCTGCAGGAAGCCGGCCTGGAGCAGTCGCTGGACCGAGCGGTACGCCGTCGACCGTTCGCGGTCGATTTCGTCGGCGATTTCGTCGACTGTGAGGGGGTCTTCGGTCTCGTTCAGCAGTCGGAAGACGTCCTTGTCTATCTCCTTAAGGTCGTGAAAACACTCCAGCAGTTCCTCACACTGCATATCCTGTCGGAGCATCTCGCCCATCGAGTTCGCCATCGCTTGGCGACGGTAGGCGACGCGCGCCCAAAACCGTTTGCATAGTCGGTACAATACTGACCGCGGCGAACCGGCCCAAACCGCGGTCGACGGGCCCGAGACTCACCGTCTCGAAACGGTGGCGCTGAGCGCGTATGCGCGAAACTGTCCACGACCGTTCGGCTATCGGTTCCCGTTCGATTCGTTCGTCGGACAGCGCCCGACCGCCCCGGCGTACCGGTCACAGTCGGCCCGAACGATAACGTACACCGGTTGGTCGGTGTTGGGGCCGGGTTCGTAGTGCACCGAGGTGACGACGCATTCGGGCGACTGGTCGGTCTGCTCCAGCAGGTCGAACTCGTGCCACTCTCCGCGGTCGACTCGGGCGGACACGACGTACCTACCGGCGACGGGGCTCCACGTACAGTCGGCGATTGCGCCCGGAAGCCGGTTCTGTTCCATCCGTTCGACCGAGTGAGCCGACTCGTGAACCACCGTCCCGTCGCGCTCGACTCGGAGGGAGAACTCGTGACCGGAATCGCTGTCGTGATTGCTAACGGTGAGTCTGCCGAGCGTCGTCGTCCGCTCCGAGAACGGGATCCGGTCGAGACACGCCGTGAAACTCGACGCCGCGAGCAGACCCAGCGAACAGAGGAACCCGCGACGATACATGTCTGCCCTCGTCCGCGACCTGATAAATACGTTCTGCGGTTCGATTTTCGCGTTCGGACGGATAGACGATGCCGAGTCGAGCGGCCAAAACGACGTGCCGGACCTCGTGTCCCCGATACACTGTCTCTCTCGCGGGTGAAAGCGAGCGACCGGCTCGTCTTCGGACTCATGGGTGGACCACCCGATTTAGTATATCGACATACGGTGTATATGTGGGTGGACAGACGCCGTCTCTCCGTTCGTCGTTCGAATTCTCAGCCGAATCCGCTCGAACTCGATAGAATGCGACCGATCCCGTTCGAGCTGACTCTCTGTGCCCACCCTCGACGCACAGTTATTCATGCTTCGGGTGCGCGTGTACGCGCATGACACGCGAGGGCGACTACTTCACCCGCCTCGTCGACCCCGAACGCCTCCGCGAGTATCTCGCCGCGGAACTCGGTCCCGTCGACGACGACGCGTACGCCGTCGACCACCACCAAGAAGGACACTCCAACGAGACGCTGTTCGTCACGTGGGGCGACCGCGAACTCGTGATTCGCCGCCCGCCGCCGGGGGAGACGGCGTCCAGCGCCCACGACGTCCTTCGGGAGTATCGAGTGATGGACGCGCTCCAAGAAACCGACGTCCCGCTGGCGACGACGGTTCTCGCCTGCGAGGACCACGATGTGCTCGGCAGCGATTTCTACGTGATGGAACGCATCGACGGCGACGTGCTCCGCGAGTCCGAACCCGACCGGTTCGACACCACCGACTACCGCAAACGAATCGGGACGGAACTCGTCGACACCCTCTCGACGATTCACGCCGTGGATCCGGAGTCCATCGGTCTCGGCGAGTTCGGCTACCCCGACGGATTCACCGAACGCCAAGTGAAGAGATGGTCCGAACAGTTGACGTGGGCCTTTTCGAAAACGACCGAGGAACGAGAGGTGCCCGTCCTCTACGACGTGATGTCGTGGCTCGACGACAACGTCCCGGAGGCGTATCCGCACACGCTCGTCCACGGGGATTACAAGCTCGACAACGTGATGTACGCGCCCGGGACGCCCCCGGAGATCAGCGCCGTCTTCGACTGGGAGCTGTCGACGCTCGGTGACCCGCGGACTGACGTGGGGTGGATGCTCTCGTACTGGCGCGACGCCGACGACCCCGACCCGGCGGTTCCGGACCTGACGACGACGTTCATGGAACACCCGGAGTATTCGACCCGCCGCGAACTCGTCTCTCGGTGGGAGGAGGCGACCGGATTCGAGTACGAACACGACCGCTTCTATCGGACGCTGGCGGTGTACAAACTCGCGGCGCTCGGCGAGATGTTCTTCCGGCGCTATCTCGAAGGCAACTCCGACGACGACCTCTATCCGCAGATGGAGACGCAGGTGCCCGCGCTCGCCGACCGAGCAATGGGCATCATCGAGGGCGACGAACCGCTGTAACCGCCGGAGTCCACAACACTTAGTCCGCCTCCCGTGGATGAAGAGGTATGACCAGTAGTGACTGGGGTGACTGGCTGCCGCGCGCCGTCGCGACGGCCGAACCCGAGACTGTCGCCGTCTGGTATCTCGGTTGTAACGGCTTCGTCATCAAAGGAAGTGGGGGTACGACGCTGTTGGTCGACCCGTACGTCGGCGTCGGCGACCCGCCGCGGACGATCCGAATGATTCCGGTTCCGTTCGACCCCGATGACATCGAAGAAGCCGATGCGATTCTCGCAACCCACGAACACACTGACCACGTCCACGGTCCGAGTCAAGCGCCGATTCTCGAAAACACGGGCGCGGAGTTCTACGCCCCCGACGATACGCTCGCCGTCGCCCACGAGGAGGAGAACTGGACGAGCGTCTGGGACGTCAGCGACGACCAGTTCACCGAGGTTTCGGAGGGAGACACGTTCGAGGTCGGCGAGTTCACGGTCCACGTCGAACTCGCCGCCGACGCGGACGCGACGCACCCGGTGAGCTACGTCATCGAACACGACGCGGGCACTATCTTCCACGGGGGAGACACCAAGCCGAGCGACGCCTTCGACGACATCGGCGAAAAGTACGACATCGACCTCGGTATTCTCGCGTTCGGCTCTATCGGCAACATCCCGAACAAGGAGACCGGCGAGATGGTCCGAACGAAGTGGTACAGCACCGAAAACGAGATCATCGAGGCGGCAAGCAGCCTACAGTTCGACCGTCTCCTGCCGAGCCACTGGGACATGTGGCGCGGGATGACCGCCGACCCGACGGCGCTGTACAAACACGCCGCCAGCTACACGTATCCGAAAGCGTTGACTATCGTCTCTATCGGCGATCGAGTCGACCTCTAAGGTTTCGTCTTCTCCGTTCTCTTCGGTTCTCGCTCGCGTTCCGCTTCGGCGAACTCGCGTCCCACTCGTTCGATTCGAAGACCGTCGTTGATACCAGCATTTTTGCCGGTTGTTTTATGTACTGTCTCCGGGATACCCGGGTAGATGAGTCAAGAGCCAGACCACGAAGGAACGGTGACCGTCTCGGCGGGCGGGGTGAGCCTCGAGAAGACGTTCGCGGCCGACGAGTTTCCGGTCCCGGCTATCAAGTTCGTCATTCGATCGGAACGAGACGACGTCGTCGACGTGCGACTCTCCGACGACATCCCCGAGTCGTTCTCGATGGAGCGTATCGGCTTTCACCCCGACTACGAGAGCGCGAACTGGACGGCGTACGAGGACCAGTTCGTCGAGTACGAGCGCTCGCTCGACCCCGACGAGGAGGTCCTGACCGTTTACGGCATTCGGGTCGACGACGAGGAGGACGTTTCGGCGTTTCTCACCGAACCGATGCTGGAGACTATCGTCCCCGGTGACGAGGGTGACACCGTCGAATCCGTCGTCGGAGACGACCGCTCCGAGGTGGTTCGGAACGTACTCGCCGACGAGGCGACCGCACTGCCCGGACTGGAAGCCGACGACCCCGTGGCCGCCGGCCTCGATACCTCAGAGTCGTCCGACCCCGCGGCGGACGACGCAGACGCCCCGGAACCGTTGGCACTCGAAGACCCTCTCGCGGACGACCCGCTGTCGGAGGTACCGGAGATCGCCGAGGAACCGCCGGAGACGACCGGCGAATCGACGGAGACGACGGACGAACCGGCTGAGACGACAGACGAACCGGTTGAGACGACCGACACCGACGACGAGCCTGAACCGCTGGCACTCGAAGACCCGCTTTCGACTTCCGACGAAGCGGATGAGTCGGTCGAGTCGAGTGAATCCGTCGACGAGAGCACGCCGGTTCCACGTTCGCTGTCGTCGGATCTCACCGCAGCGGTCGTCGCCCGCCAGTCGGACGCAACCCCGCTCGGCACACAGTTCGACGAAGTGTCGGACGAGACGCCGGCCCCGGACGCCGAAGTGGAAGCGACTCCGGTCGCCGCAGTCGCCGCCGACGCCGCACCGTCCCCGCAGACGGGTGTGGCTGCGGCGCTCGCCGACGAGATTCGGTCGGGGGACGTCGACGACGAGGACCTCGAACTCCTCCGCGACGAACTCGATCTCGGGCTTCCGCGAAGCGTCGACGTCCGGATTCGTCGCCTCCAATCGCAGATGGACGACCTCAAAGCGTATTCGGACGCGCTCGAGACGTTCCTCGACGAGAACGGGACCGCCGACGAACTCGTCACCGACCTCCGCGGGGAACTGGAGTCGCTGTCCGCAACGGCCGATAAATTGGAGACTGACGTCGCCGCGTTGCGGGAGGACCGCACCGACCTGGCGTCGACGGTCGACGACGTTTCGGGTCGCCTCGACGGCGTCGACGAGCGTGTCGCCAGCGTCGACGCCGGCGTCGAATCGCTCGACGACGAGATGGGTGAGGTCAGAAGCGACCTCGCGGACCTCGATTCGCAGCTCGTCTCCGTCGAGGAACTGAGCGCGGACGAACGCGCCGAACTGGAGGCCGAACTCGAACTGATTCGTCAGGAACTCGAAGCGCTCGATTCGTTCCGCGACCGTCTCAGTAGCGTCTTCGGCGGCGAACAGTAGCCCCGTCGACCCGGACACGAGTTCGTTGGAGAATCTCCCGAAACGTAATCGGTTTACGACGCCGCTACGTTGAGCGGACAATGACACAGACCGTGTCCGTCGCGGTCCCGCGGAAGGGACGTCCGCTCGAAGCGGTACTCGAACGTTTCGCAACTGTGGCGGGCACGCATTCGCATTCGGTCACCGACGACATCTCCTCGACGCTCCGCTACGAGAAGTCGGTCACGAAAGGAAACACCGACGACCGGACGGTATACGAACGACTCGCCGAGTACAGCGACCTCTCGGACCCGACCGAACCCGAGTACACGCTGTTGCGAGACGGTCGCGCCGGACTGCCGCGACGCATCGTCTTCGACAGCGTCACGCTTTCGCTCGACGGCGTCGACGTCCAACTCGTCGGCCGCGAGGAGCCGTTTCGCGCGCTCCGAACCCACGAGTTCGCTCTCGGATTCGACAGCGCTGACCTCGTTCTCGAAGAGGTCGTCAGCCTCGAACCGGACGGAATCGGCAGTATCGACGACATCAACGCCCGCATCGACCCGATGGAGTCCGACGTTCGCGTCGTCACCGGACTCGGCGACACCGTCTACCACACGTTGATGGCGACACCGGAGGTGCTCCCCGCCGGAGCGACGCTCGACCGCTCGTTCGTCGCCGACTACGAGGGCCCGCTGTGCATCTCGCCGCGGTACGAACGACTCGTCGAGGCGGTGCTCGGAACCGACGCCATCGAAAACGTCGACTTCCGATACCCCGATGCCGACGACGGACGGGAGGAGGAAGCCGCCATCGCCGACACCGGCCTCGGCGTCTATCTTACCATGACGGGGTCGACCGCTCGCGACCACGGTCTCGTCCTCGGCGACCACCTGTTTCCGAGCGAAACCGTGCTGATGGAGAACGACGCCGAACGGGGAAGCGCCATCGACCAGACCAAGGCGCTCCTGTCCGAAGTTTCCTCGGAGACGGCGATTCGCGTCTAGCGGCGATAGTTCCAGACCCCGCAGACGACTCCTCGTCGCTTCGAGTTTTTGGGTAAGATGTCTTCGATTACCGAAGCGTCTCTCGGTGCTAGCGGCCACCACGTCTGTGGTGGCCGACTCCACCGTGTTTGAATAGATTGTGCTATGGTACTTCTCCACCGAATTGTGGGGGTATAACCCAACCTTTGCTCAGCTCACCCACGGTTTTGTCGGTCCCAAAAAAGAATCTTAGTACGCTAAGATACGAACGTAGGGATACCTTGATAGTGGACCGCTCCGACGCTGAAACGTGAGCGAACGGGACACCAGTCGGTCGTCGGTGAAGACGTACGTACCGACGTATCAGAAAGAACAGTGGACCGACCACGCCGACGAACTCGGGATGAGCCAGAGCGAGTTCATCCGGACGATGGTTCAAGCGGGTCGACGCGACTTCGATCTCGACGCGTCGGACGAAACTCTGGAGGCCCCTGTTGACGCCCCGAACCCCAGGGGTAACGTGCTCGAAGACCGAGTCCATGAAGTGCTCCATCGACGGGACGTCATGTCGTGGGACCAACTGGTCGAAGCGCTCTCGGGAGATTTCGAGAGCCGACTCGAAGACGCGCTCGACTCGTTGCAGTCGGCGAACCGAATTCGGTACAACGGACGCGAAGGGGGATACGTGGTGACCGATGGCGAGTGAATCCACCGGGGGGACAGCAGAGACCGACGACCCCGTCGGCTACTTCCTCCAAGATATGGTGTACCACGGCAAGTCAGAGCGCACGCGGACCGAGTACGAACGAGTGCTGCGTCGGTTCGAATCGTTCCTCGCCGATCCCGACCGGAACCCCGGTGGTCGATCGGTCGCCCCCGCCGACGCCACCCACCGTGACTGCATGGCGTGGGTCCACTCGCTGCGCGGCACCGTCGCGTCGAGCACGGTCGCTATCTACGCCGCGTACCTCCACCGCTTCTACGGCTACATGACCCAAGTCGGCGTCTTCGACTCCAACCCGATGACGCTCGTCACCGAGGAAATGGACGAGTCGATCGAGAAAGATCCGACCCGCCGCGACATCGACGTACCGACGATGCGGGCGTTCGTCGCCGACGTTCGACATCCTCTCCACCGAGCGCTCGTCGGGACGTTCCTCAAAACCGGCATCCGGGTGGGAGAGCTCTGCAACCTTGACCTCCGGGACGTGTCACTCGCCGACCCCGAGCTGTCGAACGCCTACGATCTCGGCGGGCGACCTCAACTGGACGCTCGTCCGAACTCGCTTTTCGTCTCTTCGAATCCGACGGTCGGCGAGCGACACAACGGCGAGATTCGGTCGGCGTCGAACAAGCGGAAGCGCGACACTGTGATCCCGATCGACGACGAACTCTCTCGGTTCCTGAAATCGTGGCTGGCGATTCGTCCCGACCCCGTCTCACCCGCCGACCCGCTGTTCGTCGGTACGAGCGAAGGGTGGGGCGAGCGACTCACGCCGAACGCCGTTCACAACATCGTCACCACTTACGCAAGCGAGGCGGGGTGGTACCGTTCCGGCGGGGACGCGACCGAGAACGTCACGCCACACTACTTTCGGCACTTCTTCACGACGCACCTCCGCGAGCGGACCGGCGACCGCGGCATCGTCAAGTATCTCCGCGGCGACGTCGCTACCGACATCATCGACACGTACACCCACAACTGGGGCGGGCAAGTTCGGGAGACGTACGAGTCGAACATCTACTCGATACTCTGAGCCGTCGTTCGATTTCTTCCTCCGAGTCTCCAAGACTGAGCCGATAGCTGAGAGTGTCACCAGTATTTCGGCGCTGCTCTGACGTATTTCTATAAAACTATCTAGATATTTTGATAGATATCTATCCGGCTACTAAGTTGAATATCTATCTTCGAAGCTACTCGAAGACAGTCGCTCGCAACGTATCCGCTGAACCAACTGCGGATAAAGCTTCCAACCCTTCATCGTTCACGTTGGGTCGAGGGGAGTCGTGTCCGCTATCCGAGAGCAGGCGAACTCGATCCGGCGCGTCGAGGTACCTGCTTTGTCCGCTTACTGCCGTTCGTCCGTGTTTCCACGTCGCGTGAGCATCTCTTCGGACGAATCGTTCGTCGCCACACGATCATACAAACTCCATTTCGCTATACCCAAAGCGCAGCTCGTCGCTACACCGGGTTTACTTCTTTGACCAACGTCGAAGAGTCGTTCGCGGGGCTGTTCACCCGCGTCGATACCGGATACGCGCGCATCTCGGCTTCGGGATGCGGGTCCAAGAGCGCCGCCGCCTCGTCAGGGTCGGCGGTGAGCCACTCCTGTTCTTCGGTGGGGGCGAGGACGACGGCCATCCGGTCGTGCAGCGGCGAGACTACTCCGTTGGGCTCCGTCGTCAGTATCGCGAACGTCTCTATCGGTTCGGGGTCGCCCACGTCACCGTCGTCGGTGAACTCGCCGAGGCCGGTCTGGGCCTCCGGCGGCGTCCACCGCTCCCAGATGCCGGCCATGGCGAACGGGCGGTCGTCCTCGAAAGCCACTCGGTAGGGCTGCTTGCCGTCGCCGTTCTCGCGTGGAGTCCACTCGTAGAAGCCGTCGGCCGGTACGAGACAGCGACGCCGCTCGAACGCCTCGCGGAAACTCCGCTTCTGGGCGACGCTCTCGGCGCGGGCGTTGATGAACGACTTCGAGCGCGACTCCGCCCACTCGGGAATGAACCCCCACTGGACGAACTGCAGGGCGTCGGGTGCCTCGTTCGTGATAATCGGAAGCTGCTGGCCCGGAGCGCAGTTGTAGCGCGCTTCCAACGGGCGCTCGGCGGTCACGTCGAACCGCTCTTCCAGTTCGGGTTGCGGGGTGAAGAGTGTGTAACGGCCACACATACGTTATCGAAGGACGCCGAACGAGTTAGGTCGTCGGGTCGTCCGCCTCGCGTGACGGTGCGACGGGTTTAGGTTTCCCCGTCTCCGGCGTACGAACGTGCGAATTGAGAACAGTTTCATCCCCGTTCGCGGCGTCGGCGAGAAAACCGAGCGCCGACTCTGGGAGTCGGGCATCACCCACTGGGACGAGTTCGATCGGTCGGCCGTCGGCGAGACGACCGCGGACCGCATCGAGACGTTCATCGACGAGGCGACCGGCCGCCTCGACGCCGGCGACTCGCGCTACTTCGACGCCGCCCTGCCGAGCAGCGCGCGCTGGCGACTGTACGAGAACTTCCGCGACGACGCCTGTTTCTTCGACATCGAGACGACCGGGCTCGACGCCTCCTACGCCGACGTGACGACGGTGAGCCTCCACCGCGGCGGCGAGACGACGACGCTCGTCCGCGGGCAGGACCTCTCGGCGGAGGCACTGCGCGAACAGTTCGCGGACGCGCCGCTTCTCGTCTCGTTCAACGGCATCCGCTTCGACGCACCCTTCCTGGAGGAGTCGTTCGGCATCGACGTCGACGCCCCGCACCTCGACCTGATGTACCCCTGCAAGACGCTCGGCTTCTCCGGGGGTCTCAAGCAGATAGAGGCGGATCTGGATATCGAGCGCGACCGGCCGGACCTCTCGGGCCGCGACGCGGTTCGTCTCTGGCGGCAGTACGAACGCGGCGACGACGACGCCCTCGACACGCTCGTCTCGTACAACCGCGACGACACGGTGAACCTCCGGACGCTGGCCGACGACGTCTCCTCGCGGCTACACGACGACGTGTTTGCGAGCGTCCAGTCCGTCTGAGGAGACGAGAAGACGGAACCGGAAGTCGCTCCGAGACCACGCTGCGACAGGTCCACCCGCGTCAGCTACCGCCGTTAGAAGACGCGCTCGGCTCGGAACCCGGCGTTCCGTTCGCGGGAATCGACTGAGAGTCGCTTACGCCAGGATGTCGCCGATGCGTCGCGCCTCGCCGTTCAGTTCGGGCTCCTTCTCGACGATTTTGAGTACTTCGTGGTCGGTCACGTCGGGATAGGATTTCTGCGTCGCCTCCTCGATAAGTTGCTTTTCGAGTCGGAACTCGGTTCCGTCGTAGACGACGTCGACGCCCTGATCGTCGAAGGAGAGAACGGTCATACCCCGCCGTTGACCACCGGAACGTAAAAACGTGGCTCGTTGTCTGCCGGGCGTCTTACGGACGGTTTATTATCCCTGACGTTTTGGTGCGCAGTGTGCCACCCGGTCAGGACCCTCTCGACGCCCTCCGCATCCCCGACGGAACGACCGTCGAGGAACACGACTTGGTGACCGACGGCGACGTCATCGTCGGCAGCCAAGCCACCGTCGACTTCGGGGTCCGCGGCCGGAACCTCGCCGCGGGCGAACGCGTCACCTTCGGCGGCGACATCGAAGCCGACGGCGATTGCCGCCTCGACATGTGGTGCGACATCGCCGGCAACGTCCTCGTCGGCGACGACGCCTACCTCGGCGAGCGCGTCCACATCGGCGGCCGCCTCATGGTCTCGGGCGATTTAGACATCGGTGACGACGTCGAGATAGACGAGGGGTTCGAGGCCAGCGGCTGGATCGTCATCCGCAATCCCGTCCCGACGCTCGTCTTCTACTTCATCGTCCTCTCGCAGCTGCTCAAACTCGGCGAGCGCGACGCCGCCAACGAACTCGCGGCGGCGATGGCCGACGGCGACGAACAGCGCGACCCGCTCGTCGTCCCGCGCGGCGGCCACGTCTCCGACGACGCCTGGCGCGTCTCGACGCCCGCCCGCATCGGCAGCGACTGCCGACTCCACGGTAACGTCCGCGCGGAGGCCATCCAAGTGGGCCAGCGGAACAACATCTTCGGGAGCCTCCGCGCCCGCGAAGACATCTCCGTCGGTTCGGAGACTCGGGTCCACGGCGACGTGACGACACGGTCCGGAACCGTCCACGTCGCCGACGACGCGCGAATCCTCGGCGACGTCGTCTGTTCTGACCTCGTCGTCCACGAGGGGGCGACCGTCGACGGCTCGATGCGCGCCCGCGGCGAGGTGCGCTTCGTCCGCTCGGACATGACGCGCGAAATCGAGTAATCTCCCCGACTAACCGAAAGGAAATTCCCCGCGACTGCGGAACTGTGGGTATGCTCACCATCGCGCTCGCGGGCAAGCCGAACGCGGGCAAGTCGACGTTCTACACCGCGGCCACGATGGCTGACGTGGACGTGGCGAACTACCCGTTCACCACCATCGACGCCAACCGCGGCGTCACGTACGCGCGGACGGAGTGCCCCTGTCTCGAACGCGACGAGCGCTGCGGCAACTGCGAGGACGGCAAGCGCTACGTCGCCGTCGAACTGCTCGACGTCGCCGGACTCGTTCCCGGCGCGCACGAGGGGAAAGGACTCGGCAACCAGTTCCTCGACGAACTGACCAACGCCGACGTCATCGTCAACGTCGTCGACGCCTCCGGCGGCACCAACGAGGAGGGCGAACCCGTCGAAGTCGGCACCTACGACCCGCTCGACGAAGTCGACTTCATCGAGGAGGAGATGGACCAGTGGCTCGCGGGCATCATCGACCGCAACTGGGAGTCCATCGAACGCAAATCCCGGTCACCGGACTTCGACATCGACGACGCCCTCGCGGAGTTGCTCACCGGGTTCGGCGCGTCGGAGTACGAGGTGGCCGCCAGCCTCCGCGAACTCGACTACCCCTCGGACCCGATGCAGTGGACCGACGACCACCGCGAGGCGCTGGCGCGCGACGTGCGCGCGCGAACCAAACCCATCGTCCTTGTCGCCAACAAGGTCGACATCGCCCCCGAGGAGAACGTTCGGCGACTCCGCGAGACCGAGAAACTCGTCATCCCCGCTACGGCGGACGGCGAACTCGCGCTGCGCCGCGCGGCGGAGGCGGATGTCGTCGACTACGACCCCGGCGACGAGGACTTCGAGGTCGTCGGCGACGTCAGCGACGCCCAGCGGAAGGGGCTCGAACAGATTCGCGACGTGATGGACGAGTACGGCGGCACCGGCGTCCAGCAGGCGATAAACGCAGCGGTATACGACCTGCTCGACCACCTCACGGCGTACCCGGTCCAGAACGAGTCGAAGTGGACCGACGGACAGGGAAACGTCTTGCCCGACGCGTTTCTGGTACCCAGGGGGTCGACGCCGCTGGACCTCGCGTACGCGGTCCACTCCGACATCGGCGACGGGTATCTCCACGCCGTCGACGCGAAATCGAAGCGACGCATCTCGGATTCCTACGAACTGGAGGAGGGCGACGTCATCAAAATCGTGAGTACGGCGAAGTAGCGGCGAGGCAGCGACGGTTTTTGAGTCGCGGACCTGACACCCCGACGCTCCGCTCTCGACTGCGACGCTCGAAAAAACCCTCCGAAATCGTGCTCAGTCGGCGCTGCTGCCGACCGTCGTGTCGTTTCTCGCGTCCGACGCGCGACTGTGCTGGCGTCGCTCCCACGCCCAGCGTTGGCGGATGGCGCGACGGCCTTTCTCCGTCAGCTCGTAGTAGTTCGTCCGCTGGTCGAGGGTGCCTTTCTCGACGAGTTCCGCTTCGACGAGGATGTCGAGGTTCGGGTAGAGACGACCGTTGTTGACCTCGTCGCCGAGGTACTCCTCGATGTGGACTTTGATGTCCTGTCCCGAAGGGTGGTCGTGTCCCGCACAGACGAACAGCAGGTCTCGTTGGAAGCCAGTTAGGTCGTTCACATCAACATAGAGGACACTCAAGATGTTAGTTATCGGGCTGCTAAGCAATAGAACGTGAATTTCACCGCGAAGTTAGTATCTCCTTGTCGTCGCCGTCGCCCGACCATCGCGGACCGTTTCGGACAGTTTCGAACCGTTGCAACCGGACGCAGTCTAGCGGTTCCGTCCGTTTACACGCTCCACCGGAAACGGGGTCAAAATTTCCTCAGACGACCCGCGGATTTCCGGTCATCGCAATCCGGAGCAGTACGGCCGAGAACAGCACGACCCAGCACGCGAAGAAGACGACGGCGATGGTTCCCAGATACTCGACGTCGGTGCCGCCGATCTGCAACTCCTTGAGCTGCCACAGATACACCGTCGTCTCGACGCCCATCACGACGAGAAGCACCGCGACGACTCTAACCGCCGTCGTCGACACCGTCCTCCCTCCGACCGTCGCAGAAGTAGTTTGAATGTCTGAAACTCAATCTCGAAGACATCTCTGTGACGATACTCTCTCCGGGGGCGTAGATATAGATACTGCTCCTCACGTTGACGATGCACCGACGATGGCCGACGACGCGGCGGGTTTCTCCACGACGCGGCGGGTTCCCCCACGACGCGGCGGATTCCTCTACGACGCGGCGGACGCCGGCATCCCGAGCCGGAGTCGGCGGACGAAGATGGTAGGCGAACGGACCGACGTTTCAAGTATCTCCTTGCTGGTTGGTATCCTATGTACAGGGCGATTCTCCCAGATGGCGACATGGAGTGCGCGAACTACGAACACGGCGACTACGGCGTCGACATATTCACCGACGACGAGGAGTTCATCGCCTTCATCCCGTACGCGAACCTCGTCGCGCTCATCAACGAGGAGGTCCAGCTCGGCGACGAGCCGTCCATCGCGGACTAAGCGACGGACGGGCGGCCGGGGGACCCTCACGCGAGCGGTCGATACCAGACCGCTACGACGAGAAGCGCCAAGAAGACGTACGACCCACGGACCAGAAGCATCGTCGCCAGCGACGGGTCCGTCGTCCGCGCGGAGACGGCGACGACGACGCCCAACGCCGCGGCCGCGAGAACGGTTCCGGTCGGAAACACGCCGACCAGCGCGAACCCGACGACGAGACTCAGTCCCGCGACGAGGAAGGTGTATGCGAGTCGCCGCGCGTCGCGTCGGCCGAACACCACCGCGACGGTTCGCTTGTCGATGGAGCGGTCGTACGCGTAATCCTTCGAGTCGTCGATAATCTTCACCCCCGTGAGAATCACGAGAAACACGAGCGAGAACGCCAGCGGCGTCGCCGCGAACGACTCCGTCTGGACGTAGTATCCGCCCAGGATAGCCAGCGCGATGCCCGTCGGATAGCCAAGCGTCGTCGTCACCGCGCGCATGTCCAACTGCGGCGCGTGGAGATAGCCGACGACCCAACACGGGAGCGTCACCGCGGCGGCGACGGGGCCGACGAGCGACCAGAGCGCGGCGAGACAGGCGACGAATCCGACCGTCGCACCGGTGAGCGCGAGGCGACAGCCGCCGACCGACAGCGGGTGGTCGTCGTCCTCGCCGCGGACGTGGAAGTCGACGTAACCGTCCTTGACGTGGGCGGTGTAGACGGCGAAGAACACCGCGAGCGCGTGGACCCCCCCGACCGCGGGCGAGAACGACCCGGCGAGAACGCTGCCGAACCACGACGCGGCGACCGGCGGTAACATGAACACCGGGTGTACCTGTGACCCGAACGCGCGAAGCGCCGCCACCGGTCCGGTTCCGTGTCGTGCGACTCCCATGGGCTAGTCGCCAGCAAACAGAGAGATAAATCCTGTCCGCGTCGAATTATATCTGCGTCGAGAACGTCCCGCTCAGCGGACGGCGCGGGCGGCGTCGGTCATGATTTCGACGGCTTCTTTCAGTTCCTCGGTTCCCGTCGCGTACGAGAGGCGCGCGTAACCCGCGCCATGCTCGCCGAAGGCGTCGCCGGGGACGACGATGACACCCCGCGAGAGCACCTCGTCGACCCACCCCTCCGGCACTTTCGGCATCGCGTAGAACGCGCCGCCGGGCGTCGGCACCTCCAGACCGGCGTCGGTGAGGCCGTCGACGACGAGGTCACGACGCTCGCGGAACGAGGCTGTCATCTCGTCGACGATGTCGCGTGGGCCCGACAGCGCCGCCTCGGCGGCGTACTGCGCCGGAGCGCTCGCGCAGGCCTGAACGTACTGGTGGACGCGGAGCATCCGTTCGACGCGGCGCTCGGAGCCGTACACCCAGCCGAGTCGCCACCCCGTCATCGAGAACAGTTTGGAGGCGGAGTTGACGACGACGACGTTGTCCGTCTCGGCGTACTCGATCGGCGAGTGGAACTCGCCGTCGAAGACGGTGTACTCGTACACCTCGTCGGAGATGCAGAGCACGTCGTGTTCGTCGGCGATGCGGGCGAACTCTCGAATATCTTCCTCCGGCGAGACTGCACCCGTCGGGTTGCCGGGGCTGTTGACGACGAACGCCGCCGTGTTCTCGGTGATGGCGTCTTCGACCGCCGCCGGCGAGAGCGTCAGGTCCTCGCGGAGCGGGACGGGGACGGGCTCGCCGCCGGCGAGTTTCGTCAGCGCGTCGTAGGAGACGAAACCCGGGTCGGGGATGAGGACCTCTTGGCCGTCGTCGACGTGCGCTTCCATCGCGATGTGCAGCGCCTCGCTCCCGCCGGACGTTGCGATGACCTGCTCGGGCGAGAGGCTCACGCCCTGGTCGCTTTCGTGCTTGGCGGCGATGGCCTCCCGGAGCGACAACACGCCCTTGTTCGAGGTGTAGCCGTCCGCCTTCCCCGATTCGATGGCGTCGACGGCCGCCGCCCGCGCGTGCTCGGGCGTCGGGAAGTCCGGTTGGCCGATGCCGAGGTTGATGGCGTCGTCGCCCGCCGCCTCGAACACCTTCCGGATGCCGCTGATAGAGATTCGCTCGACTCGCTCGGAGAACTCCGTCATGCACCTATCCGTGCGGGCCGACCGCATAGTTCTTGCTTCCGCGGAAGTGCGGACACCCTACGGACGGGCAGCGGTGACTACTACACACGAGCTGTCGAACCAAAAACAGAAAAGCGACCCGAACTCAGTTGTTGCGGACGACGTTCCCGTTGGAACCGTTGCGGACGAGTATCTCGCGGCCGCCGTTGTCGCGGACGACGTTGTCCTCGACGCGGTTGCCGTCGGAGTTGTCGAGTTCGATACCTTCGTCGCCGTTACCCACGACTTCGTTGTCGACGATGGTACCCTCGTCCGTGCGGAGGAGGTAGATGCCGTCGTCGCCGTTGTCGCGGACGACGTTCCCGAAGAGGTCGTTCCCGCCGGACCCGCGCAGGAAGAACCCGTCGTCGCCGTTGCCGGTGACGACGTTGTCGACGAACTGGTTCCCGTCGCTCTCGCCTACTCCGATACCGTCGTCGCGGTTGTTCGTGACCGTGTTACGTTCGACGACCGCTCCGCCGGCGAGGTCGGTCAGCCCGATACCGTCGTTGCGGTTCGCGTCGACGACGTTCTCGACAATGGTCGTGCCGGGGGCGGCGACAACGTTGATGCCGTTTACGCCGTTGCCGACGAGTTCGTTGCCGTCGAGGGTCGTTCCCTCGGCACCGCGGACGAAGACGCCGTCACCGCCGTTGTTGCGGACAGTGTTCTCCGAGATTTCGGTGTCGAGAGCGCCCTCACCGAGGCTGATACCGTCGTCACCGTTCCGCTCGACGAGATTCGAGCGCACGACAGTTCGTTCCGCGGAGCCGAAATCCTCGAATTCAGCCTGAACGCTGATTCCGTCGTTGCCGTTTCCGCTGACGACGTTGTGCTCGACGACGTTGTCGGCGGTGTGCGACGAGATGAAAATCCCGTTGACGCCGTTGTCGACGACGTGATTGTCGCGGATCGCGTTCTCGGTCGAGTCCCCAAAGTCCACGTCACCGCTGAGGAGTACGCCGTGTCGGTCGTTGTTCGCGATAACGTTGTTTTCAACGATCAACCCTCCGTAAATCGACAAGATGAGAACGCCGAATTCGTTGTTCTCAATGACGTTGTCCGAGACCTCGATCTCCGACCCGACGCTCACCGAGAGACCAAATCGGTCGTTCCCGGCGATTCTACTGTTGGTGACGACCGAACCGGCCGTCTCGAAAAGTTCGACTCCGAAGTTGTTGTCCACAACGTCTGTCGATTCTACGACGAACGTCCCGGACGACCCGGAAATGCCGATGAAGTCGTTGTCACGAACGATGCTCTCCCGGACGGTTACGTCGCTACTTAATGCGAAGATTCCGACCAGATTGTTCTCTACGACGACGTTCTCGAGGGTTACCTCAGTATCGAAGTTCGTCTCGATTCCCGTGCCCCAATCGGAGACGACGACGTCACGGATGGTGATATCGCTGGTGGGTTCGAAGTCTCCTACGACGCTGATGCCAGCGTTTCCGTCACGCATATCGCTTCGACCATCGACGGCGTAACCGCTTCCATCGAAGACGACACCACCGGATTCGATGACGATACACGCCTCCCCGTCGATGGTCGCATCCCTAATGTCCTCCGTCAAAACATACCGTCCCGGTTCCGAAATCACGGTACACTCGTCGAGCGGCGTCGCCGTCTGCCCGGCGACGACGCCGATGAAGCCGCCGAACGTCGAGAGGACGAGTAGCATCACGATCGCGGACACACTTGTATCACTAATATTCATGATATTACTGATGCGAGAGGAGGAGATAACAGTATCTCAGACGTTCGGGACGGTCGAACCGGCCGGACAGGCGGAAAAGTAGACGTTCCGACTTCGGCCTACCCCTCGAACTCGTCTCTGAGCTCTTCGATGTGCGACTGGAGCTGTCCCAGCGCGGCGTCGGCGTCCATGTAGCCCTGTTCGTACTCGCCGAGGACGGTGTCGGCGTCGTCGAGGAACGTCTCGACCGCCGATTCGAGTTCGTCTGCCATACCCGCTACGTCGACTCGGAGGCTCTTGTCTCATTGGGTCGGCGTCCCCGGCGGCCTGTCGCGTCTCCGGAGCGCCTTTAGTCTCCACCCGCAAACCCCGGAGTAGTGACGGTCACGCTGCGCTACGAGGACGGCACCATCCGCATCGACGCCGAGAGCGGCGACTCGGTGCCGTCGCTCTCTTTCGTCGAGGACGACCCGCGAAGCGGCGTCGCCCGCGCGCCCGCCTACCGCTACGCGCAACTGCGGCGCGTTCTCGACGGGTGCGGCGTCGACTGCGACGACCGGGTGCTCCCCGACACCTCCTTGGATCTCTCGACGACGTACGACCTCCGCGAGTACCAGCGCAACGCGTTGGAGGCGTGGCTGTCGAACAGTCGGCGCGGGATTCTGGAACTCCCCACCGGCAGCGGCAAGACCGTCGTCGCCATCGCGGCGATGGTCGAACTCGGCGTCCCGACGCTGGTCGTCGTTCCCACGATAGACCTCCTCGAGCAGTGGCGGCGCGAGCTCCGAACGGAGTTCCGGATTCCCATCGGCCAGTTCGGCGGCGGTGAGCAGGTACAAGAGGCGATTACCGTCTCGACGTACGACTCCGCGTACCTCCGGGCCGACGACGTCGGCGGCGAGTTCGGCCTCGTCGTCTTCGACGAGGTCCACCACCTCGGCGGCGAGGGTTACCGCGACATCGGTCGGTTGTTGGCCGCTCCCGCCAGAATGGGGCTGACGGCGACGTTCGAGCGTCCCGACGGCGCACACGAGGTCGTAGAGGAGTTGGTCGGCAGCAGGGTGTACGACGTGTCCGTCGACGAGTTGGCGGGCGACCACCTCGCCGACTACGCGATTCGCCGCGTCGAAGTCAAACTCACGGACGAGGAACGCGAACGCTACGAAGCGGCCCAGGGCACGTTCGTCGACTACCTTCGGACGGCGAACATCACGTTCCGAAGCGGCAGCGATTATCAGCGACTCGTGAAGCGCTCCGGAAACGACCCGCGCGCTCGCGAGGCCTTGCTGGCGAAACAGCGCGCTCGCGACATCATGATGAACGCCGACGAGAAGGTGCGCGAACTCGGCCGCATTCTGGACCGCCACCGCGAGGACCGCGTCATTGTCTTCACCGCCCACACCGACCTCGTCTACCGCCTCTCCGAGCGGTTCCTGCTCCCGGCTATCACGAACGAGACGGGCGCGCCGGAGCGGCGAGAGATTCTCCAGCGGTTCCGCGATGGCACGTACTCCCGAGTCGTGACGGCGAACGTCCTCGATGAGGGCGTCGACGTGCCGGACGCCAACGTCGCCGTCGTGCTCTCCGGCAGCGGGAGCGAACGCGAGTTCACCCAGCGACTCGGGCGGATTCTCCGACCCAAAGAAGATGGACAGACGGCGACGCTGTACGAACTCGTAAGCGCCGAAACCGCCGAAGAGCGGGTGGCGGCGCGTCGGCGGTAGTCAGCCGGACCCGGCCGCTTCGACGGTCACCTGCAACTGGCCGTTGCGCTGGAACGCCTCGAAGGAGACGGGAACGACCGTCTCGAACTCCGCCGTCGAGTCTCCGGACACGGCCACTTCCGTCGTTTCGACCGTCTCCTCGCCGTCGACGGTGACGCGAACGCGCACGACGCCGGTCCGTTCCTCCGAACTCCCGTTGTCGATGGTGCCGAACGCCCGCAGTTGGTCGCCGTCGGTTCCCTCGTAGTCGAACGTCTCGATGGAGAGGGGGTCCGGTTCGGGCGTCTCACCGGGGCCGTTCGCCGGTGCTTCGGGCGGCCCGCGCGGTCCCGTCGCTCTCGGGAGCGAGGAGAGACAGCCCGCCGACAGCGCCGGCAGGAGGGCGGTCACGAGCGTCCGTCGCTTCATAGCCGAGCGTCTGCGCGGGGGCGTATGAGCCTTGTCCTCCGTCGTCGCCGTCGGCTCCGCCGGCGAACCGACGACTCCAACCCCGCGGCGCTTTTATCGTCCGGGACGAAACGACGGCTGTGCTGACGAAAGACCTCCTCCGGGTGTCGCGCCGCGGCGGCGGCTACCACCCGCAGTTCGTCGACTCGTCGCGTCGTCCGCTGGCGGCGAAGGTGCTCGGCACCTACCAGGGCCACGTCGGCGAGCGTCGGGCGGCGCTCACCGAGGCGCTGTCGGGGCTCGAAGCCGGCGCGGACGACTTCAAACTCGTCCGCGGGTTCGCGGCGCTGGCCGACCGGGAGGCGACGTTCGAGACGGACGCCGCGGTACCGCCGGAACGAACCCGCCGCGTCGTCTTCGAGAGCGCCGAATCCGTCGGCGGCGTCGCCACCGACGGCGAACGAGCGGCGGCGGTCGACGCCGCGGCGGACCGGCTAGGCGTCGACGTCGCCGACGTGGAGGGGTCGCTGTACGCCGACCGGGACGTGAACCAGCGACTCGCCGCGTTCGACTCGCGGTGGTCACCCGACGAACTCCTCTCTCAATATAACCTCTCGCTCGCGCAGACCGCCCTCTTCGACGCCACCGAAGTCAGGGTTCGGAGTTCGGACCCGAAGGCGCTCGTCTCGGCGGTGAAGCGGTTGCGGCTGATGTACGAGATTCGAAAGACTGCGGCGGGACGAGAAGTCCTCGTCACCGGTCCCGACGCGCTGTTTCGACGAACCCGCCGCTACGGCACCGGCTTCGCCCGCTTGCTTCGGACGGCCGCCAAAGCGCCGGAGTGGTCGCTCACGGCGACCGTCGACGACAGGGGAACCGAACGCGAGATGACGCTCACGAACGAGGACGTGTCGGTGCCGGGCGTCGACCCCGTCGCCGAACCGACGTACGACAGCGGCGTCGAAGCCGACTTCGCCGCCCGCTTCGCCGCCCTGAATCTCGACTGGGACCTCGTACGCGAACCCGAACCGCTCGAAACCGGCTATCGCGTGATGATTCCCGACTTCGCGTTCGACTACGAGTTCGCCGACTTTCGGATCTACTTCGAGATTATGGGTTTCTGGACGCCCGAGTACGTCGAGAAGAAGCTCTCGCAACTGGCGGAGCTCGAAGCCGTCGACATGGTCGTCGCCGTCGACGAGTCGCTCGGCGTCGGCGAGGAGATTCGCGCTCGCGACCACCGCGCGATTCCGTACACGGGGAGCGTGCGGGTGAAAGACGTCGTCGACGTGCTCCGCGAGTACGAAACCGACCTCGTCGCCGCCGCGGCAGCCGACGTTCCCGACGAACTCGACCCCGACCCCGACGTGACGACGCTCGAGGCGGTGGCCGCCGAGTTGGGCGTCGGCGTCGAAGCCGTCGAAGACCGGCGGTTCCCGGCCCACGAACGGCTCGGTCGGACGCTCGTCCGCCCGGCCGTCCTCGACGAACTGCGCGAGGAACTCGACGCCGGGATGTCGCTCTCGGCGGCCGAGTCCGTGCTCGACTCCCGCGGCGTCGACGACGCCAGCGCGGTGCTCTCGGGGCTCGGCTACCGGGTCGAGTGGGAGGGTCTGGGCGGAGGGACGCTCCGCGAGAAAGGCTGACGACACGGCGAGGGTGACAGAGAGCCGATAAAAAGCACTTACCGCTCGCCTGCGTTCCGACAATATGACCGACTCAGGGGGACCGGCGCCGACCGAGAACGCTCGACGCGGCGACCCTATCCCGTGTACCTTCGGCGGTGACGACGTCGACTACGAGGGCGTGATTCAGCCGTGGGCCGGGCGGACCGGCGGTCTCTACGTCGCGTGGCGGGTAGGTCCGGCCTCCGGCCGACTGGGGACGTACCGCGCTGCACGCGACGAACTCCGGTTCGGCTACGGCGCGTTCCCGGAACGCCCGGGGACGCGTCGGTACGCCGCGACGCTCTCGGAGACCGTCTCCGACCGACTTCGATCGGAACTCGCGACGCTCACCGAGTCGATGCTGTCGCCGCACGTCGGCGCGATACCCACCGTCTTCGACAGCGAAGTGTTTCTCGCCCCGCCGGAGGCCGCCGCTACCGGTGAGATTCATCACCACGAACTCGTCGGTCGGAAGGGGAAGTTCCGCGGATGGTTCCAACCGTGGCGACCGCCCGGCGGCGGCGCGGTGTACGTCGCGTGGCGTCTCGACAGTCGAGACCACGACACGTACCCCTTCGAGGCGACGGGCCACCGCTTCGGCGTGTTCTTCGACGACGCCGTCTGGCTCGGGTCGGTGTTCGACACGGTGTCGCTGTTCCGCGTCGCCTGCGGGACGACGGGCGCACTCGACCGGCTCGGTGAGGACGTGGAAGCGCTGTACGCAGACGTGTCGGAGCAAACGTTCACCGCCTCGATGAGCGAGTGACCGAGCGGTCGTGGTCGTTCAGTCGAGCACCGGAAGCGACTCCTGCCGCCCCTTCGGGACCGTCGACCGGAGTTCGCCGTGGAGATACAGGCCGACGCCCATCGGCTCGGTCTCTCCGACGAGTTCGTGAGCGACGACGAGATAGCCCCAGTCGCCGTCCCACTCCACCTCTTGGTCCTCGCCGGCGGCGAACCGTTTCGCCGCCTCGCCGGAGAGCTCGACGACGTTTTTACTCGCTTCTCTCCCGAAGCGCTGGACGGCGTTCGTCGTCGGTTTCCAGTGCTCCTGTCGCGTCCGGAGGAACGACATGCCGAGCCCCTCGATGCGTATCGGGTCGGCGGTGTCGCCGTGGAACGCCCAGATTTTGCCCTTGCCCTTCTCCCAGAAGGTGAAGCCGTCGAACGTCTCCGGCGGGATACCGAAGCGCTCCTCCCACCAGCCGACGACCTCCTCGCGAGTCGCCCGGCCGGGCACCTCGCGGTCGGCGGCGGTGGCCGGGAGGCGGTCGAACTGCTGGCCGGAGTTCGTCGGGTCCTCCGCGCTCTCGCCGCCGGCTCCACTCTCCTCGTCGCTCATGCTTCCACCTCCAGTTTCGCACAGAAGAACCCGCCCGTGTCGTTGTGGTGCGGGTAGACGCGGTGGGCCTTCGTCACGTCGGGGTGGTACTCGTCGCCCTCCCACTCGGTGACGCCCGGCACCGTTTCGAGCGGCGAGTCGAACTCAACCATCCGGCAGTCTTCCTCCTCCAACGCGTGGCTGAGGATGGCCTCGTTCTCCTCGGGTGCGAACGTGCAGGTGGAGTAGACGACGGTGCCGCCGGGTTTCGTCGCCTGAATCGCGCGGCGGAGCACGCCTTTCTGGATACCGGCGACGCTGTAGACGTGGTCCATCGTCCACTGGTCGAGCACGTCGGGGTTCTTCCGGACGGTGCCCTCACAGGAGCAGGGGGCGTCGACGAGCGCCCGGTCGAACGCCTCCCGCGCCGCGCCGTCGAGTTCGCTACTCTCGCGGCCGCCGAACTGGTCGGAGCCGAACGGCTTGAGCGAGAAATTTCTGGCGTCTTGGTTCGTCACCGCGAGGTTCGTCACGCCGAGTCGCTCGGCGTTGTGCCGGAGCGCCGAGAGCCGCCCGAGGTTGTTGTCGTTGCCGACCAAGAGGCCGGTGTCGTCCATCAGCGCGGCGAGTTGGGTCGTCTTGCTGCCCGGCGCGGCGCAGGCGTCCCAGACGAACTCGCCGGGCCGCGGGTCGACCGCCAGCGCCGGGAGCGCCGACACTTCCTCCTGGCCGTGGAGCCAGCCGTGGAAGTACGGCCACGTCGTCCCGGGACTGCGACCGTCGAGTTTCAGTATCTCGTCGTGCCAGCCGGCCGGTTCGTAGCCGACGCCCTCCTCGTCGAGCGCCTCGCGGGCGCGTTCGGGCGTCGTCTTGATGGTGTTCACGCGGACGACGGACGGAAGCGGTCGCTCGCAGGCCGCGAAGAACGCCTCCTCGTCGTCGACGAGCGGCGCGTACCGCTCCAAGGGGTTCATGTAGTCGAGTTTCCCGGCGGCGCGTTTGTCGGTTTCGGAGTGGGCGCGCGGAGCCGATTCTGTCGCCCTGGCGGGGCGGTTTTACAACGTTGGCCTTCGTCTCACCGCCTATGGCGCGAATCAACGTGCTCGCCGACGACCTCGAGTTCGATGAACCGCTGCTCGTAGAGGGCCTTCCCGGCGTCGGACTGGTCGGAAAGATTGCCGCCGACCACCTCGTCGAGACGTTCGAGATGAACCACTACGCGAACGTCTACTGCGAGAGCATCCCGAAGGTCGCCGTCTATCGCGACGACGACCGGAGCATCCACCCGCCGGTGCGCATCTACGGTGATACCGAGCGCGACCTGCTCGTTCTGCAGAGCGACGTGCCCATCTCGCCCGGCGCGGCCACAGAGTTCGCCGACTGTCTGAGCGACTGGTTCGACGAGAAACGGCTCACGCCCGTCTACATCAGCGGTCTCCCGCGTGAGAAGGACGAGGAACCGCCCGAACTCTACGGCATCGGCACCGGCGACGCCGCGTCGATGCTTGACGAAGCCGGCATCGACTCGCCCGCCGAGATGGGCCTCGTCTCCGGGCCGACCGGCGCGCTGTTGAGCTACGCCATCGAGAACGACCAGAACGCCGTCGGTCTCGTCGTCGAGTCCGACCCGCAGTTCCCCGACCCGGAGGCGGCCCGCGTCGTCGTCACAGAGGGTATCGATGCGCTGTTGGATATCGAGGTGCCGACAGACGACCTGGTCGACCGGGCCGAGGAGATTCGAGAGGCCAAGCAGCAACTCGCCCAGCGCCTTCAGAACGCCGAGAACGACGAGAGTTCGCAGGCGCAGCCGCTGCGGATGTACCAATAGCACCTTTTGCGCTGCGGGCCGCTTCGCGGCCCTCGGCAAAACTGCACCAAAACACAGCGTCACCCTCTCAGGCGCTCCGCGCCTTCGAGGATTCCTCGGGCCGCTCGCTCGTCCTTGCGGGCTCGCTCGCGGTACAATATCTCACTCTGACCCTGATCACACCGCTCTGCGCAGTTCAGGTCACCGGACTCTGTTAGAAATCCTCAATCAAAGACAGTTTGGCGAAACCGTGCGAGATACAGAGCGTGTGTCTCGTGCGAGTTCACCACCGAAAATTAGGTCTGTGACACAGGGGTGGCGACATTTCGTCTCCGGAGCCAATACTCACCCCCGGCAAGTAGACCATACGCAAGCAGATAGAACGGTGCCCAAAAGAGCACCAAGGCGAATGCAGGTGCGTCACCTCCTTCACCCCCTAGAACGGGCAGGTAAATCAAGACGTGCCAGAACAGTAGGACGAGTCCCATGAGAATGGACGGACCTCGAATTCGATAGCGCACCCAGAGCACGATTGGAACTCCAATTGTCCCGTACGCGAAGAGCAATCCAATTCCAACTGATGACCAGAATGAGCCGGTGATCTGTATGTCGGGCGTGAGCGCACTGTACCCGAGGACAATACCAGTATAAACGACGCTAGCGACGCCACTACTCAGGAGGGCTCGCTTCCATTTTCTTCTCGACGAAGACAATTCGTGGAGGGAGGACATGAAGAAACCTGGTGGCCGAGGATTAATAAATTGACACGATGTATTGAGTGAACTGAATAGCTTGCCCGAGGACTTCTCCGTGCCCGACTTGCGCTCTCTATTCAGCAGTCGGTAAGCGAAACCCTCGACTGCTGTCAGTAACGGGCTGCGAGATACAGAGGATGTAGTCAGCACGGGAACTGCGTCATTTTCTCCAAATGAATCCTGAATTAGCCGATAGAATGTGCCTGCGGATGAATCAGTTTTGCAGAAGGCACTTACCGTCCTTTCGGTGTAGTAACCAACATGAATCGCCGTCAGGCCCTCGCAGTCCTCGGTACGCCTGCCCTCACGTCGGTAACAGGATATGCAACTCTCGAAGCCGAACTTGGGATGCGAGCCGATACACTCGGAGCAGTGACGCTGGCGAACAGTATTGCAGACCCGTTCAACGTCTCGCTCGAAGTCCTCCGTGACGGCGCTTCCGTGCATCAGGCATCGTATCAACTGGACCCGGGGTCAGAACAAGAACGGCCACAGTACACCATCAACGAGTGGAAAGAGAACCCGGATGCACGCCAGTGGACTATTCGGGCCAAGATACCCGAGAGCAAGTGGAGAGACGCCACAATTGATGCGGCCAGAGGTTCTGAAAACGAATGTTACAGCGTCGCTGTTGTCACTGGTGATTGGCCAGAAACACCGTTGCTCGTCTTACTCGGAGGGTGTGAATCGGACAATCACTAACAACATCTGTTACACTCACGCTCTGTACTGACCAATCCAATCTGATTGAATCGGGAGATAATTCTGTGTGAGATACGCGCTCTCTATTAAGCAGTCGGTAAGCGAAACCCTCGACTGCTGTCAGCAACGGGCTGCGAGATACAGAGCGTGTATTCAGCAATCAGATCTCGTTCGTTTCACGTTCTCGGTGGCGATACAGTCGTTAGGTGGGTGTGTCTACTGGTCACTCGGGCCCGTCGTAGTATTCGAACCCCCCCTGTTCTTCGAGTTCATCGACCGTCTCTTCAAGTTCGTCAAGTGCTGCTCGGAGTTCGTCAATCTGGGTGCGCACAAAATCGTGACCACGGAGTTCAGTGAGTGCAATAAGTCTATCCCGGAGAAGGATGTCGTAGGCATCAACCTCTTCTTCTGGGTCACACCCGATGTTATTGGCGAGGACGTGGAACGCCGACCAGAGACCGTATCGACGGCCAGCATCATCAGTTACCTCCTCAACCAAGCCGGGGCGCTCGTCGAAGGTTTCGTAATACTCTGCGGCCATATGGCTCCCAAGAATGTAGGCTTCTCCGAGGATTTCCTGCACGTCCTCCGGTCGGTTGGCGAAGGGCATCCCTTTCCGTGACCACGATTCGGCAAAACCTTCTTCGACGAGTTCGTCCCACCGCTCACGTTCGGCTTCAACGACCGCTTCGTACTCCCCATAGATTCCGAGAATCACCTCACTCTTCTCATATCGTGTATCCTGCCCAAAGCGAGAAAATCGCACTCCTTCACAGCCCTCGATTGTTTCGAGGCGATTAAGAGAAGGGACGATATACTCTCGAATCAGTTGTTCATCCGCTTCGTGGCCAGTAGTCACAAACGAAATCCTTTCGACAGAAACCATATTCCTACTGTTAAGAGAGACCATCTCAATCTTTCCCTCCCAGAGATATTCCTCCAGAAACCTGGAGTCTTAACTGTTTGCAAATTTGTAAACTATACTCCTATCTTTACCACTCCTTCGACCGTTTTTATCAGCAAACCCCAGATGACCGATACGCGCGTTGTATCTCGCATCTCCCCCAATGATCTACCGAGATGGTGTCAAAAAACCGTGCGAGATACAGAGGGTGTATTCAGCAAGCCGCCGTCCTTTGTTTTACACTGAATGAGTTGAACAGACCGATAGGTAGAGCATGCCTATTTACAAGCGACCGTTTCCCACCCGGTCGAAGGAATTGAGCCCGACGAATCTCCGGGTGCGTGAACGGCGAAGTCATCCGTGACGTAATACCACCCGTAGAACTCCTCGCTCCCTGCAACTGTCGTGCTGCCGCCTTCCTTCGTGAAGTCTAAGCTCACCCACACTCGGACGACAAACCCTGCTTTCGTCCTCTGCATGACCTTGGTGTCCCATCCATCGAAGCCGCTGAAGGTGACCTCCCGCTTGTTTTCCACGGTTGCCGAAGAGTACGCCTTCTCAAATTCAAGAGAATAGTTCACCACACTTGATTTTGAAACCGAGGAAGGCAGAGATGGATAGGTTGAGTCAGGTAGTTCACTTATCTCGCAGTTACTGGTTGGTTTTGGGACGTTCGGAAGGGGATCGGGTGTAGGAGAGGCTGTCGGAGTGACTCCATCTGCTCCTTCGCTGGCCGGGGACTCCGTTGCAGTGGGGGAAGAACTCGTGGTCGTGGAACAGCCTGCGGAGATACTAAGTGCCAGAACAGTAGTTGTACCGAGGCAGAATTGTCGTCTATCCATGATTTTGAGAAACTGTCGAATCGGTAAATATTTTGTCTGCACTAATCAATTCACGCTCTGGATTGAGCAATTCGTGGTGCGAATTGGTCAGATTAGTAACTACACAAAGACTATATCCAACTGAGAAGATGCTGGAATATGGTTTACTCTCCAACTCGCCGAAAAATTCTCCAACTTGGTGGGGCCGCTCTTGGGGTTGGCCTCGCTGGGTGTTCTTCGCCCCAAGAAGAATCAATAACTGAGAGTCGTCTGGTCGAACTGTCGGTATCGAACCATACCGAGAGCCAACACACCGTCCATGCAGTGCTTCAGGATGGTGATGAGGTCGTCTACTGGTCGTCGATTCAGGTCACATCCGGTGATAGAGAGAAGAACGATGCAGGTGGCGGGGAATTTTCCAGCTATCCGACGGAGGCAGGGTTATACACACTATACGCGAAGGGAGACAATCAACCAGACGACGCATGGACTCAAGCGAAAATCTACGAGTGGGGATACCCTTGTTGGAGCCTCAATATTAAACTCGGATTACCGTTCTCCGACAGTCCTGAAAAAATCTCGATATGGAGGCACAACAAGTGCAACGCAGAGACCACCGATACATAGTCAGTCTGTATCTACCAATCTGATTCCTCGCCAGACCACTACTGACCAGTGGCCGATTCGCGCTGTGTATGCAGCACAGCCTCGACGAACTCCACGACAGCTGTCAGTAACGGATTGCAAGATACAGAAGGTGAGTTCATCAGGCGATTCCTCGTGTTGGCCACCGGAACGATTTGCTGAGATTAGAGTAGTCACCGAGAAACAAGTCGGTTCAAAAGCCATGCATAGCCACCTCTCACACTCACCCCATACGCGACTGCCATCGCGACGAGCCAGAGAAGTCCAATAGTGAGTGGTGAACTCTCGCCAGTGGGAGAGTAAATGCCGTTTGGTGTAACGACATTTCCGAAGATGAACAACACAGTAGTGAGAAATCCGCAGCGCCAGACCACACCGGATTTGAGTTCAGGGAACCTTCGGAGAAGGACGTATGCTGCCATCAACGCACCGGCGGCCCCAATCACTAACGGAATTCCCTGAGATACTTCTGTCCCTCTGAGTAGCGCGTTGGTGACTCCCATCAAGCCAATACCGACAGACAGGTGGAAGGCAAACCAAATCGAGAGTAACCGGCGGCCAGAAGCCATGTTCACAAATCATATTCTGGCTGAATAAGTACTGAGGCTGTCGGTCAAAATGATCCCCTGACGGAACCAATTCAAGATTCGCGCTCTGTATTCAGCACTATCGCTGGAACCTCTCTTTCCGGTGTCAGAGATCGCGTGCTGACTACAGAGGTTGCAGCCATCACAGAAGCCTCATTTATTTCGACTCACCAACGCTGAACTAACCGTTCAGTAGACGTCCGAAAGAATCAATTGAGTCACTGATAATCTCGCGAGTATGTCCCCTGAAACGTGGTTCATTCTCCTCCTCTTCCTGATTGTGACTGTCCCGGTATTCATCGGCGTTGTTGCACTCATTAGCCGTGCGACTGGCGGGGCCGATGACGAAGAGATAGAGGAACTGAAACGACGAGTGGAAGAACTTGAAACCCAGCAGAACTGATTATTGCCTACCGTTAGCCAGCTCACCTGTACTGAGCGATTTGATTAGCGCCCACATCGAGCGCTGAACCGATAACCGATATGCGCACTCTATTCAGCAGCCGGTGAATGAACTCCTCAACCACTGTCAGTAACGGAGTGCAAGATACAGAGGGTGTATCTCTCACTGAAACCCCATTTATTTCGCCCCATCGGCTCTGAACTAACCGCTAAGTGGACATGTGTATTGAGTTCAAGAGAAGAACAGGTTACGCGAATTTTGACCGCTGACCTATCCAAAATCCGAATAGCATTACGAGGAGTAGAGTAGCCATAGGAACCCAGAATGCTACACTAGTGAACAGTCTGATGGAGAGTATCTCAGGGTAGAAGATGGCTAGCCAAAGAGGAATCCCCATTAACAAGCCTGTTGCAGCAGCAAGCAGAAATTTGGGATAGGAATCCATCTCTATACTCGAATACAGTCTACCCACTGATAAGTTCGCCCTCTGCATTCAGCAATAGACAGCCCTGTGGTTCGGTGTGAGAAATCTGCTGTAGTCGCGCGCTGTATTCAGCACGACCGTAGAAACCTACCCAATTCTTGCCAGAAACAGCATGCGAGATACAGAGCGTGTATTTATTGGTTCGTTTCTTTCCACTCGCCGGGGTCGCCTTCACGGAATTCACCTTTGGCGTGGCGTTCTCGGGGCCAAAACACAACGCCTACCAGTATCACGTAGAACGCACCGACGAGAGTAACCATGACAATTCCGGGGATGTAAGCTATTTTAGCGGCTTCAAGCCAGGTTTGACGTGGCGGCGTAAACGCTGTAATCCGAAAGACCCATGCAGCGAGTAAGACCCCGAGCAGGGCGAGGTACACGCGTCGAAGCCGGTTGGCGAGCGCTTCTTGGAAGGAGACTTTCAGGGTCGGGACGCGGAAGTCCGCACTCAACTCCGCTCGCCAGTTTTGATGTTCAACTTCTTGCGTTGGGTCAAGGGCGTTCGCGAACAAGTTCTCTTGGAGCATTCGAACCCGCGAGCGAAAGACATCGTAGTCCCGATACCGTCGCGCTTCGATGCCGAGAAAGGCGGTAACGACGACTACCCCAATGAGCAAAATGTAGTGGGGGTTGTCGGGACTCGAAAATGCCCACGTCAAGATGGCCGCCATCACCGTCACCGCCCACGTCGTCGTCTGGTCGAGGCGCTGTCGCCACGTCGTGACACGATCCATCTCTCCGCGGTAGAAATGGGCCATCACCGACCCAAGTCCGGTACTCTGGTCAACCATCTCTCGCCCTATCTCCCGCTGTTCGGGCGCAGTTGGGTCGAACTCATCGCTGTCTGCCTCGGTCATATCGTAGGTACGTTTCCCCTTCACATAAACAGGGAGAGAGCGTTTCGAGAAACTATGATTTGGTGTACATCGAACAAGCGCGTTGTATTCAGCACGCGTTTACTGTCAATCTCTATCCATTCTCGCAGAGTCGTCCACCGCTACCGTCCCGCCACCGCCCGCCGTTTGTTTCTGCAATCCTTAAGCCGAACCAGCGGTACAGTCCGACTATGACCGACGACGCTACTGACGAGTCAGCGGCGGAGCGACAGACCGAGGAGACGCCCGAAGAACCCGTCGAAGACGCGTCGACGGCGGGAGCCGAGGCGACCGAAAGCGGCGAGCGCGGCGGCGAATCGGAAGAAGCGCCGACGAGCGAAGGTCTCGCCGGGCGCGCCGCGGAGTACGACGACGACCTCGCCGCCGACGTGGCCGCGTTACAGACGCGCGCGGACGAACTCGAAGCCGAACTCGCCGAGAAGGACGACCGCGTCGAGGAACTGGAGGCGGGTCTGCGCCGCACGCAGGCGGACTTCCAGAACTACAAGAAGCGTGCGAAGAAGAAGCAGGACGACATCCGTGACCGCGCGACCGAGGAGTTGGTGTCGCGCCTCGTCGGCGTCCGCGACAACCTCCTGCGGGCACTCGACCAGGAGGAGGGTGCCGACATCCGCCCCGGCGTCGAGTCGACGCTCAAGGAGTTCGACCGCGTCCTCGACGACGAGAACGTCGAACCCATCGAACCCGACCCCGGCGAGGCCGTCGACCCCCAGCGCCACGAGGTGATGATGCGCGTCGACAGCGACCACCCCGAGGGCACCGTCGCCGACGTCTACCAACCGGGCTACGAGATGGCCGAGAAGGTCATCCGCGCGGCGCAGGTGACGGTGAGCAAGGGCGACGAGTAGTCGCTCGACGCGGGCCGAACCGGGCCGTCCGCTCGGAAAGCGCGTCGATAAAAATCCGCCGACCTCGTCCGGCGCGCCGATAGAAAATCGCAAGCGGGGGACGAGGTGTTTTCCTCGCTCCCGCCGTCCAGTCTAGTAACCTTTAACCGGCGCAAACCGGTAGTTGTCGGCAAATGGCGACTAACAAGATTCTCGGTATCGACCTCGGTACCACGAACAGCGCGTTCGCGGTGATGGAAGGTGGCGACCCCGAAATCATCGTCAACGCCGAGGGCGACCGCACGACTCCCTCCGTCGTTGCGTTCACCGACGACGAGCGACTCGTCGGCAAACCGGCGAAGAACCAGGCCATCCAGAACCCCGACCGCACGTTCCGCTCCATCAAGCGTCACATGGGCGAGGAAGAGTTCACCGTGGAGGTCGACGGCGAGGAGTACACGCCCGAGCAGATCTCGGCGATGATCCTCCAGAAGATCAAGCGCGACGCCGAGGAGTACCTCGGCGACGACGTCGAGAAGGCGGTCATCACGGTCCCCGCGTACTTCAACGACCGACAGCGCCAGGCGACGAAAGACGCCGGCGAGATCGCCGGCTTCGACGTCGAGCGTATCATCAACGAACCGACGGCGGCGTCGATGGCGTACGGCCTCGACGACGACTCCGACCAGACCGTTCTCGTCTACGACCTCGGCGGCGGCACCTTCGACGTCTCTATTCTCGACCTCGGCGGCGGCGTCTACGAAGTGGTCGCCACCAACGGCGACAACGATCTCGGCGGCGACGACTGGGACGAGGCCGTCATCGACTACCTCGCCCAGGAGTTCGAGAACGACCACGGCATCGACCTCCGCGAGGACCGACAGGCGCTCCAGCGTCTGAAGGACGCGGCCGAGGAAGCGAAGATCGAACTCTCCTCGCGCAAGGAGACCGACATCAACCTCCCGTTCATCACGGCGACCGACTCCGGGCCGGTCCACCTCGAACAGTCGCTCACGCGCGCGAAGTTCGAGAGCCTCACGTCGGACCTCATCGACCGCACCGTCGACCCGACCGAGCAGGCGCTCTCGGACGCCGGCTACTCGAAATCCGACATCGACGAAGTCATCCTCGTCGGTGGCTCCACCCGGATGCCGCAGGTCCAAGAGAAAGTGACGGAGCTCGTCGGCAAAGAACCGAAGAAGAACGTCAACCCCGACGAGGCCGTCGCGCTCGGGGCGGCCATCCAGGGCGGCGTCCTCGGCGGCGAAGTCGACGATATCGTCCTCTTGGACGTGACGCCGCTCAGCCTCGGTATCGAGGTCAAGGGCGGCCTGTTCGAGCGCCTCATCGAGAAGAACACGACCATCCCCACGGAGGAGTCGAAAATTTTCACCACCGCGGCGGACAACCAGACCTCCGTGCAGGTGCGCGTCTTCCAGGGTGAGCGCG
Organism: Haloprofundus salinisoli; assembly: GCF_020097815.1. Taxonomy (NCBI): domain Archaea; kingdom Methanobacteriati; phylum Methanobacteriota; class Halobacteria; order Halobacteriales; family Haloferacaceae; genus Haloprofundus; species Haloprofundus salinisoli. Next base: position 2,834,341 of record NZ_CP083663.1, read on the forward strand.
AGATGGCGCAGAACAACGAACTGCTCGGCGAGTTCCAGCTGACGGGCATCCCGCCAGCGCCCGCCGGAACGCCGCAGATCGAGGTGACGTTCAACATCGACGAGAACGGCATCGTCAACGTCGAAGCCGAGGACAAAGGCTCCGGCAACAGAGAGGACATCACCATCGAGGGCGGCGCGGGGCTCTCCGACGAGGAGGTCGAGCGGATGCAGGAGGAAGCCGAACAACACGCCGAGGAGGACAAGCAGCGCCGCGAGCGCATCGAGGCCCGCAACGAGGCCGAAGGCGCGGTCCAGCGCGCAGAGAAACTCCTCGACGAGAACGAGGAGAACATCGACGACGACCTCTACGCCGACATCGAGTCGGCCATCGAGGACGTCGAGGCGACGCTCGAAGACGAGGACGCTTCGACCGAGGAACTCGAAGACGCGACCGAGAGCCTCTCGAAGGAACTGCAGGAGATCGGCAAGAAGATGTACCAGCAGCAGGCGCAGGCCGGACCCGGCGGCGCGGGCGGCGCGGCGGGCGGTCCCGGCGGCGCGGGCCCCGGCGGTATGGGTGACATGGGCGGCGACGAGTCGGACGACGGCGACGAGTACGTCGACGCCGACTTCGAGGACGTGGACGAGGACGAGTAAGCCACTCGCCCAACCCATCACTCCAGCACCGATTCGACGAGTAGTATTCTTCACACGACCCACGACGACTGCCGCCGAGCCATTCCGTTCAAGTAGTTCCCCCGAATAACGAGAGATAACTGATGAGCGAGGACTTCTACGACGTACTCGGGGTGTCGCGCGACGCCGACGAGGACGAGATAAAGAAGGCGTACCGGAAGAAAGCCGCGGAGTACCACCCGGACGTGAGCGACGACCCTGACGCCGACGAGAAGTTCAAGAAGGTCAAGAAGGCCAAGGAGGTGCTCACCGACGACGAGAAGCGTCGGATGTACGACCAGGTCGGTCACGACCGGTTCGAGGAGGCCGAGAAACGCGGCGGCGTCGGTGGCGGCGCAGGCGGGTTCGGCGGCGGCAACCCCTTCGGCGGTGCGGGCGGTGGAGGCGGCTTCGAGGACATCTTCAACCAGTTCTTCGGCGGCGGCGCGGGCGGCAACGGCCGCGGCCAGCAGGACCGCCCGAGACAGGGCCGCAACCTCCGGACGAACCTGACGCTCGACCTCGACGACGTGTACGAGGGCGTCACGAAGCAGGTGACCATCACGCGACCCGAGCACTGCCCGGACTGCGACGGCGAGGGCCACCCCGCCGACGCCGACGCCGAGACCTGTCCGGAGTGCAACGGTCGAGGCCAGGTCACGCAGGTGTCGCAGACGCCGTTCGGCCGCGTCCAGCAGACGACGACCTGCCGCCGCTGCGGCGGCGACGGGGAACTGTACGACGAGACCTGCGGCACCTGCGGCGGCGACGGCATCGTCCGCGAGGAGGTGTCGCTCACCGTCGACGTGCCGGCCGGCATCCAGAACGGCCAGACGCTACGGATGGAGCGCGAAGGTGCCCCCGGGGAGAACCGCGGCCCGAACGGCGACCTGCTCATCGACGTGCAGGTTCGCCCGCACGACGACTTCGAGCGCGACGGCGACGACCTGCACTACCAGCATCCCATCTCGTTCCCGCAGGCGGTGTTCGGCGCGACCGTCGAAATCCCAACGCTCGGCGGCAGCGTCGAGATGGACATCCCGGAGGGGACCCAGAGCGGCGAGACGTTCCGCCTCCAAGGTAAGGGGATGCCGCGACTCCGCCGCCGCGGCGAGGGCAACCTCTACGTGCAGGTGCAGATCGTGACGCCCGAACAGATGAGCAAAGAACAGCGCGAGGCGCTGGAAGCGTTCGCCGAGGCCGGCGGCGAGGAGGTCGACGTGAAGGAAGGCTTCTTCGAGAAGATAAAGAACTCATTCTAACGCGCCTTTTTGCTGCGGAGGGTGCGCGAAGCGCACCCCCACTTGCAAAAATCTGCACAAAATGGTCGCTCATCTCGGCCTTACGGCCTCGCTCGCGGTACAGAACAGCTGTCTCAACCAGCCTCCGCAACCAACTTACTTCCAACTGGCTACCGAACCCTCCGTGTGTCCCACTCGAAAGTCAACTACCGAGACGTCGAACCGAAATCCGACGGAATGCACTTTCTCCGCGACGCGCTCGACACCGACAACCTCGGTGTGACGGTGCTCGACTGTGAGGCGGGGTGGTCGGGGATGGAACACGACCACGGCGACGAGGGTCACGAGGAGGTGTACCTGCTCATTGACGGCGGCGCGACGGTCAGCATCGACGGCGACGACGTAACGCTCGAACCCGGCGACGCCGTCCGCATCCCGCCGGAGGCGACGCGGCAAATTCGCGTCAGCGACGAGGACAGCACGCTCGTGCTCGCGGGCGCGCCGTAGCGAAGCGTTCCGTCTCCTCTCGTCTGATTCGATGAGTGTCACCGACCAGTGACGGTGCCAGAGGATACGTTACTCGGTACCGTCCCACGTGATATGAGCGATACCGACGCCGACCGAATCCCGGTCACCGTCGTCAGCGGCTATCTTGGGGCGGGGAAGACGACGCTCGTCAACCACGTGTTGCAGAACCGACGCGGAATGGAAGTCGCCGTCGTCGTCAACGACATGGGCGAGGTGAACGTCGACGCCGAACTGCTCGCCGACGCCGACGACAGCGAGGAGGGCGTTCTCGACCTCTCGAACGGCTGTATCTGTTGTGAGTTGCAGGGCGACCTGCTCGAACAAACGGCGAAACTCGCCGAGACCCGGTCGTTCGACTACCTGCTGGTCGAGTCATCAGGTATCAGCGAACCGCTGCCCGTCGCGCGGTCGTTCGTCGAAGGTTCGCCCGAGAGCGATGTCCACCCGACCGACCACTACCGACTCGACACCACCGTCTCGGTCGTCGACGCCTACGGGTTCTGGAAGGAGTTCGACCCGACGACGCGCAAGGAGTCGGCGTCGGTGGACCGCCCGCTTGCCGACGTGTTCGTCGACCAGATCGAGTTCTGCGACGTCCTCCTTCTGAACAAGTGCGACATGGTGCCCGACGACGAACTCGACCGCATCGAGTCGGTGATCCGCGAACTGCAACCTCGGGCGGAGCTCACCCGGACGACCTACTCGGAGGTCGACCCCGAGCGCATCCTCGGCACCGGCCGGTTCGACGTGGACGAAGCCCGGAAGAACGTCGGCTGGAAACGCCGCCTCGCCGAACACGAGCGAGAGACGGAGACGGGAGGTTCTCACGACGAGGGCGGGCACGGGCACGGCCACGAGCACGACCGCGGCGGACTGACTGCCGCCGAGGCCCACGGCGTCTCGTCGTTCGTCTACGCGACGGAGACGCCGTTTCATCCGCACCGGTTCGCGGCGTGGCTTCGAGACTGGGACGGAAGCATCGTTCGCGCGAAGGGCTTTTTCCTCCTCGCGGACCGGGAGGAGTCGGTGATGGGGCTGAGTCAGGCGGGGCCGTCGGTGCAGGCGGGTCCCATCGGTGAGTGGGGCGACGAGGACGCCCCGCGGACGCGACTCGTCTTCATCGGGAGCGAGATGGACGAAACGGCGCTCCGCGCGGAACTCGACGACTGTCTCTCGAACGACGCCGAACGCGGCGAACCGCCCGCGCGCGACGACCCGTTCCCGCTGGCGGTGACCGTCGACGACTGAGCGGCCTTCGCTCAGGCGAACTCCTCGCGGAGTTCGTCCCACGACTCGTCGAATCCGTAGTTCGCGTTCGCCGCCTTCCGTTTCCCGATGGCGTCCTGATAGACGGTGTCGTACTGGAGTAGCTCGGTCCACCCCTCCATCGCGTAGTTACAGTACTGGCACATTGTCACGATAGATACGTCGCGTCCACCCTTATACCTTCCATCTGTGACTATTTCGAGGAAACGAAATAAGAAAATTGATAAGTGAGCGTGAGTGAGAATGTGTGACCAACTGTGATAACCGGACGTTGCGACCACTGTGAGTGGTCGATGATTACGACATCGTACACGGAAATGGTGCAAGCGTACCAGACGCACCTGAGAGAGAATCACCACGACGCGTGGGTTCGAGCCTAAAAAGGGAACGGGTACCGGCGTTTACGGTTCCAGCAGAACCTTCGTAACGCCCTCCTCGCGGTTGTCGAAGCGCTCGTACATCTCCGGTGCCTCGTCGAGGCCGACGCGGTGCGAGACGACGAACGTCGGGTCGGCGCGACCTTCGATGATCATATCGCGGAGCTGTCGGTTGTAGCGCTTGACGTTACACTGGCCGGTTCCGAGTGCGATACCCTTCTCGAACAGTGTCCCGAAGTCGATGCCGAGACGTCCCTGCGCGGCCATCTCGTCGGGCGCGCCGGGGTCCGAAGGGACGTAGAGCCCCGGAATCCCGAGCTTGCCCGTCGGACGGACGGTCTCGATGAGCTGGTTGAGGACGACCGCCGGGTTCTCGCGCGCCGGGTCGTAGGCGTCGTCGGTGAGGTCGGTTTCGGGGTCGATGGCCTGATAACCGACCGCGTCGACGCCTTTGTCGACTCCTTCGCCGTGAGCGTCCTTTATCTGCTCTATCGGGTCCGATTCCTCGAAGTTGATCGGCATCGCGTCGCAGTGCTGCTCGGCGAGTTCGAGGCGACTGTCGACGCGGTCGACGACGTAGATCTCGGAGGCACCCTGAATCTTCGCGCTGTACGCCGCCATCAGCCCGACCGGACCCGCACCGTAGATAGCGATGGACTCGCCGGGCTGGAGGTCCGCGAGTCGCGTTCCGTGCCACCCCGTCGGGAAGATGTCCGCCAGAAGCGAGAACGCGTCCTCGTGTTCGTCGCCCTCCGGGAGTTTCAGCGCGTTGAAGTCCGCGTACGGAACGCGGAGCTTCTCCGCCTGTCCGCCCTTATACGGTCCCATCGCGACGTATCCATACGCCCCACCGGCGAAACCGGGATTGACGTTCGTACAGAAGCCGGTGTAGCCGTTCTCGCAGTTCTGACAGAACCCGCAGGCGACGTTGAACGGCATGACGACGCGGTCGCCCTCCTCGAGCGTGTCGACGCCCTCGCCGACCTGCTCGACGATGCCCATGTTCTCGTGTCCGAAGACGATGCCCGGGTCCGCCGACGTACGACCCTCGTACATGTGTAGGTCCGACCCGCAGATACACGACGTCGTGATGTCGACGATGACGTCGTTGGGGTGTTCCATTTCGGGTTCGTCCACTTCTTCGACGGCGACCTCGTGCGGTCCCTTGTAAACGACAGCGTTCATTGACATTTGCTATAACCTCACATGGTAACCCCTCAGACAGACTATTATATCTAATCCAAGACAAGTTGAGTTACGTCGGGAGTGTTAGCATCGGTCGTGATGAATTTGCTATCGTTCTCGAACACTGTCTCGACTTCGGATCGAGACGCCCCGTCGTCGACTCCTCGGTGTGTTTTTCTTCGACCTCTCCGTATCGAAGTCGTGAACGTTCTGGGAGAGATTGTCGCGCGCGACCGGCGGACCGACCGCTCGGCGGTCCATCTTCCGGCGGCCGACCGGACGATGAGTTACCACGACTTCTGTACGACGGCGTGGAAAGCCGGGAACGTCTTTCGACATCTCGGCCTCGCGGGCGGACGAGGTGTCGAAATCGAACCCGTCGGGTCGCCGGAGTCGCTTCTGGCCTTCTTCGGCGCGTCGTTGCTCGGGTCGCCTGTCCGCTTCGAGGTCCGCGGCGACGACGAGACGCGTCTCGTCGTCGCCACTGTCGACCGCGAGACGAGTTTCGACCCCTCGCCGGGAACGAAACTGGTCGTTTACGGCGGCCGCCCGACCCGCCCGGAGACGACTCACTGGGAGACTGAGGTCTGGAGCGAGAACCCGGCGATTCCGCCGTACGACGTGGCTCCCTCTACGCCGGCGCTCGTCGACGACGAGTCGTACACGCACGCGGAACTGCTGGAGTTCGCTGAGGGTGTCGTCGACGAGTACGCCCTGACAGACGCCTCGCGCGTCGTCGTCCGTAGCTCGCTGTCGCACTCCGGCGTCGTCGTCGCGGGCGTCGTTGCGCCGCTTCTCGCCGGGGCGACGGTTGTTCTCGCCGACGCCGACGTGGGGAACTCCGGAGACTTCGCCGTGAGTGCGACGGACGACGTGCCGGAGCCCACCGTCGTCGACCCGGCGGGCGTCCTCGCCCGATAGCCCTCTACTCGCTCTCGCGGACGCAACCGACTGCGCGAACTGCCGGACACCCAAACGCTACGTTCGTCCGGTGAAATCACCTGCCATGACCGACGTAGCCGACCGAAAACGCCGGGCCGTCGAAGCCATCGACGCACACGCCGACGACATCGTCACCTTCGCCGAAGACGTCGAAGCGGAACCGGAACTCGGGTTCAAAGAGACCGAGACGACCCGGAAGGTCGTCGCCGAACTGGAGGGAATGGGACTCGACGTCGAGGAGAACATCGCCGTCACCGGCGCGAAAGCCCGGTGGGGGACCGACGATGCGAGCGAGTTCGTCGTCGCCGTCCTCGGCGAACTCGACGCGCTCGTCAACCCTGCACATCCGAAGGCGAACCCCGAAACGGGTGCGTGTCACGCCTGCGGCCACCACGCGCAGCTCGCGAACCTCGTCGGCGCGGCGTACGGACTCACGGCGGCGGGCGTCGTCGACGACTTGGAGGGCGCTATCGACTTCATCGCCGTGCCCGCCGAGGAGTATCTCGATTTGGGCTACCGCCGAACGCTGGTCGAGAGCGGCGAAGTGGAGTTCCTCGGCGGCAAACAGGAGCTCATTCGCCGGGGGCACCTCGACGACGTCGACTGCGCGATGATGATTCACGCCGGCAGCGACACGCCCGAGCGCGTCGTCACGAGCGACTTCTCCTCGAACGGCTTCGTCGGCAAGTTCGTCACCTACGAAGGGACAGAATCGCACGCCGGGGCCGCCCCCGAGGAGGGCGTCAACGCGCTCAACGCGGCGATGCTCGGGATGAACGCCGTCCACGCCAACCGCGAGACGTTCGCCGACGACGACCACGTTCGCGTCCACCCAATCGTCACCAACGGCGGCGACGGCGTCAACGTCGTCCCGAGCGACGTGCAGATGGAGTCGTACGTCCGCGCGAGCAGCATCGACGCCGTCGTCGACGCCAACGAGAAGACGAATCGAGCGCTCGAATCCGGCGCGATGGCCGTCGGTGCGGACGTCGAGATCGAGGACTATCCGGGCTACATGCCGCTTCGGACGGACGAGACGATGGTGTCGACGTACGACGCGAACGCTTCCGAACTCTTGGGCGAGGACGCGCTCACGCCGGGGAAACCTCACCTCACCGGGTCGACCGACATGGGCGACGTGACGCAGGTCATCCCCGGAATCCACCCCTACGTCGGCGGGTTCTCGGGGGCGGTCCACGCCCGCGACTTCGAGGTCGTCGACGAGGAGATGGCGTACGTCATCCCCGCGAAACTGACGGCGATGCTCGTCATCGACCTCCTGGTCGACCCCGAAAAGCAGGCCGAGATTCGGGCGGCGAAAGCCGAGAAACGGTCCGTCGACGAGTATCTGGAGGTCGTACGTGGGATGCGCGAGACGGTCGTCGGCGAGTACAACGCGTAAAACGCGAACTCAGTCGGCGAGATCGTCGGCGTTCAGCGGCCGAGCCTCGTTCCAGTACCGGTCGTGAACGTCGTGTGCCCACGACGACACCGTGTCGTCGTCGGTGTCGACGGCCGCTTGGAGCAACCCGTCGTCGTCGCGGAGAAACAGGTGGACGACGTCGTCGGTGATGGTGAGTGCGACGGGTACGTCGTCGTCTACGATGCGAAGTTCCGCGCCGGGCAGGTCGACCAGCTCGCGGAGACGTTCCCGGAGCGCGGAGTCGTCGGCGATGGCGTCGATGGCGCCGGCCGAGAAGACGCCCTCGAACGTCTGTGTGCCGTCGGCGACGCGCCGGCGAATCACGCCCATGCTCTGCTCGTTGAACGCGTGCGAGACGATCTTCACGCCCGCTCCGTCCCGCAGTAAGCCGAGCACCCGCTGCACAGGGGCGTTCGGCCGGGTCTGCGTCGGGGCCGTGATGGTCGCGTCTCGCAGTCGACGGAGGTCGAACGTCATCACCTCCGTCGGCAACCAGTTCGCCACGTCGCGGAGTCGCTGTTCGGTTTCGACGATTTCCCGGAGGTCCGAGAAACCCTCCGCGACCAGTCGTCCCGTCGGCGTCGCGGCGTACTCACGACCGGTCTGTTCGACCCAGTTTCGTTCTTCGAAGTCGCGGAGGATGCGACCGAGCGTCGGTTGTGACGCTCCGATTCGCTCCTGAAGTTCGCGGCGAGTATGTGGTGTCTCGGCGAGTGCGTCCAGCACCTCGACGCGGTTCGCCGAGAGGGCAAGAAATTCGATATCTTCGAGCGCCGATTCCATAGGCCACCTTTACCGCAATCGCACAAGTGCGTTTCGCACTATGAATATTTTTCAATAGATGAAACGACGTCGCCTGCCGGCCACTTTTCTTGCTTTGAAAATTTTACTGAATATATGTTTAAGCCCGGTACTCCTACTCGTATTCGATGACGATTACGCTCACTCTACAGGCCGGTCGACCCGGCATCTACGCAGCACCGACGCCGGAGGTGTCCCCGTAGTGGTCGCCAAGCGTTCGCTGGCGTTTTTCGCGCTCGCCAGCGTCTTCTTCGGCGGCGTGTTCGTCGCCGCGAAAGCGGGCATGGCGTACTTCCCTCCCCTGCTGTTTGTCGCGCTTCGTTTCGACGTCGCGGCGGCGGTACTTCTCGGCTACGTGGCGCTGACGGCGACCCGCGAGGAGCTCCTCCCACGCACGCGCGGCGACGCGGCGGGTATCCTCGCCACCGGCGTGCTGGCTATCGGCCTCGCCAACGGCCTCCTGTTCGTCGGCCAGCAGTACGTCTCCAGCGCCGTCGGCTCTATCATCTTCAGCCTCTCGCCCATCTTCACGCCGCTTCTCGCCGCCTTCCTCCTCTCCGACGAGCGCCTCTCGCACCGCGGCGGCGTCGGCGTTCTCGTCGGCCTCCTCGGCGTGGCGCTCGTCGTCGGTGTCGACCCGGAGAACCTCCTCGGCGGCGGCGTCGTCGGCAAGGCCATCATCCTCGGCGGTGCCGCGAGCGCGGCGCTCGGCGGGGTGCTCATCCGCCGCGCCGACGGCACGCTGTCGAGCACCGTCCGAACGGCGTGGGCGCTCCCGGTGAGCGCGCTCATGGTCCACGGGATGAGCCTCGGCGCGGGCGAGTCGCTCTCGGCCGTCTCGTGGTCGCCCGCCGCAGTCGTTACGCTCGGCTACGTCGGCGTCTTCGCGGGTGCGGTCGCCTACATCGCCTACTTCGGCCTGCTCGACGACGTGGGCGCGATTCGCGCGAGCCTCGTCTTCTACGTCAGCCCCGTCGTCGCGACGCTCGGCGGGTGGGCGTTGTTGGGCGAGTCGATTACGCTCTCCACTATCGCCGGATTCGGCGTCATCTTCGCCGGGTTTGCGATTCTCGGCTCCGAGGAGATCGAGGGTCGGCTGCCGGCGCTCGTTGACCGGTTCCCGACGGGTGGTCCGTCGAATGCTCTGACCGACGGCGGCCGCGACACCGAGGGTCGGGCCGGTTGCGACGCGGACTGAGCGGCGGACCTTCTCTCGCTTGCAGGTGAGCTACTCCGGACACACCGTCACGACCCGTTTCAGCGTCCCTTCTGCCGTCACTCGAACCGAGAGTTCCCACTCCCGGCAGCGGTTCGACTCCGTGAGCGATTCACGGTACGAGACAGTGTCCCCGTCGAGGCCAACGGTGATACTGTAGCTTCCCGGTTCTCGGAGCGGAATCGTCTCTCTGCCGTCGGCCTCTATCGTGTGCGTTCGTCGGTGAATTTCCTCGCCGTAGTGATTGATGGCGACGTCCAGTTCGTGCGCCGTCGAATCCCCGTTCCGGAGAACGATGCGTCCAACGTTCGTGTTCGTCGCGGGTTCCGGTGTCGCGGTCGAGGTTTCGATTTTGGGTTCTCCATAACTCTCGTTTTCGGTTGCGTTCGTCTGACCGGCGCATCCCCCTAACCCGAGTGCGAATACGGAGGCGGCAGCTCGAACCGTACCGCGACGCGTCAGTGGAGGGCTCATAGACGACTCCGACGACCGAGGGCGAGAGAATAAGCTTTCCGTGGTCTCAACGTTTCGAGCGCCAGCTACCTCCTCACTTCGCCGCCTTCACCTTCTCCAGCGCTTGCGGATTCTCGATGCTGCTCATGTCGCCGAGGTCCTCGCCCTCGTACACCGAGGCGATAGCCCGACGGAGTATCTTCCCGCTCTGGGTTTTCGGGAACTCGTCGACGAACAGCACCTCGCGCGGGCGGAACGGCTTGCCGAGTTCCTCTCCCACCACCTCTCGAAGCTCCGCGCGCAGGTCGTCGTCGGCCGTCACGCCGTCATCAGAACTCTGAGAGTTCTGATTGGCTTGGGAATCTTTCGATTCCCAACCGTCTTCGAGGACGACGTAGGCGACGACGGCCGTGCCTTTCGTATCGTCGGAGACGCCGACGGCGGCGGCCTGGTTCACCGCGTCGTGGTCGATGAGCGCGCCTTCGACCTCGGCGGGGCCGACCTTCCGTCCGGCAACGTTGAGCACGTCGTCGGCGCGGCCGTGGAGGAACCAGAAGCCGTCCTCGTCCTTCTGCGCCCAGTCGCCGTGGTTCCACATGTCGTCGAAGCGCGACCAATACTCCTGGAGATAGCGCTCGTCGCCGTCCCAGAGGCTCTTGGTCATCGACGGACAGGAGTCGCGCGCGACGAGGTAGCCGCGCTCGTGGGTGTCGGCGATGCTCTCGCCCGCCGCGTCGACGACGTCGATGTTCATGCCGAGACCCGGACCGCCCAGCGTGCAGGGTTTCAGCGACTGGATGGGCATCGGCATGAGGAAACAGCCGCAGATCTCGGTGCCGCCGGAGATGTTCATGATGGGGGCTTCGCCGCGGCCGACGTTCTCGTAGAACCACATCCAGGACTCGGGGTCCCACGGTTCGCCCGTCGACCCGAGGAGCCGCAGCGAGGAGAGGTCGTGGCCCGCCAGCCAGTCGTCGTCTCCGGAACCCTCGGTTCCGGATGGCTCGTCGGACGATGTCCGACGGCTGCCGTACTTCCGGAGCGCGCGGATGGCGGTGGGCGAGATGCCGAACACCGAGAGTTTGTGCCGGTCGATCATCTCCCAGAAGCGGTCGGGGCCGGGGTGGTCCGGCGCGCCCTCGTACATGAAGACCGTTCCACCGAAAGCGTGGTTGCCGATGAGCGTCCACGGCCCCATCATCCAGCCGATATCGGAGACCCAGAAGAAGCGGTCCGACGGCTTGTGGTCGAAACCGAAGTAGATCTCTTTGGCCGTCTGCATCAGCACGCCCGCCTGCGTGTGGACGATGCCCTTGGGTTTGCCCGTCGTCCCGGAGGAGTACAGCAGCATCGACTCCTGCTCGCTCGGCAGTTCCTTCGTCTCGTACTCGTCGTCGGCGACGCCGACCGTCTCGTGCCACCACTCGTCTCGGTCGTTCTCCCACTCGATTTCGCTTCCGAGGCGCTCGTAGACGATGGTGTGTTCGACGTGTCCGGCCTGCGCGATGGCCTCGTCGGCGGCGTCTTTCAGCGTCACCTCGCGGCCGCGACGGTAGAAGCCGTCACCCGTAAAGAGCACCGAGCACTCGCTGTCTTCGATTCGCGTCGCCGTCGCGTCGACGCCGAACCCCGAGAAGATGGGCACGGCGATAGCGCCGACTTTGAAACAGCCGTAGAGAATCGAGATGACTTCGGGGACCATCGGCATGTACAGTCCCACCGTGTCACCCGTCTCGATGCCGCGTTCTTCGAGGACGTTGGCGACGCGGTTGGCCTGACGATAGAGCTCGTGGTAGGTCACCTCGCGCACGTCGCCGGGTTCGCCCTCCCAGATGCAGGCGACTTTGTTCCGGGTCTCGGAGTCGACGGCGGCGTGTCTGTCGAGCGTGTTGTGCGCGATGTTGATGGTGCCGCCGGGGTACCAGCGGGAGAACTGCGGGCCGTCGCTGTCGTCGCGGACGGCGTCGTAGTCGCTGTAGAAGTCGATACCCAGATAGTCGGGCAGGAGGTCCCAGAACCAGTCGACGCCCGAGTCCGGTTCGCCCTCAACGTCGCCGCAGGTGCGGGCGACGAGCTCCTCGTAGTCGTCGATCCCGTACTCCTGCATGAACGCGTAGACGTTAGTCGACTCGACGAACTCCCGAGTCGGTTCGTGAACCACCTCGTTGGTGTCTGGGTGCGTGTTCATCGCACCCATCTTTTACTGCCGTCGTCAAGTAGCTTGCTCACTATCGTCTGTGAAGGACCGAGGTTGACGACCGATTCACGTGTGTACCTGACGTGGGGAGGTCGCCCGGCAACCGAACAGTCGACGTCCTACACCCGCCTCCCGCGCGGAAAACGCGCGAAATCTCTAAAATATGTCACGCAAACAGTAACCGACGAATAGGGTCTGGTGACTCGATATACTAACAATTCTGGACTATATCGAACGTTGTAGATACGACCTCTCCGACACATCTCACCAATCTGTTAAGTGCTGGCTCGTCGGACACATCCTTAGTGGAGAAAGATGTCCGACGAACCAACCAGACGTGAACGAAACGTCACGACGAACCGGGACCAAATCCGAGAATGGGCCGATGATCGCGAGTACGTTCCCGTCTACGAGGAGCGAGACACGGGGGAGTTGAGCTACCGGTTCGTCCGTGAGAGCGAGATAACCGACACGCACGACCGCCGCGACTGGGACGAGTTCTTCGAGACGTTCGACTCGGAGAACGTGGCGTTCGCCTACACCGAAGCGGAGATGGAAGGCGACGCCGAACCGTGGGAGTTCGTCGCCCACTCCGACATCGCAGAGCGCGCGGCGATCGACAACGAGGAGGTCGAGAACGCGCTGATGGAGGGCGAGACGGTGACCACCGAGGTTACGGAGACGAAAGTCGTCGAACGGACCATCGTCGAACGCGACACCATCGAGAGCGAAGTCGTCGACACCGAGACCATCGGCGAGACCACGGTCGACCGCGAGCTCGTCAGTCGAGAACTCGTCGAAGCGTCGTTCATCGACGAGGGACGCATCGAGGCGACCATCGAGGAGGTGTGGTCGAACACCAACGAGATTCTCGAACGAATGACCGTCCACAGTCGCGTCGTCGACACCGAACTCGAGGAGACCGACACCGTCGAGAGCGACACGATGGAGGCGGATATCGACGTCCGAGGCGTCCAAGAGACCGTCATCGAGAGCGACATCGTCGAGACCGACGCCGTCGGGAGCGAAGTCGTCGAGGCCGGTGTCGTCGAGAGCCGGGTCATCGAAGGCGACATCGTCGAGAGCGAACTGTTCCAGCGAACGATCGTCGAAGAGGAAGTCGAGGAGCGCAAACGCGGCATCTACACCCTCTCGGAGACGGAGCTGCTCGACACGAACGCCGTCACGAGTCAGGTGATCGAGCGCGAAATCGTCGACCGCGAGTACGAGGGGATGGAGGCGGTCGCGACCGAGGAGATGACGACGACCGCCGACACAGAGATGACGACGACCGCCGACACAGAGATGACGACGACCGCCGACACAGATATGGCTGCGACCGCCGAAGGGATGGAGTCCGACCAACCCGAGCGAGGTGAAGGGACCACCGTACCGACGGAGACCGAGGGAACGGCGGCCGCCAAGGAGAACCGTTCCGAAGCGGTCGAACAGGAGGATACGACCGGATCCGAGGACGTCGAGCCGTTCGGCAGCGACGCGACCCAGACGGAGGGGAGTAACGAACCGTTCACCAGCGAGGCGACCGAGTCGACCGAGTCGACCGAGGGACAGCGACACGAGGGTGCAGAGGCCGGAACCGACCGCAGTACCGCCGACGAGGCGGGCACCGAGGCGCACCTCGACGAGAACGATCAGGGGAAGGACATCGTCGACGAGAGCGGTCGGGAAGTCGGCATCGTCGCGAAGGTCGACGGCGACGTGATCCACGTCGACCCCTCGCCGAGCCTCACCGACCGGTTGAAAGCGGAACTCGACTGGGGCGACGTCGACGAGGATACGTACACCCTCTCGGGGTCGGACGTCCGAGAGGTCACCAACTCGCGCGTCGTCGTCCGGGATATGTGAAATCCGACGCGGTCGTTCGCGGACGCTGCGGCCTGCGTAAATTCTTTTGCCCGCTCGGTGACTATCCGTTAGCATGTACGTTCGAGACGCCAAAAACCGAGACGAGGTCTGGTTGCTCGATCACATCGAGGCGATGGACCTCGACGACGTCGCGTTCCGCTCTCGCGACTACGTCATCGCCGTCGACGAGGCGTCGAACACTCGGGCGGGATTCGGTCGTATCCGCATCCACAAACGCGAGGAGGGCGACTTCTGCGAACTCACCGGCATCGGCGTACTGGAGGCGTGGCGCGGACAGGGCGTCGGCGCACACGTCGTCGAGCGACTCGTGAAAACCGCCGGCGACGAGGGGTTCGAGCAGGTCTACTGTTTCACGAACGAACCGAACTACCTGGTCCGGTTCGGCTTCGACCCGGTCGAATCGGAGTCGCTTCCCACTCCGGTTCGGGAACGACTCGAAGTCAAACGCGAGGGCGCGATGCCCGACGCGGTGGCGCTCTCGCTCTCCGTCGACGCGTTCGAGATGCCCGCCGAAGCCAGAGAAGCGTTCAAGCGGGCCGCACCGGAGGCGGACTCAGCGGCGTCGGAACCCGAAGAGCGCGCCGAGGACTTCGGCATCGACCCGGAGTCGGCGACGTACAAGTACGACACCGGCCGATAGCGGGACCCGGCCGCGACTACGTCCGGTCGTCGAGAAAGTCGGTGCTGAAGACGATCCACGCCAGCACCGAGCAGAAGAGGATAGGCGGGAGGATGGCGAACGCCCAGAGCGGTTCGATACCCCAGAACAGCAACAGTACAACGTCGAAGAGACCGAGAGCGAGAAACGGTGTGACGGCGAGGGCGGCCCGTTTTCGGTTTCGCCCGCTCTCCTCCGCCAGCGGTGTGTTCTCCTCCGGCGTCGGGGTCGAGTCCGGCGAGTCGGAGTCGCTCGTCGAGGCGGCCATACCGAAACTCCGTGACGAACCCTGAAAAGAGCCCCGCTCCGGTCGACGCCCCGACTACACTCGGTCGCGGTCCTCCAGCCGGGAGACGAACTCGACGGCACCGAACAGCGCGCCGAGCGCTACCGTCGCCAGTATCGCGCCGTAGAGCGCCATCGGCACCGGACTCACCGGCAACGTCGCAACGCCGAACAGGTCGATGGACGCGCCTGCGCTGTTCTCGCCGACGAACAGACCGATGAGCCCCGCGACGAGGACGACGACGCCACCGACGCCGAGGAGGATGCGACGGCCGCGGTCGGATTCGTTCACAGTCGAACTCGGGTGGCGTCGGTTATAGACTCTTTCTCACTCCGGCCGAGGCGGTCGACGGTCCCACCGACCGGACCCGACGCCCGCGGCGCAGCGATTATACCGGCCGCGTGCGTCGTCGAAACCCCATGGTCGACGAACTCGTCCAGAAGGCGCGCGAGGTGCTCTCGAACGCCCACGTTCCGTACTCCGAGTACCGCGTCGGTGCTGCGCTCCGAACGGCCGACGGTACGGTGTTCGTCGGGTGCAACATCGAGAACGCCAACTACAGCAACAGCCTCCACGCCGAAGAGGTCGCTATCGCCGAGGCGGTGAAGAACGGCTACCGCACGTTCGACCGCATCGCCGTCTCCTCGGGCGTCCGCGACGGCGTCACCCCCTGCGGCATGTGTCGGCAGACGCTCACGGAGTTCTGCGACGACAGTTTCGTCGTCGTCTGCGACGAAGGTGGCGAGGAGACGAGCGAGTACACTCTCGGCGAACTGCTGCCGAACACCATCTCCGAGGGGACGCTCTCGGACGCTGCCGATCACAGCGACCGAAACTGACGCCCCGAACGTTCATTTTCCGGTAATGAATACTGTATCAATCGAATGATTTATACTGCGAACGGGTAACAAGCGGCACGCCCGCGTATCGATACCAGACTATCGTCTGTCATCCCATCAGCGCGCGTCATCGACGCCGTTCCACGGGCGTCGGTGAGCCGACGCGGGCGTTTTCACCCGCCGAGCGAGCGCGCCGTCGGACGCTCTCGTCAAATCCCACACACCACCGGTTTATTTGGTACATCGCCTCCGAGAGCGGATATGACCGACACCGACGCCAGCGAGGATCCCAACGACGAGATCCAGTACCACCTCGAAGTCGCCGAGGGCGACGTCGCCGACGCCGTGTTGCTTCCCGGGAACCCCGAGCGCGTGGACAAGATAACCGCGCTGTGGGACGACTACGAGGAAGTCGCCTACCACCGCGAGTACCGCACGGCGACGGGTATCTACGACGGCGCGCCCATCTCGGTCACCTCGACGGGGATCGGCAGCCCCTCCGCCGCCATCGCCGTCGAAGAACTCGCGCGAGTCGGCGTCGACACGTTCATCCGCGTCGGCTCCTGTGGTGCGATCCAACCGGAGATGGACGTCGGCGACCTCGTCATCACCTCCGGCGCGGTTCGGCAGGAGGGGACGAGCGCCGAGTACGTCCGCGAGGACTACCCCGCCGTCGCCGACCACGAAGTCGTCTCCGCGCTCGTCGCCGCCGCCGAGCGACTCGGCTACGACTACCACGTCGGCCTCACGATGAGCGCCGACAGTTTCTACACCGGACAGGGTCGACCCGGATTCGAGGGGTTCCGCGCCGCGGGCGGCGAGTCGCTCGTCGAAGAGCTGCGGGAGGCGAACGTGAAGAACATCGAGATGGAGGCCAGCGCGCTGTTGACCATCGCGAGCGTTTACGGCCTCCGTGCCGGCGCGGTTTGCTCCGTCTACGCCAACCGCATCACCGGCGAGTTCCGAACCGAAGGCGAGTCGCGGGCGGCGGAGACGGCGTGCCTCGCCGTTTCGCTGCTCGCCCGCATGGACGATGTCAAACGCGAGGCGGGCGTCGACCAATGGCACGCCGGTCTCTCGCTGTGAGTCAGTAACTTCGTCGACCCCACCCTTCATCACAGAATCGTTACGCGACCCAAATGCGCACAGAGAGGCCGCGAAGAGGTCGTTCTCGTTCCAAAGCCCCTTTATCTCATGGCTCCGCAAATAGACACATGACTCAGAAGGTCGTCGTTCTCGGTGCCGGGTACGCCGGTGCCGGCGCGGTGAAAGCGTTCGAAGACGAGATCGAAGACGGCGAAGCCGAACTCACGTGGGTTTCCGACCGCGACTACCACCTCGTGCTCCACGAGGTCCACCGGGTCATCCGCGACCCGAGCGTCGAGTCGAAAGTCGCCGTCCCCATCGACGACATCAAATCGCCGGAGACGAACTTCGTGAAAGGTCACGTCGAGAACGTCGACGTCGACGAGCGCGTCGTCGAACTGAGCGACGACCGCACCGTCGAGTACGACTACCTGCTCGTCGGCCTCGGCAGCGCGACCGCCTTCTACGGCATCGAAGGGCTCGAAGAGTACTCGCTGACGCTCAAGAGCCTCGACGACGCCCGCGAGATCCACGAGGAGATCAAGACGGCCGCAGAGGACGCCTCGCGCAGCGACCCCGCGCAGGTCATCGTCGGCGGGGCGGGCCTCTCGGGTATCCAGGCGGCGGGCGAGATCGCGGAGTTCCGCGACAAGCACCGCGCGCCCCTCGACATCAAACTCGTCGAAGGGCTGGACGAGGTGTTCCCCGGCAACGACCCCGAACTACAGGGTGCGCTCCGCAAGCGCCTCAACGTGCAGGATATCGAAATCATGACCGGCGAGTTCATCTCGAAAGTCGACGAGGAGACCATCTCCGTCGGCGAGGAGACGGAACTCGACTACGACGTGTTCATCTGGACCGGCGGTATCACGGGCCAGAAGGAAGTCGCGGAGGCGAAACTCGACAAGGACGAGCGCTCGAACCGCATCTTCGCGGGGTCGGACTTCTCGACGAGCGACGAGCGCGTCTTCGCCATCGGTGACTCGGCGCTCGTCGACCAGGGCAACGACAACGTCGCCCCGCCGACCGCACAGGCGGCGTGGCAGGCGGCGGAAGTCGCCGGCGAGAACCTCGCACGGACGATTCGCGGTCAGCCGCTGAAGACGTGGACGCACAAGGACAAGGGGACGCTCGTCTCCATCGGCGAGATGGCCGTCGCCCACGGCGTGATGGGCGTTCCCGTCCAGACGTTCGGCGGCCCGGGCGCGAAGGTCCTCAAGAAGGCGGTTGCGACGCGCTGGATCGCCGACATCTCGTCGGCCAAGCGCGCCGTCACCGCTTGGGACGACATGTAAGAGACGGCCGCCTCGCGCGGCCGCGGTCGTTTCTTTCTCACCTCTCGTCTCGTCCGGTCGCCGCCTCCGCGAGCGACCGGAGCGTCTGCTGCGGGTCCACACGTTCGGTGTGAGATACCTTCGGTGCCCACCACTTTCGACGGTCGATACGGCCGACGCTCTGCGCGTCTTCGGCGAGAGAGACAGAGAGAACCGTGAGTGCCCGGATTTACCCCGAATCAGCTAGTGTTCCGGTTCCTCCGACGGCGCTGTCATGTCGTCGATGCGGAGGATGAGGATGTTGCTCGTGTCGTCCTTCCCGTCGACGGTTCCCTCGACGACGAGTTTCGACAGCGGCGTCGGGCCAACGGTGACGCTGTCGCCCTCGTGGAAGTTGCGGACCGACCCCTGCAGGTGAATCTCCGCGCGGCAGAGTTCGGGGTGGTGGACGCTCGAGAGATCGATCTCCTCGACGTTGGCCTTCTCGACGCGCTCGCCCTCGTGGAACAGCGGAACCGTCGCCGGTTCGTCCATCTCCTGGACGTCGAGCGTCTCGTAGGCGTTCGCCGTCGGCTTGTAGCCACCCTTCGGCCCCGGGACGCCTTCGACCAACTGCAGCGCCTTCAGGCTCTGCATCTGGTTGCGAATCGTACCCGGGTTCCGGTTTACCTCTGCGGCGATGTCTTCGCCTTTCACTGCGTCCTCGGCCTGGCGGTAGAGATTTATCAGGGCCGTGAGTATCTGTTTCTGGCTCGGGGTGAGTTCGATAGACGACATAATCGAACGTTCGCAATTGACGTTCTTAAATTCGACGGATAGCCGGTTTTTAGTGATTATTATGGCGATGCTATCGGCTCGGTGACTGTCTCCTCGGAGAATGTTTCTCCGATGACGCTCACCGTTCGGTCTCTGCCGGAACGTTCCGTTTCCCGTGAGTGTATCGGTAGGCCTTTACTGCCGTCTCTGGCCCATACACGTATGCAGGATCAGCGAGTTCTCGTCACCGGGGGGGCCGGATTCATCGGGTCGAACCTCGCAAACCACCTCGCCGTCGACAACGACGTGGTGGCCGTCGACGACCTCTATCTCGGCACGCCCGAGAACCTCTCCGAAGCGGTGGAGTTCGTCGAGGGGAGCGTCCTCGACGACGACCTTCCCACCGACGTCGACGTCGTGTTTCACCTCGCGGCGCTCTCCTCGTACGCGATGCACGAGGAGAACCCGCGACGCGGCACGCGCGTCAACGTCGAGGGGTTCGTCAACACCGTCGACCAGGCTCGACAGGACGGCTGCGACACCGTCGTCTACGCCTCTACGTCCTCTATCTACGGTAGTCGAACCGAACCGTCGCCCGAGTCGATGACCGTCGAGGCGCGAACCGGCTACGAGGCGTCGAAACTCGCCCGCGAGCGTTACGCGGAGTACTTCCACAACCACTACGAGCTGTCGCTCGCGGGGATGCGCTTCTTCTCGGTGTACCAGGGCTTCGGCGGGGCTGAGGAGCACAAGGGTCAGTACGCCAACACCGTCGCGCAGTTCGCGCACACGATCGCCAACGGGGAGCGACCCGAACTGTTCGGCGACGGCTCGCAGACCCGCGATTTCACCCACGTCGACGACATCGTCCGTGGACTCGAACTCGCCGCCGACCACCGATTGCAGGGCATCTACAACCTCGGTACCGGCGAGAGCTACGACTTCAACGAGATGGTGGCGATGATAAACGAGGCTCTCGGCACCGACGTCGAACCGGAGTACGTCGAGAACCCCCTCGACATCTACGTCCACGACACGATGGCCGACGCCTCGAAGATGCGCGAGGAGACGGGGTGGGAACCGAAAATCGGCTTCGAGGAGGGCGTCCGCCGCGTCTGTGCGCCGTATCTCGACGAGTAACCGCCGGCGCGCCACGACGGTCGTACCACGACTAGTACGAGATGTCGGTCTCGCCGACCTGATAGGACGAGCGGATAACTACCGGTTCTCGACGACCTGAACCGGCGCGCGCAGCGACTGTCCGGCGTGTTGTCCCTCGCGGAACTCGACCGAGACGGCGACGTCGCGCCCCGTTTCCTGTCGAATCTGCTTGCGGAGCGTCGCCGCGAGATTCGGATACGTCTCGTCGGCCGGCCGCATCACGACGACGGTCACCTCCGGCGTCTGTCCGAAGTAGCGCGTCATCCCTACCTCCGTCCGCATCGACGTGAGTTCGAGTTCGCTGTACCGGTCGTTTTGCATCACCTGCTCGACGGCGGTGTTCACGTCGTTGTCGAACCCCATCTGGCCGACCAGGAGGCCGCCCGCTCCGGCGAAGATGCCCCCGAGAAGCAACAGCGCGGCCGCGGCCCCGAAATACTGCGAGCGGTCGTTCGTCTCGGTGGTGGACTCGCCGTTGTTGACCTCGCGGGTGTTCTCGGTCCACGAGTCGGGTCGGTAGCCGAGATACCAGAGCACGAGAAACGCCGAGACGTTGACCGCCACCGCGTTGGCGACGAGGAGCACGCTCGCGCCGAGGTAGACGCTCGGCAGACCCCACGCCAGCCCGATGCCGATGGCCGCGGCCGCCGGAATGAGCGCCGCGGCGATCATGACGCCGACGAGCGAGACGGGCAGCGCCGTCGCGAGGCCGAACGCTCCGGCGGCCCCCGCGCAGAGACCGACCAGCAGCGAAAGTAGGCCGGGTGAGATGCGTTTGCTAATCTGGCTGACCGTCGACACGTCCAGAACGGACGTGACGATCTGCCCGGACTGCAGGAGCATTCCCAGCGCGAACGCCCCGAGAATCGCTGCGCCGAAGCCGAAGAACTGCTGGGCGAACCCGATGCGAATCATCCGGCGGTCGTTCAGCGAGATGCCGACGCCCGCGATGAGCGCGGAACCGACCTGGGGGGCGATGACCATCGCGCCGACGACGACGGCGGGCGAGTCCATGAGCAGCCCCGCCGCCGCGACGATGGCGCTGAACATCGTCATCGAGTAGTACGTCAACTTGCTCCGGTGCATGTCGAGCGCCTTCGCGCGAATCTCCTCGCGCGCCACCGCGTCGTTCTCTTCGACGCCGGCGACGAATCGCTCTTCGAGTTGGTGGTAGTTGCGGGTTTTCGCCGTCTCGGCGCTGGCGATGACGGTGTACTTCCGGTCGTCGACGCCCGCCTCGCGGAGCTCGTCGATGACGTAGCCGACGGCCTGCGTCGGGAGCGGGAACTCGACGAGGACGGTGTCTCTGCGCTCGGAGTCGTTTTTCGTGACCACGAAGTCGATGTTCTCAGTCTCCAGAACGTCGACGACACTCTGTTTGTTGGCCTCGTCGACAAGGAGCTTGATGAGCCGCATCTACTCCAACGACACGCGTCTCTTCGCCTTGAGGGTGGCGGGCAGTCGCATACGACGAAACGTTGTGTTCACGCGACTGTCGCGTCCGCGGAGTAAACCGGAACCACTACCCGCTCAGTCACGAACGTTCGGGTATGACTCGTACGGTCCGAATCATCGGCGCACCGACCGACTACGGGGCGAACCGACGCGGCGTCGACATGGGGCCGTCGGCGATTCGCTACGCCGGCCTCGCCGAGCAGCTGGAGAACGCGGGCGTCGCCCCCGAGGACGCGGGCGACCTGCCAGTCCCGCGCGCCGAGGAGCGCGACCCGGAGTCCCATTCCCCGTCGCAGGGACACGCGAAGTTCCTCCGCGAGACCGAAGAGGTCTCGACGCGGTTGGCCGACGACGTCGCCGACGCCCTCGACGACGGCGTGACGCCGCTGGTGCTCGGTGGCGACCACTCCGTCGCCATCGGCTCGCTCGTCGGCTCCGCGCGCGACGCCGACATCGGGGCCCTCTGGTTCGACGCCCACGGCGACCTGAACACGCCGACGACGACGCCCAGCGGTAACGTCCACGGGATGCCGCTGGCGGCGGGTCTCGGCATCGCCGACTTCGGCGGCGTCGAGTGGGCCAACGCGCCGGGGCTCGAACCCGAGAACGTCGCGCTCGTCGGCCTCCGCAGCCTCGACGACGCCGAACGCGAACTCATCCGCACCACCGACCTCACGGCGTTTACCATGTCCGACATCGACGAGCGCGGCATCACCGACGTCGTCGACGACGCCCTCGACGTGGTGACCGACGGCACCGACGGCGTCCACGTCAGCCTCGACCTGGACTGGCTCGACCCCAAGGAAGCCCCCGGCGTCGGCACGCCCGTCCGCGGCGGCGTCAGCTACCGCGAGGCGCACTCGGCGCTGGAGACGGTCGCCCAGTCGGAGGCGCTGCGGTCGCTCGAGGTCGTCGAGGTGAACCCCATCCTCGACGAACACAACGAGACGGCCGAGTTGGCGACGGAACTGGCCGCGAGCGCGCTGGGCAAGACGATTCTCTGACGACACAGCGTCACCGACCCTGAATACACAGACACCCCGTTTTTCCGGCTCTCCGTCGCTACTTTCCACGTGCGCCACGTCCACATCTTCGTCCCCGCCGAGGAGCGCCCGGCGGTCGAAGAGACGCTCTCGGAACTCGACGTCGACTACGCCGTCACGAGCGACGGCAGCGGTACTGAGGCGAAGGTTCTCTTCCAGTTCCCCGTCCCCGTCGACGGGGTTCGAGAGGTGCTCGAAGACCTTCACGACGCCGGGGTAGAGGAGGGAACCTACACCGTCGTCGGCAGCGCCGAGGCGGTGTTGACGCCGAACGTCGACCGGCTTCAGAAGCGGTACGCGCAGGACTTCACCCCGTTAGCGGAGTTCGAACTCAAATCGAAAGCCGAGTCGTTGAGCCGCGACGACTACTCCTACGTCTGGATGCTATTTCTCAGCGCCATCATCGCCACGGCGGGGTTGCTCATCGACTCGCCGGCCATCGTCGTCGGATCGATGGTCATCGCGCCCATCATGGGGCCGATACTCACCGCGACGGTCGGCGCGACGACGAGCAACTGGGAGATGTGCGTCGCCGGCGTCCGCCAGCAGGTTCTCGGCCTCGGCGTCGCCGTCGTCGGCGCGACGGTCACCGCGTTCACGCTGAAGGAACTCTCGCTCGTCTCGTCGACGCTCGCCCCCGCGAGCATCGAACTCGTCAGCCTCCGCCTCGCCCCCAGTTCGGTCGCCATCCTCGTCGGAGTCGCCGCCGGGGCCGCGGCGACGTTCGGCGTCACGACGAAGGGGCCGCTGTCGCTTATCGGCGTGATGGTCGCGGCGGCGCTCATCCCCGCGGCGGGCGTCACCGGCATCGGCGTCGCGTGGGGTGCGCCGCTGCTCGTGCTCGGGACGCTGTTGCTTCTGGCCGCGACGGTGCTCGCTATCGACGTCGCGATGATCGCTACGCTGTCGTTCTTGGGGTACCGCTCCAGCGTCGATAGCCTCCGCGGCTACCTGCAAAACGACGCCGTCAACGTGCCCGCCGTCGCGCTCGCGGCGCTGGTTCTCCTCGCGGGAGTGGGCGTCGTCACGGTCGGAACGGTTCAGCAGTCGGCCTACCAACGGACGGTGAACCAGCAGGTCGAAGAGGTGCTTGGGCAGCAGCAGTACAGCGACCTCCAGGCGACGAGCGTCAGCGTCCAGTACGCCTACCCGGTCGGCTTCGCCAACCGCGAGACGGTGACCGTCACGGTCACGCGGACGACCGACAGGTCGTACTCGTCGCTCCCGAGTGATATACAGCAGGAGATACGCGCGGAGACGGGACAGAACCCCGTCGTCCGCGTCCGGTTCGTCGACTACTCGCAGACGAACTACTCGTCGGCGTCGGCGGTCGGCGTCTCTGCGGATTCGATATCTGACTCCGCCTCTTCGCCGACACTCGCGGCGGGGATCACGTCGACGGCGGCGACGTAGTCGCCCTCGCCTAAGTCCATCACGATGACGCCCATCGTGTTGCGACCGTACTTCGAGATGTCGTCGACGCGGGTACGCATGATCTGGCCCTCCTCGCTCATCACGAGCAGATGGTCGCCGGAGGCGACGGCCTCGATTGCGCAGACGGTGCCGTTGCGGTCGTTGGTCTTGATGTCGATGAGACCTTTCCCGTTGCGGGACTGCTTACGGTAATCTTCGAGGTCGCTGCGCTTGCCGTAGCCGTTCTGCGTCACCGTGAGCAGCCAGTCGTGCTGGCTGAGGTCGATGGCGGCGACGCCGGCGACGTGGTCGTCGGCGGTGAGGTCGATGCCGCGGACGCCGCGGGCGCTGCGGCCCATCGCGCGGACTTCGTCCTCGTCGAAGCGGATGCTCATGCCACCCTCGGTGGCGATAACGAGGTCGCGCTCGCCGTCTGTCACCTCCACGTCGGCGAGTTCGTCGCCGTCTTCGAGGCGAATCGCGCGGATGCCCGTCGAGAGGATGTTCGCGAAGTCGTCGACGGCGGTCCGCTTGGCGTAGCCGTCGCGGGTGACCATCGTAAGGAACTCGTCGTCGTCCATCTCGTCGGTGTTGACGACCGCCGTAATCTCCTCGTCGGCGTCCAAATCGAGCAGATTCACCGCGGACTTCCCGCGGGCGGTCCGACCCATCTCCGGTATCTGGTAGGTCTTCAGCTGGTAGACTTGGCCGTGGGTGGTGAAGACCAACAGGTAGTCGTGAGTGTTGGCGAAGAACACCGACGACACCCGGTCGCCCTCCTTGAGGTCCGTGCCGATGATACCCTTCCCGCCGCGGCCCTGCGCGCGGAACTCGGCGGCGGGCATTCGCTTGATGTAGTCGTCCTCCGTGACGACGACGACCGTGTCCTCCTGCGGGATGAGGTCCTCGCGGGTGACGCTGCCGGTGTCCTCGATGAAGCTCGTCCGGCGCTCGTCGCCGTACTCCTCTTTCACCTCGCGGAGTTCGTCCTTGATGACGCCGAGCAGTTCGGACTCGTTGTCGAGAATCTCGTTGAGGCGCTCGATGGTCGCCTGCACCTCCTCGTACTCGTCTTCGATGGCTTCGGCTTCCATCGAGGTCAAAGAACCGAGCTGCATTGAGACGATGTGGCCGACCTGCGCCTCCGAGAAGTCGTACGCCTCCATCAGCGCCTCCTTGGCGTCGTCGCGGCTCTCGGAGTCGCGGATGAGTTCGACCACGTCGTCGACGTTTTCGAGCGCGGTCAGCCGACCTTCGAGGATGTGCGCGCGGTCGTCGGCCTCTTCGAGATCGTACTCGCTGCGGCGACGGACGACCTCACGGCGGTGGTCGACGTACTCCTCCAGCGTCTCCTTGAGGGTGAGCACGCGCGGTTCGCCGTCGACGAGCGCGAGGTTGATGACTCCGAACGTCGATTCGAGGTGGTGTTCGAGCAGTTGGTTCTTGACGACCTCCGCGATGGCGTCGCGCTTCAGTTCGACGACGATGCGGATCCCGTCGCGGTCGGACTCGTCGCGCAGGTCGCGGACGCCCTCTATCTTACCCTCATTGACGTTGTCGGCGATGCGCTCGACGAGTCGCGCTTTGTTCTCCTGGAACGGCAGTTCGGTGATGACGATGCGCTCGTCGTCTTCGACCTCGAACTCCGCTCGGACGCGGATGCGACCGCGGCCGGTCTTGTACGCCTGGTGGACGGTGTTGCGGCCGACGATGTTCGCGCCCGTCGGGAAGTCCGGTCCCTTCACGAACTCCATCAGGTCCTCAACGGTGCAGTCGGGGTTGTCGATGAGGTGAATCGTCGCGTCGATGACCTCCGCGAGGTTGTGCGGCGGGATGTTCGTCGACATGCCGACGGCGATCCCCGACGACCCGTTGACCAGCAGGTTCGGGAACGCCGCGGGGAGCACGCCCGGTTCCTCCAGGCGGTCGTCGTAGTTCGGCCGGTAGTCGACGGTGTCCTTCTCGATGTCCGAGAGCAGTTCCTCGGCGATGGAGGCCATCCGCGCCTCCGTGTACCGCATCGCCGCCGGCGGGTCGCCGTCGACGGAGCCGAAGTTGCCCTGGCCGTCGACCAGCGGGTAGCGCATGGAGAAATCCTGCGCCATCCGGGCGAGGGCGTCGTAGAGGGCGGAGTCGCCGTGCGGGTGGTAGTCACCCATCGTCTCGCCGACGATGGAGGAACTCTTGCGGTGGCTGGAGCGCGAGGTGACGCCCGCCTCGTGCATCGCGTAGAGGATGCGCCGGTGGACGGGCTTGAGTCCGTCACGGACGTCCGGGAGGGCGCGTCCGGCGATGACGGACATCGCGTAGTCGATGTACGACTGCTCCATCTCGTCTTCGATGCGTGCCGTCTGGACGCTCGCGGCTTCCGCGTTCACGTCCGGGTCGGGAAGTTCTGAACTCATATATTAAATGTCCACCCACTCGGCGTCGGTGGCGTGGTCTTTGATGAACTGTTTTCGCGGTTCGACGGCGTCGCCCATCAGCACGTTGAACATGCGGTCGGCCTGGGCGGCGTCCTCGATGGTGATCTGCTTGAGGATGCGGTTGTCGGGGTCCATCGTCGTCTCCCACAGCTGCTCGGGGTTCATCTCGCCGAGCCCCTTGAACCGCTGGATGCGCGTCGGATTCCCGTTGCACTTCTCCTCGATGATGCGCTCGCGTTCCTGCTCCGTCATGGCGTCGTACGTCTCGCCGCGGTAGCGGATGCGGTACAGCGGCGGTTGCGCCGCGTAGACGTAGCCGGCCTCCAGAAGCGGCTTCATGTGACGATACAGGAGCGTCAACAGGAGCGTTCGGATGTGCGCGCCGTCGACGTCGGCGTCGGTCATCAGGATGATCTTGTGGTAGCGGGCGTTCTCGACGTCGAACTCCTCGCCGATTCCCGCGCCGATGGCCGTGATGAGCGCGCGAACCTCGTTGTTCTCCAGAATTCGGTCCAGGCGGTGCTTCTCGACGTTGAGAATCTTCCCGCGCAGCGGGAGGATGGCCTGGTTGTGCCGGTCGCGGCCCTGTTTGGCGCTGCCGCCCGCGGAGTCACCCTCGACGATGAACAGCTCGGACTCGGCGGGGTCGCGGGTCTGACAGTCGGCGAGTTTGCCGGGCAGCGCCGTCGATTCGAGCGCGCTCTTGCGGCGCGTCAGTTCTTCGGCCTTCTTCGCTGCTTTCCGGGCCTTGGCGGCCTCGGCGGCCTTGCGGATTATCGCCTGCGCCGTCGCCGGGTTCTCCTCGAAGTACGTCGAGAGGTGCTTGTGCGTCGCGCTCTCGACGATGCCGCGGACCTCCGAGTTGCCCAACTTGGTCTTCGTCTGCCCCTCGAACTGCGGGTCGGGGTGTTTGACGGAGATTACCGCGGTAAGGCCCTCTCGGACGTCCTCGCCGCGGAGGTTGTCGTCTAAGTCGTCGATGAGTCCCTGCTTGCTCGCATAGTCGTTGACGACGCGGGTGAGCGCCGTCTTGAATCCGGTGAGGTGGGTGCCGCCTTCGCGAGTGCTGATGTTGTTGGCGAAGGCGTGTATCGAGCCCTGGAGCTCGTCGGTCGCCTGCATCGCGACTTCGACCTGGATGTTCTGGTCTTCGTCTTCGAAGTAGACGACGTCGTCGTGGAGGGCGGTCTTCGTCTCGTTGAGGTACTCGACGAACTCGCGGATGCCGCCGTCGTAGTAGAACGTCTCCGACTCCTCGGAGCGCTCGTCGGTGAGCGTGATTTCGACGCCGGAGTTGAGAAACGCCAGTTCGCGGAGGCGAGTGGCGAGCGTGGAGAAGTCGAACTCCATCGTCTCGAAGATCTCGGAGTCGGGCCAGAACTGAATCGTCGTTCCGGTGGTCTCGTCGGCCTCGAGGTCGCGGACGCGTTCGAACTCGCCTTGGTCGGGCTCGCCGCGGTCGAAGCGGTGCTTCCAGACGCCGCCGTCGCGCTTGATTTCGACTTCCAGCCAGTGCGAGAGCGCGTTGACGACGGAGACACCGACGCCGTGGAGGCCGCCGGAGACCTGGTAGGATTTGTTGTCGAACTTCCCGCCTGCGTGGAGGACGGTCATGATGACTTCGACCGCCGGGCGGTCGTACTGTTCGTGGGTGTCGACGGGGATGCCGCGGCCGTTGTCGGAGACCGACACCGAGCCATCGTCGTGAATCGTCACCTCGATAGCGTCACAGTAGCCCGCGAGGGCTTCGTCGATGGAGTTGTCGACGACTTCGTAGACCAGATGATGCAGTCCACGAACGTCTGTAGAACCGATGTACATCGCCGGACGTTTCCGGACGGCTTGCAGGCCCTCGAGGACCTGAATCTGCCCAGCGCCGTACTCGCTGTCTTGGGACATAGAATCTACTTCAGCTAAGATACCGCCCTCCTTAAAGCCCTCGCACGCGCGGGCGCGCGGACACCAAATAGACCACAGAGGCTGCAATCAGTCTCCGAGTTCGGACGCAGAGCCCGACAGAACGTCTCCGTTCGTCGCCTCCGCGTGTCGGCTTCGTCGCATCGATACGGATGGTCACCCTCGAATAGTTTTCGGGCGGCAGAGGCTCGGAACGCCCGCGACTCTCGGGCGGCCGAAGCGTTCTCGTTCAGACCCGTGGAAGGGTGTTTTGGCCATCGAACCCCGGGGGTAAACCCGAGACGACCGGACTCTATGGGAAATCGGATTACTCTCTCCCCCGAGACGGTCCACGAGAGCGATATTTCGGTGTGCGAACGGCTCTCGCACCGCAGTTTTCACTTTCACTCCGGTCCCGAACAGGTTTTAACCGTCCCGTTGATAACTGGATTCACAGAATGACCTCGTTTCAGTCGACACTCGGCGACGAGGCGGGAATCGCCGACGAGCTGGCGCAGAACCAGCGGTCGATCTCCATCGCCGAGTTCTTCGAGAAGAACAAACACATGCTCGGCTTCGACAGCGGGGCCAGAGGGCTCGTCACTGCGGTCAAGGAGGCCGTCGACAACGCCCTCGACGCCACCGAAGAAGCCGAAATCGCTCCCGATATCTACGTCGAAATCGCGGAGGCGGGCGACTACTACCGCCTCGTCGTCGAAGACAATGGGCCGGGTATCACCAAAGAGCAGGTCCCGAAGGTGTTCGGGAAGTTGCTCTACGGCTCTCGCTTTCACGCCCGCGAGCAGTCCCGCGGACAGCAGGGTATCGGTATCTCTGCGGCGGTCCTCTACTCGCAACTGACGAGCGGGAAACCCGCGAAAATCACCTCCAGAACCCAGGGAAGCGCCGACGCGCAGTACTTCGAGCTCGTCGTCGACACCGACAAGAACGACCCCGAGATCCGTGAGTCCCGAGAGACGTCCTGGGACCGCCCCCACGGCACGCGCATCGAACTGGAGATGGAGGCGAACATGCGCGCCCGCCAGCAACTGCACGACTACATCAAGCACACGGCGGTCGTCAACCCCCACGCGCGCTTCGAGCTCCGCGAACCGGGACTCGACGCGCCGCTGAAGTTCGAGCGCGCGACCGACCAGCTCCCCGCCAAGACCGAGGAGATTCGCCCGCACCCCCACGGGGTCGAACTCGGGACGCTGCTCAAGATGCTCGGCGCGACGGACTCGTACTCGATTTCGGGCTTCCTCCAGGAGGAGTTCACCCGCGTCGGCCAGAAGACGGCGACGAAAGTTCTGGATAACTTCCGCGACAACCACTACGGCCGCGAGATGTCGTGGCCCGCCGTCGCCGACGCCGACGACCTCGAAGCCGCCATCGCCGACGCCGTCTCCAGAAAGGGTCCGGACGCGACGGCGCAGTTCGCAGGCGGCGTCGCCGACGTGCTGACCTCCCGCGAGCGGACGAGCCACCACGAACTCGCCGATATCGTCGCCAACGTCGCCGAGACGGTACAGGAGGAGACGGGGAAGACGTTCGGCGAGACGGTGAGAGAGAACGCCGTCGACGCCGCGTGGGCCGAACTGACGCGCCACGAGGAGACCGACGAGGGCACCGAGTCGGCGCTGGTCCCGTCGATACACGCTGCCGTCGACTCGGCGACGAGCACGCAGAAGGACGACGCGACGGTCCACGGCCTCGCCGAACGCCTCGCCCGGAAGTTCGCCGCGCTCGACGACGGCCGACACCGCCTCCCGCGGAAGGAGCTCCGCGCGCTCGTCGACGACGCCGCCGACGCCACCGTCGAGTACGACGACGCGGCGTTCGGCGAGACGGCCCGCGAGAACGTCACAGACGCGCTTTGGAACTCGATGCGGACGGTTCCCGACGACGCGCCCCCGGTGCGCGAGGTGGCGGACGACCGCGACGCCGCGAGCGACCTGCTCGAAGCGATGCGCGTCACCGACATCCTCGCGCCGCCGACGGAGTGTCTCTCGCCCATCACCGCTGAACTGGTCGAGGCGGGGCTCCGAAAGGAGTACGACGCCGACTTCTACGCGGCGGCGACCCGCGACGCGGAGGTCCACGGCGGCGACCCGTTCATCGTCGAAGCCGGCATTGCCTACGGCGGCGAACTCGCCGCCGAGGGGAGCGTCGACCTGCTTCGGTTCGCCAACCGCGTCCCGCTGGTCTACCAACGCGGCGCGTGTGCGACGACCGACGTGGTCAAGCAGATCGGCTGGCGAAACTACGGACTGGACCAACCCGGCGGCAGCGGGATGCCGAACGGCCCCGCGGTCATCATGGTCCACGTCGCGTCGACGAACGTCCCGTTCACGAGCGAGTCGAAGGACGCGCTGGCGAACATCCCGGCCATCGAAGACGAGATCGAGCTCGCCATCCGCGAGGCCGCCCGCGAGCTGAAATCCTACCTGAAGAAACGGCGCTCGATGCAGCAGCGCCGCCAGAAGCAGAACGTCCTCGGGACGATTCTCCCCGAGATGGCCGACAAGGTGGCAGAGGTGACGGGACGAGAACGTCCGAACATCGACGGCGCGATGGCCCGCATCATGAACAACGTGAGCGTCGAACGCCGTCTCGACGGCGACGAAGTGACGCTCACCGTCCGAAACTACTCGGACCGAAGCGAGGAGTTGGACATCACGGACATCGTCTCGATCGAACCGCAGGGTCTCAACGGCGAGGCGAACGTCGTCGACTTGGACGGCGAGTGGTTCGTGCAGTGGAAGCCCGCGGTTCCGTCGGGCGAGACGGCGACGCTGACCTACACGGTCGGCGCGGACGCAACGTTCGACATCGACGTCGACGGTGTCGAGACGGAACGACTCACGGTGAACGCCTGATATGAGTTCGAACACGGAGATACAAGACGAGAAAGCCCGCGAGCGTCTCATCGACCTCGCGGCGGAGTTCTACGACCAGTTCGCCGGCGGGCAGATTCCGGAGATGCAACTGCCCACCCGGACGAAGAGCAACATTGAGTACGACGAGGACAGCCACGTCTGGGTGTACGGCGACCGGACGAGCACTCGCAGCGCCAACAGCGTTCGCGGCGCGCGGAAACTGCTCAAAGCCATCTACACCATCGACTTCCTCTCCCAGCAGTTAGCGGAGGACCGCTCCTCGACGCTGCGTGAGTTGTACTACCTCTCGGAGTCGTGGGACTCCGAGGAGGCGGGCTTCAACGACCAGGACGAGTCGAATCAGCTGGTCGAAGACCTCGAAATCGTCTCGAAGGTCACCCGCGAGGACTTCCACATGCGCCCCGAGGAGTCGGGGGCGACGCTGATGGGACCGCTGCGCATCCGCGAGCAGACGCGAAGAGGCGAGCGCGAGATTCACTGTCAGGAGGACGTCGGTGAAGGTGGGTATCAGATTCCGAACAACCCCGACACCATCGAGTTCCTCGACCACGACATCGAGTTCGTCCTCTGCGTGGAGACCGGCGGGATGCGCGACCGACTCGTCGAAAACGGCTTCGACGAGGACCACGGCGCGATGGTCGTCCACCTGAAGGGTCAACCCGCCCGCGCGACCCGCCGCATCACGAAGCGCCTCCACGACGAACTCGATCTGCCCGTCGTGGTGTTCACTGACGGCGACCCCTGGTCGTACCGCATCTACGGCTCCGTCGCCTACGGCTCCATCAAGTCCGCGCATCTCTCGGAGTATCTGGCGACGCCCGAGGCGAAGTTCGTCGGCATTCAACCGCAGGACATCGTCGACTACGATCTGCCGACGGACCCGCTGTCGGACTCCGACGTCAACGCACTCGAGAGCGAGTTGGACGACCCGCGGTTCCAGACGGAGTACTGGACCGAGCAGATAGAGCTCCAACTCGACATCGGCAAGAAGGCCGAACAGCAGGCGCTCGCCTCTCGGGGTCTGGACTTCGTCACCGACACCTACCTTCCCGAGCGACTCGGCGAGATGGGTATCTTCTGAGTCGACGGCGACTCCCTTCCGGCGCGAGGGACCCGTCGACGCCGTATCGGTAGACGCTTCTGTCGGTTCTCGCAAATAGTGAACCGATGAGCAGAGGGGCCGACCCCGCCCGTCGCTCCGAGACCGTCGGAGCTGCGCTGGTCGTCGTCTCCGCGTTCGGTTTCGGCACGCTGGCGGTGCTCGGACAGTTCGCGTTCGACGCCGGGCTGAACGTCCCGTCGGTGCTCGTGCTGCGCTTTACGCTGGCGACAGTTCTCGTCTGGACTCTCCTCGCCGCGCGCCGACGCCGGTCCGACGCGTCCGAGCGACTGCGACTCCGCGGACGACTCTTTCTCACCGCAGTTGGACTCGGCCTCGTAGGATACACTGGACAGAGCGCGCTGTTCTTCTGGGGACTCGAATATCTCACCGCCGGCGTGACGACGTTGGTGCTCTACACCTACCCGGCGTTCGTGCTCGTCCTCTCGGCGCTGGTTCTCGGCGAACCGCTGACGCGACGGCGACTGGTTGCCCTCCCGCTCGTGCTCGGCGGGGTGGCGCTCGTCGCGGGCGTCGACCCGGCCGGCGTCTCGCCCGTCGGGGTCGTCATCGTCCTCGGGTCGGCACTCGTCTACTCCGGCTACATCGTCGTCAGCCGCGTCGCCCTCGCGGACACCGACGGCCTCCTGCTCGCGGGGCACGTCCTCCCGGCGGCCGCCGTGTCGTTTTTCACCTACGGGACCGCCACCGACTCGCTGGCGTTGCCGACGACAACCGACGGGTGGTTGGCAGTCGCCGGTATCGCCGTGCTCTCGACCGTGGTCCCCGTCGTGACGTTCTTCGGCGGACTCCGGCGAATCGGTGCCTCGCGGGCCGGCCTCGTCAGTACGGTCGAACCGATAGTCGCCGTCGTACTCGGGGTGCTCCTGCTCAGCGAACCCTTCCCGCCGACGACGTTCGCCGGCGGCGCGCTCGTCCTCGTCGGCGTCTGGCTCATCCACGCAGAGTCAGGCTGACTGGTCAGGCCGTCTCGCGGAGTTTGCTCGGTGCCCGGTCGGCGGTCGACGCGTCCACGGCTTCCTCGGCCGCACAGCGGCGACAGTAGCTGTTCGACCCTTCCTGATGCGTCTTCACCGGAACCCCGGCGAGGTAGGTCTTCTCGGCGAACGTCCGCGTCACGCCGCCGCGGGCGCGCTCACCGCAGACAACGCAGCGCTGGGTCTCGTCGGCGGGTTCGGTGTCGATCTGTTGCTTTCGGCCGAACGTGGTGAGCGACTGCGCTCTGTTCAGTCGGTCCCGAATCGGCGGGAACAAGAGAAGTCCGGCAGCCAGGAGCGACGTTCCGAGCACCAAGCCGCCGACGCCGGAGATGCCAGTGGAAAACACGGCTATCGACATGAACACGAGCAGGCATCCGACGACGACGCCGCCCGCCGTCGCGAGGTCGACCCCCCAGTTCGAGCGGCTCTTCGACCGGCCGTCGACCCACCGCTCGGTGCCGTCGGCTCTCAGTTCCGCCCGCGACGCGCCGGGCGAGTAGCGATACCACGCGTAGACGGCGTTGCCGAGACCGTAGGTGAAGACGAACAACAGGACGTGGACCGGAATCGACCCGACCCCGCGCTTCTTGACGACGACCCGGTCGCCGTAGTCCTGTTCTATCTCCCAGCCGTGGACGGTGTACTCGCGGACTCGCTGCCGGAAGGACGACAGCGTTGCGTTCGGGCCCGACTCGGTGGAGGAGGAGACGGCCGTTCCGCACTGCGAACAGAACGACGCCCCCGACGTGAGACGAGCGCCGCAGTCCGCACAGAAGTTCGGCGTCTTCGATTCGGGAACCATCACCGAAAATCGACACGCAGGAAACAAGTAATTTGTGTGACTCGACTCGCCGCTCAGTCGAGTCTCGCCATCGCTTCGGTTCGACCGCGGAGGAACTGCTCGATGGTCGCGTCGGCGGTCGCTTTCCGTTCTTGGAGCGCGCCGTGTCCGGTGCCGCCGAGCAGCGCGAGTCGGCCGTCGGGGATCCCGGCGACCGTCTCGCGCAGTATCTCTTCGGTGAAGAAGTGGTCGTGCGCGCCGCCGATGACGAGCGTCGGCGCGTCGATGTCGACGAGTCGACGCCTCGTGTCGTGTTCCAGGCAAGCGCGACAGGAGACGTGCACGTCCGAGCCGACGATGGGGTCCGGAACCAAGACGTCGCCGAACAGTCGAAGCAGCGGCGGGTAGAAAAGCGATCGATAGCCGCCGTACGTCACGGCGACGCTGTCGAGGAGAATCTCGCGCCAGTCGTCCCGTTCGGCCCACGACGACCACCGACCGAGGGTGTCGGCACCCTGCTGGCCGACGTAACAGCCGCTGACGCCGAGGACGAGACGCCGAGTCAACTCGGGGTAGTCGGCGGCGAAGTGCTGGGCGATCAGCCCACCCATCGAGAGGCCGAGAATCGACGCCGACCCGATGTCTGACACCACCTCCGCGTAGTCGGCGGCCATGTCGCGGGTCGTGTGACCGGCGGGCATCCCCCGCGGGCGACTGATGACCCAGACGGTGAACTCGTCGGTGTAGCGGCGGTACGCGTAGTTTACGAGCAGCTCGGCGACCAAGCGAGAGGGCTCGCGCCCCGAGAGGGGGTCGCTCAGCCCCGGAAAGACGACGAGTTGGCGCGGCCCGTTACCGACTCGATGGTAGGGGTGTCGCCCGTCGAGATGCCCGTAGTCGATGCGGTTACGCATGAAGTTCACCGCTCGTCGAGGACGACGGGGACGCCCCGCGACGCGACGTCGGCAGCGAACGCGTGCGAATCGGTCTCCAGGTCCTCGAACGTGTCGTAGTGGATTGGGAGGACGAGGTCCGGGTCGAGCGTCTCCGCGAGGTCGGCGGCCTCCTCGCGGTCCATCGTGAACGCGCCGCCGATGGGCGGCAGAAACAGTGACACCTCCAGCTGCTCGTGGCCCTCCAGCACGTCGGAGTCGCCCGGCCAGAAGACGGTTCGGCCGCCCACCGCGAGGAGATAGCCGACGCCGAACCCCTCCGGGTGGTAGGGGTCGCCGTTCTCGCGGGTGTGGGGGCCGTCGGGTTCGTTGTACGCCGGGAGCGTCCACACGTCCGCGCCGTCGACCGAGAATCGGTCCTCCTGACCGAGCGTCACCACCTCGTAGTCGAGTCGGTCGAGCGGTGTCACGTCGCGGTCGGTGTCGTCGGCCTCGATGCCGCCGTAGGCGACGACCGTCGCGTCCTCCTTTGCGACACGCTCGATGGCGTCGGAGTCGTAGTGGTGAACGTGCGTGACGCAGACCAAATCGCCGTCGCCGAACGGCGACGAGCCTCCGGTCGCGTCGCTCCCGGAGACGCCGTCCTGCGCGTCGTAGTCGTCGAGGACGCCGTAGCGACCGGGGTCGAGGTAGACGACGAACCCGTCGGGCGTCTCGATTCTGACCGTCGCGTAACCGAACCAGTCGACGGTGAGACCGTCGTGTCGAATCGTCATACAGTGTGAGTCGAAGCGCGCCGGGATAAATCTCGCACGTCTTCGCAGTCGCTGTGAGTCGCCCGACGGCTCTCGTCGCGGCGCACGAACCTCCCCTCCGCCATCGCCTGGGGCGGGTTCGTCCTGCAGTTACTGCCTCTCGGCGAGTCGTTCGACCCGCGAGAGCGTGTCGGCGTCGGCGGGCGTCTTGTCTTCGCGCACCGAGAGAAATCGCGGGAACCGTAGCGCGTACCCCGACGAGTACGTCGGCGAGGTCTGAATCTCCTCGTAGCCGACCTCGAACACCGTCGAGGGCCGAAGCTCCACGTCGCGGCCGTCCTGCGAGATGATCTCGGGTTCGAGGCGTTCGGTCAACTCCGCGAGTTGTTCGTCGGTGATGCCAGTGGCGACTTTCCCGAGCGTGCGGTACTGGCCGTCCTCGTCGCGCGCCGAGAGCAGAAACGTCCCCAAAAACTGCGCGCGCCGCCCCTCGCCCCACTCCGCACCCGTGACGACGAGGTCGAGCGTCTCTACGTCCGGTTTGCGTTTCAGCCAGTGTTTCCCGCGGTTGCCCGGCGAGTACGTCGACTCGGGATCTTTCAGCATGATGCCTTCGTGTCCCGCGTCGAGTGCATCGGCCTCGAAAGCGGCTATCTCGTCGGCGTCGTTCGAGCGAAGCAGCGTCGAGACGGCCGCGTCGTCGTCAACGACGTCGGCGAGTCGGTCGTGGCGCGTCACGAGCGGCTCCGTAAGCAAGTCGTCGCCGTCGGCGTGCAGGCAGTCGAAGGCGTGCAACCGAAGCGATACCTCCTCGCGCATCCGCGCGACGTCGTGTTTCCGACGGAATCGACGCAGAACCTCCTGGAAGGGGAGCGGGTCGCCCCCGTCGTCGACGGCGACGACTTCGCCGTCGAAAATCGCGGGCACGTCGACGGAGCGTTCGACGAACTCGACGATTTCGGGGAGGGCGTCGGTCACGTCTTCCATGTTGCGCGAGAACACCGACACCGCATCCGATTCGGCGTCGTCTCCGTTATCGCCGTCGTCTCCGCCATCGCCGTTGTCTCCGCTTCCGCCCTCGACGCCGTCGGTCCGGCGGTGAATCTGGACCCGCGCGCCGTCGTACTTCGTCTCGACGGCGGCCTCCTCCCACTCGTCGAGGGCGTCGGTGACACTGCCCGCCTGCGCGAGCATCGCTTGCACCGGCCGGCCGACTTCGAGCCCCATCGCGTCTAATCCGCCGACGCCGTCGTCGCGGGCGACTTCGGCGACGTGGCCGTAGTCGTTCGACACCTGTAGCGCGCGTTCGACGCTCTCGGCGGGGACCTCGAACGCCTCCGCGACGGCGTCTCGAACCGCCCCTTCGCCGACGCCGATGCGCATCTCCGAGAGGACGATTCGCGCGAGGTAGCGCGCCTCGTCCGGACTCGCGCGGTTGAACAGGCCGAAGAGGGTGTCGACCTTGCGGTCTTGGCTGCCCGACCCCGCCGCCGCGGCGAGCGCTCGAAGCGTCTCGTCCACCTCGGTGACGGTCAGGTCGGCGGCTCCTCCGGCCCCGAACGCGGCGAGGCCCTGTTGGCCGCCGAACTCGTAGCTGGCGGCGACGGCACCGATTTCGCCCGTTTCGGCGAGTCTCGACTCCACGTCCGCGGCGTCCACGTTCCGGCCGGCGGCGCGCGCGATAGCCTCGTAGCAGAGACTCGGCCCGATATCGAGCGTCGCAGACCGCCACGCGGGAAAGACGCGCCCCTGGACGAATCTCGCCACGATCGGCAGTTCCGGCCCGGCCTCCCGAAACGTCTCCGCCAACAGCGAGACGATTTCGAGGTCCGCCGACTCCGCCTCGATAGCCGCCGCCCGGTCTGCAAACGCCGCGAACTCCATCGCAGGGCGGTACTCACGTCCCCGATTTAACTACCTCGTCTCGGCGGCGACGCGGTCACCACGCGACTATTATTCCATCTCCACAGATATTCTTTTAAAAAAGAAAGTAGGAGCGTTCTTATGTTGAACTCTCATTATCTCAGGTATGCATCGGAGGCGGTTTCTGGCGCTTGCGAGCGGTGCTCTCGCCGGAGTCGGGGGTTGTACGTCCCGCGATACGCGGACCGTCGATACGACGAGCGAACCGACGGAGACCGAAAACGGCGTCATCGACGCGCTCGCGGGCAACGACAGCGGCGGCAGTAGCGACGAGGATAGCCCCGACATCGTGGTCACCTCCCACGAACTCGTCACCACCGACGACACCTACCGTCAGGCGGCGGCTGTCCTCGCACTGATGGAGAACGTCGGACCCGCCCCGTCCGGCGGCGTCCGCGTGACCGCGCGCTTCTTCGACGAGGACGACAATCCGCTCGACGTCGCCACCGAGTATCTCATCGGTCTCAACCCAGGCGAGACGTGGAAGGCGTACATTCCGTACTACGACGACGGGGTGAACGTCGCCTCGCACGAGCTCGAAGCGGCGTTCCAGGTCGAACCGCTCCCGCGCCTCCCGGAGGGAATCGAGCTCCTCGACAGCCAACTCGACGCCGAGGACGTCGAAGCCGAACTCACCGGCCGAGTCCGCAACGTCGGCGAGGAGGCGCACGGCTATCTCAAAGCCGAGGCGAAGTTCTACGCCGACGAGACGACGGTTCTCACCTCGAACTACGCGAGCACGACCAACCTCGAAGCCGAGGCCGAGTGGCCCTTCACCGTCACCTACCTCCCGTACGCCGACGAGTGGGCCAGTCCCATCACCGACTACGAGTTACACGTCGTCGACAGCCCCTACTGAACGGCCGAGGCCGCCGCACTTTAGACGCTCCTCCGCGCATGAGGCGGTATGGAGAAGACGTTCGCGGAACGCGTGTCGGAGGTACTCGACGTCGACACCGACGAGTTCCGCGCCCAGGCCGCGGCCGACGGCGAAGTCGTCAAAGAGGAGTTGGCGGCCGGAACGTTCGACAACCACCAGTCCATCGTCGGCTTCGAGTACGAGTTCTACGCCGTCGCCGACGGCCGGTGGACCGAGTCGACCGACGACGTGAACGCGCTGATGCGCGTTCCCCGCCGACTGCTCGAACTCATGGGCTTCGAGAAGGAGCTCGGCCTGCACAACGCCGAGATGTCGACGAGCCCCCAACCGTTCGGCCCGTACGGCATCCGCGCGCAGGAGTCGGAGGTGCAGGCGCGGCTGGCGGCGGCGCTCGACTGCGCCGCTGCCGAGGGGATGCGCCTCGTCAGCGACGCGATGTGGACGATTCCGCCCGCCGGCGAGACGGCCCGGAGCTACCTCGCCGACAGCGTCGTCGACGACGGCGTCCGCATCGCGACCAACATGAGCGACTCCGTCCGCTACCACGCGATGGCCAACACCTCGGAAGCGGCCGAGAGCTTCACGGTCGACGCGCCGAACGTCGATTTAACCGCCGACACGGTGATGCCCGAGAGCCTCATCACCTCCATCCAGCCGCACTACCAGGTCGCCCACGCCGCCGACCTCCCCGTCTACCACAACTACGCGCTCCGCATCGCCGGGCCGCTGCTGGCGCTCGGCGTCAACTCGCCATTTTTCCCGCCGGATCTCTACGAGGAGGGCGTCGACGCCGAGACCATCCTCGCCGACGCGTGGGACGAACACCGCATCGCCGTCTTCGAGTCGGTGTTGAACGACGAGGGCGACGACAAGGTGGCGTTCCCCGAGGACCTCGATTCGGTCGAAGAAGCGGTCGACAGTGTCGTTCTCGACTCCACGCTCGTGCCGATGCCGGTCGAACGCGGCGACCGGTTCGACGACGCGTTCGCGACGCTGCGGACGAAACACGGCACCTACTGGCGTTGGGTCCGTCCGGTGTTCGACGGGCCGACCCGCTCGGCGGCGAACGCCCGCATCGAGTTCCGCCCGATTCCCGCCCAGCCGACGGTCCGCGACTCCATCGCCTTTCAGGCGGCCTTCGCGGGGCTCATGGAGGCGCTGCCGCGGCGCGAACATCCCGTGCTCTCGCTCGACTGGGAGCGGGCGCGCGAGAACTTCACCGCCGCGACGCGGATGGGTCTCGACGGCGGCCAGCGCTGGATCACGAACGACGGCCAGGAGACGACGAACCCCGTCGAACTCTACCGCGACCTGTTGGCGCACGCCCGCTACGGCCTCGAAGTGTCGGGCTTCTCGGAGACGGAGGCCGAGCGCTACATCGCGCCGCTTCAGTGGCGCGTGAACGCGATGGAGACGCCCGCGACGTGGAAACGCAGAGAAGTGAGAACGCGACTCGACGACGGGGCGTCGCTGGACGAGGCTATCACGGGAATGCAGCGGGCGTACATCGAGGCGCAGGAGGAGACGCTGTTGGAGGGGTCGTTCGCCGACTGGACGTAGCGCACTCGTCCGGTTCTTCGGGGGAAATCGTGAATATCGGTCGCTCCGACTGCTGACCATGGTCGACATCGGAGACGACGCACCCGAGTTCACCGTGCCGAAGGCCGGCGGGGAGACGTACAACGACCTCGAAGAGTTCACGTTCTCAGACGCCGTCGCGGACGGACCGACCGTCCTCGCGTTCTACCCCGCGGCGTTCACGAGCGGCTGTACGGCGGAGATGTGCGCCTTTCGGGACTCGATGGGACTGTTCGATGACCTCGACGCGCAGGTGTACGGCGTCAGCGTCGATCTGCCGTTCTCGCAGAACATCTGGATACAGCAGGAGGGACTCAACTTCCCGATGCTCTCGGACTGGAGACACGACGTCATCCACGCATACGACGTGGTGCTCGACGACATGTACGGCATGATAGAGGTGGCCCAACGCAGCGTGTTCGTCGTCGATACCGACGGCGTCGTGACGTACCGGTGGGTTCGAGACGGAGAGAACCCCGACTTCGATGCGCTCGTCTCGGAGACGAGAGACGCCGTCGAGGAAGCCGCGTTCGCGTCGGACTGAGAAAAATCGGCGTTCGAGCGGTCAGTGGTCTCGTTCGCCGCTTACAGCAGCGCGTTGATGTCCTTGTGGCGCTCGATGTCGACGCCGTCCTCGGTGACGACGGCGATGTTGATGCCGTTGCCGGAGGCCAGGTCGCGTTCGACGGCGCTCTTGATGGAGCGGGTCGCGACTTCCTTCGCATCGTCGATCGAGAGGCTGTCGTCGTACTCCTGTTCGAGCACACCGAGGGCGTACTGCGAGCCCGACCCGCTGACGGTGTACTCCTCTTCGGTGGTGCCGCCGGCGGGGTCGATGCTGTAGACGTGCGAGCCCTCGGAGTCGACGCCGCCGAGGATGGGGCTGACGATGAGGAAGCCGCCCGAGCGCAGGAAGTTGCCGACGAGCGTCGACAGCGCGGTCATGCTCATCTCCTCGCCGCGACGGGCCTCGTAGAGGCGCGTCTCCGCGCGGAGCGAGCGGATGAGCGACTGCGCGGCCGACACCGACCCGGCGATGGTGAGCGCGCCCGTCGGGTGAATCTCTTCGACCTTCTGGACGTCCTTGCTCGCCACCATGTAGCCGGCGCTGGCGCGCATGTCAGTCGCAAGGACGACGCCTT
The DNA here is from genome assembly GCF_020097815.1 of Haloprofundus salinisoli. Classification (NCBI taxonomy): domain Archaea; kingdom Methanobacteriati; phylum Methanobacteriota; class Halobacteria; order Halobacteriales; family Haloferacaceae; genus Haloprofundus; species Haloprofundus salinisoli. The sequence continues at coordinate 2,875,758 of NZ_CP083663.1, forward strand.
CTTCGGTTTTGAGGCCGACGGTGGTCGTTCCGGTCTTCATCTCGCCTTCGCGCGGTTCCGACGACTGCCCGGCGTTCGGAAACTCGCCGAGTTCCGGCCCGAACACTCGTGAACGGTCACCGTCGAGGGGACTGTCGCTCCCAGAGAAATCCGATGTCGGTGGACGCATTACCTCCACTTGCGCGGCCGCGCAGATAAATGCACCTCTTCACTCGCTCGTTGCCGCCGTCGCGGCAGTGGATTCTCGCGGTCGCGGTACTGTCGCTGCTGGCCGATTAAGCGCGAAAAACGACGTTCTCGGGCTTACTGTGTAGCGGCGTTCTCGTAGGCGGTGCCAACGGTTTCGACGAGACGGCCGACGGGGAGTCGAACGCCGAACTGCCGAACCACGAGCGTCAGTGGGAGGAGCGCGATACCTAGGGCGAGCGTCAGGTGGTACAGGGCGAACAGGCTGATACGGGACAGCGATTCGAACATTGCCTACTCCGCGGTCCATCACGCCCATATATAAGTCTTCTTGGTCGTCTCATCCGCCGAAGCCGACGCCTGCTTGCGATTAAAGTATATTTGTATCTCTTACAAACGAGGTTGAATTTGTGGCAACCACGACGGATACCGTCGGTGAGCAACCCCTGTCCCACGCATAACTTACGGAGATAATCCGCCGAGGTGTTTCGCCCGCGCTCGCCCGCCCTCCTCGCCGAACGGTCGGTCACGACCGAATCACAAGACACGAAACCCCCTATCCCTACCTACGGGTATGAGCAACTACCTCGTAGCGATGGAGGCGGCCTGGCTCGTACGCGACGTGAAAGACATCGACGACGCCATCGGCGTCGCCGTCAGCGAAGCGGGCAAGCGCCTCAACCAGCAGAACAAGGAGTACGTGGAAGTCGAAGTCGGCGCGACGCCGTGTCCGGCTTGCGGTGAACCGTTCGACTCGGCGTTCATCGCGGCCAACACGGCGCTCGTCGGCCTTCTCCTCGAGATCGACGTCTTCAACGCCGACGGTGAGAAGCACGCCGCCCGCATCGCCAAGAGCGAAGTCGGCGGCGCGCTCCGCGACGTCCCGCTGTCGGTCATCGACATCGTCGAGACCGAAGAAGAGGACGAGTAACACGGTCACGGCGTCGACTGCTCGCCCGCTCGACGCACCGCCGGCCGTGGTGCGGATAGCCGAAACCTTTTCAATAACCGCTGGTTATCAGCGGATATGGAACTTCCGACGCCTCAGGACCTGCGCGAACGCAGGAACACGCTCGGGTTGACCCAGAGCGCGCTGGCGGACGCTGCCGGCGTCTCCCAACCGCTCATCGCTCGCATCGAAGGCGGCGACGTCGACCCTCGTCTGTCGACGCTCCGCCGCATCGTCGAGGCGCTCGACGAAGCCGAAGGCGACGTGCTCCGCGCCGGCGACATCATGAACGAGACGGTCATCCACGTGGAACCCGACTCCTCGGTCCGCGAGGCAGTCGAGGCGATGGAAGACGAGGCGTACTCGCAACTCCCCGTACTCCAGTCGGGGATTCCGGTCGGCTCCATCAGCCAGTCGGACGTCATCCACGGCGGTGACAACGTCGGTGACAAGCCGGTGAGCGAACTGATGAGCGAGTCGTTCCCCACCGTCGCCCGCGACGCTACCGTCGACGAAGTTCGCAACCTCTTGGACCACTACAAGGCCGTGATGGTGACCGAGGGCGGCGAGACGATCGGCATCATCACCGAGGCCGACGTGGCCGCGCAGCTCTCGTAATCGCTTCTCAGTTCCCATCCGCCGTTCCGGACGTTTTTGTACGAAGACGGGACCACCTCGCCGCGTGACCTGACGAGTCGGCGCAGCGCGGCCGAGGCGGGAGCACGGCGAACCCGCTGCGCCTCCGGAGTCGCCCGTTCGCCGTCTGTCCGCCATCCGTTCTCCCCGTGAGCGTCGCCGTCGGCCGAGCGCTTACAGCTCCAGCCCGCGAATCGAGACGCCGCCGCCGTCCTCGACGCGGCCGACGACGTGCCCGTCGGTCGCCTCCGCCAGCGCCTCGGCGTCTTCGAGGGCGAGCGCCGCGACGAACCCGGTGCCCATGTTGAACGTCCGATGCATCTCCTCGTCGGAGACGTTACCCTCCGACTGGACGAACTCGAAGACGGCCTGCGGTTCGAAGGCGTCGTCGACGACGTAGTGGTTGTCGCCGAGCCGTTCGAGATTCGTCCATCCGCCACCGGTGACGTGGGCCGCGCCGCGGACGCCGTGGTCGCGCATCGGTTCGAGCAGGTGAGTGTAGAGCCGCGTCGGTTCCAACAGCGCCTCGCCGACCGTCTCGTAGCCGCCGCCGGGGAAGGCGTCGTCGTAGTCGTGGCTCTTCGTCGCCGCCTTCCGCGCGAGCGTCAGCCCGTTGGAGTGGATTCCCGACGAGCGGAAGCCGACCAGCGCGTCGCCCGGTTCGGCGCGGCCCTCGAAGATGTCGCCTTTCGCCGCGAGTCCCGCGCACGTGCCCGCGAGGTCGAGTCCGTTGATGACCTCGGGCATCACCGCCGTCTCGCCGCCGACGAGTTCGACGCCCGCCTCGTCGGCTCCGGCCGCGAGCCCCTCGCCGACCTGTTCGGCGAACGTCTCGTCGGGTTCGTCGACCGCGAGATAGTCGACGAACGCCACCGGTCGCACGCCGGCGGCGACGAGGTCGTTCGCGTTCATGGCGATACAGTCGATGCCGACCGTCGAGTAGTCCGAGAGCGCCTCCGCGACCAGCAGTTTCGTCCCGACGCCGTCCGTCGCCAGCGCCAGATACCGGTCACCGATGTCCAGCAGTCCGGCGTAGTCGCCCTCGCTGTCGCCGACCGCAGATACGAGCGCGGCCGTCGCCGCCTCGCTCGCCCCGATGTCGACGCCGGCGTCCGAGTACGTGAGTTCCTCGTCGTCTCCCATGCGCGAACCCCCGCGGTGGCTCCCCAAAAGCCCACCGCTCGCGGGTCGCACACCGGTGCGCCGGTACGCTACGCGTAACAGAAACGCATCGACACTCAGTTCCGTGATAGGCGACGCCAACTTCGAGGAAAGCCGACGCCTACTCGCGTCTGTCGAGGAGTTGGCAGGCCCTAAACCGCCGCTTCGAACGGACGAGTGGCGAACCGGAGAACGCGAGACGGCACGCCGACCGGCCCTGTGCGAATCACTCGCACGGACGGTAGGAACAGACAACTTTCGAGAACAGTTCTCAACGATCTCGTATTTATAAACCAGGGAAAGCCGTCGAATAGAACGCCGTCCATGGCAAGTGCGCCTTCAACTGCCGACCGCCGTATCACTCGCCCCGCAGACGTTCGGTTCGGCCCCACGGTTCGTGCTGTCGCCACCTCGGTGATCCGTTTCGTCGCCTTCTGGTTGGCGGTCGCACTGCCGTTCTGCCAGCTCGCGCTGGTCGTCGGGGGGTTAGCCGGCGACAGGTCGCTGGTGCTCGTCGCCCTTCTCGGTGTGAACGCGCTCGCACTCGTCGTCGGGCACAACTACCGGAGACGGTGACGCCGCCGAACGCGTCACCTTCCTAACGGAACCTCGACGAGAGCCATCTCGTCGCCGTCGACTACCGAGTTCAGTACCGCTTCGAGCTCCGCCCACGACTCGGGGCGGTAGCCGTCGACGCCGAAACTCTCGGCGAACGCGACGAAGTCGGGGTTGGTGAGTCCCGTTCCGAACGCCTCGCCGGTGTGTTCGCGCTGCTTCTCGGAGATGAGCCCGTAGTCGTCGTCGTTGAACACCAAGACCGTGAACCCGAGACCGAGACGCGTCGCCGTCTCCAGTTCCGCGCCGTTCATCAGGAACCCCCCGTCGCCGGTGCCGACGACGACGTTCGAGTCGAGCGCCAGATCGGCGGCGACGCCGCCGGGGACGCCGATACCCATGCTCGCGAGGCCGTTCGAGACGATGCAGGTGTTCGGCTCGAACGTGGGAAACTGGGTCGCGATGGCCATCTTGTGACTCCCCACGTCGGAGATCAGCACGTCCTCGTCTGCCATCGCGTCTCGGAGGTACGGGAGCACGCCGGCGACCGAGAACGGGTCGTCGTCCTCGGGCGTCTCCAGCGCGTCGGCCAGCACCGTCTCGTGTATGTCGGCACACCACGTTCTCCACGTCTCGTCGACCGTCTCTTCGAGGCGCTTGAGCGCCATCGAGATGTCCGCGACGATTTCGACGTCCGGATTGTAGTGCTGGTACACCTCGGCGGGTTCGTGGTCGACGTGGACCACGTGAGTGTCGGTGTTCGGGTTCCAGCGCTTCGGGTCGTGTTCGGCGATGTCGTAGCCGACGGCGACGACGCAGTCGGCGCGCTCCATCGCCGCCTCCGCCTCGCCGTCCGGGCCCGAATCCAACGTCATCAGCGAGTGGGCGCTGCGGTCCGACACCGCGCCCTTCCCCATGTACGTCGAGGCGACGGGGACGTCGGTCGCCTCGACGAACGACCGGAGGCGGTCGGCGGCGTTGGCCCGGACCGCGCCGTTGCCGGCGAGCACGATGGGTCGATCGGCGGTCGACAGCAGGTCCGCGGCGCGTTCGACCGACGCCGCGTCCGGGTCGGATCGCCGGACTTTGTCGCGGACCGCAAGCGGTTCGTAGTCGACGGCCTCGGCGGCGACGTCCTCCGGAAATTCGAGATGGGTCGCGCCGGGTTTCTCGTACTCGGCGAGTTTGAACGCCTTCCGAACGGACTCGTTGATGATCTCGGTGTCGTTCAGCTGCGTGTTCCACTTGACGACGGCCTCGAACGTGTGGACGATGTCGAGCGCCTGGTGGCTCTCCTTGTGGAGTCGTTCTCTTCCGCCTTGCCCGGTGATGGCGACCAGCGGCGACTTGTCGAGGTGGGCGTCGGCGACGCCGGTGATGAGGTTCGTTGCGCCGGGCCCGAGCGTGGCGAGGCAGACGCCGGCCTCGCCGGTCAGACGGCCGTGGACGTCGGCCATGAACGCCGCCCCCTGTTCGTGTCGCACCGGAACGAACCGAATCGAGGAGTCCCGAAGCGCGAACAGCACGTCCTCGAGTTCCTCACCCGGAACGCCGAAGACACAGTCGACGCCCTCCGCTTCCAGACAGCGGACGAGTAGGTCAGCGGCCTTCATTCCGAGATGGTGTCCAGATTGGTTTTCGAGTCGCCGTGCTGGACCCAGACGGTCTTCTGATTGACGAACTCTCGGACGCCGTGCTCTGAGAGCTCGCGGCCGTAGCCCGAATCTTTGACGCCGCCGAACGGTACCCGCGGGTCGGATTTGACGATCTCGTTGACGAAACAGCAGCCGGCGTCGAACTGCCGGGCGAACCGCTCCCCCCTCTCGGGGTCGCCGGTCCAGACGCTCGCACCGAGCCCGAACGGCGTGTCGTTGGCCCGCTCGATGGCCTCTTTCTCGCTGTCGACACGCCACAGCGACGCGACGGGGCCGAATATCTCGTCGTGGGCCGCCGGCGTCCCATCCGGGACGTCAGAGAGGACCGTCGCCGGGTAGTACGCCCCCTCTCGATCCATCGGTTCGCCGCCGGTGAGCACCGTTGCGCCGGCGTCTGCCGTCTCTTCGACCTGTTCGTGGAGGCTCTCCATCAGGCTCTCTTGGGCCTGCGGGCCGAGTTCCGTCTCCTCGTCCATCGGGTCGCCGACGGTGAGCGCCTCCATCTCCTCGACGAACCGTTCTTCGAAGTCGTCGTACACCTCGTCCATCACGATGAACCGCTTGGCCGCGATGCAGGACTGGCCGTTGTTCTGCACCCGGCCGTAGACGGCGCTCCCGACCGCGCGCTCGATATCGGCGTCGTCGAGGACGACGAAGGGGTCGCTCCCCCCGAGTTCCAACACCGACTTCTTCAGGTTCTCGCCTGCGGCCGACCCGACGGCGCTCCCGGCGGCGGCGCTGCCGGTGAGCGTCACGCCCGCCAAGCGATCGTCCTCGATGATGCCGTTCACGAGATCAGAGCCGATGAGAAGCGACTGAAACGCGCCGTCGGGGAAGCCGGCTTCCGAGAACACGTCTTCGATGGCCTTCGCACAGCCGGGGACGTTCGAGGCGTGTTTCAGGAGGCCGACGTTGCCCGCCGCGAGGTTCGGCGCGGCGAAGCGGAACACCTGCCAGAACGGGAAGTTCCACGGCATAATCGCCAAAATCGGTCCGAGCGGTTCGTAGCTCACGAACGCGTGTGCGTCGGCTTCTGTACCAATGACCTCGTCTTGGAGGTGTTCTGCGGCCGTCTCGGCGTAGTAATCGCAGACCCACGCGCACTTTTCGACCTCCGAACGCGCCTGCGAGATGGGTTTGCCCATCTCGCGCGCCATCAGTTCGGCGTACTCGTCGACGTTGTCGCGGAGCACGTCGCCCGCCTTCTTCAACAGCGAACAGCGGTGGGTGAAACTCGTGTCGCTCCACTCCTCGAACGTCTCCGTCGCGGTGTCGAGGGCGTTGTCGACGGTCTCCTCGCCGTCGTCGCGGTACGTGTCCAGTTGCTCGCCAGTCGTCGGATTGACGCTCTCCATGGCTTCGATGACGGACGCGAGTCGCATAGTCGTTCGCTGGTAAGCGAAGGCCCCTCCCTTCAGAAGAAGAGGAGAAGCGCCGTCACGCCCACCGTCGGTACGGTGAAGACCACGTAGATGATTTTACTCCAGCCGAACACCTTCCGGCCGTCGAGCGGGCCGAACGGAATCATGTTGAACGCGGCCAAGAAGAGATTGATGATGACGCCGAGGTTGGCGACTTCGGCGAGGAATCCGCCCGCAGGGACGGAGAGCGCGAGCGGGATGAAAAGCAGCGCCAACGCGACGTTGACCGCCGGTCCCGCGAGCGCGATGAGGCCGTGCTGACGATTCGTGAGCATCCCGCGGTGGTGAACCGCACCCGGTGCGGCGAAGATGAAGCCCAGAAACGCGCTCAGAAGCGCCAGCAACAGCATGCTGTAGTCGGCGCGGAACTCCGCGACCTGCCCGTAGTGGACGGCGACGACTTTGTGTCCGAGCTCGTGCAGCAGGAAGCCGACGCCCGCCGTCAGCAGACTGACGACGAGTCCGGAGACCAGCCCCTGTTCGAGCAGTCTGAAGGGATCGCCGCCGGCGAAAAACAGCGCGAAGGCGACGCCGAGAGCGACCCACGCGACGGCGAGGTCGCGCATCTCGCGACCGCTGAAGGTGAGATTCACGCAACCGCCCCCCAGATGAGTTCGGCGCTGCTGCGTGCGCCCTCCAGCATCAGTCGGCTGACGGCCTCTGCGCCGCCGAGCTCCGCGCCGAACAGCGGCAGAATGTACGTCACGAACAGCAGGCTGGCGATGATGCTGCCGATGTTCGTCATGGCGACGACCATGATGAGCCGAAACAGCGGCACGTCGAACATCTGCCCCAGCAGTTCGCCCAGCGGCGTCTCCTCGTCGGTCAGCAGTTCGTTCAGCCGGCCGATATCGGCGACGTTCACCGCCGTGTGGCGCAGTTCCATGTAGCCGGTGAACCACCCCGGCGCGAGCAGCGGGTTGACCGACGTCATCCACGCGACGAGGCCGCCGACGGTCGCCGACGACCATCTGGCTCCGGCGAGTTTGGCGAGACCGGCCGCGAAGATGCCGTTGACGAGGAACCACGCGCCGAACAGTCGAAGCAGGAAGTCGTCTCTGACGCCCGCCATCGCCAAGAGGACGAAGAAGGCGACGAACCCGACCGAGACGAGCGTACCGATAACTTTCATCCAGGGGATACCCCGCTTCTTGGCGACGCCCGTCAACGACTCCATCGGCGGCAGCGTCTCGGTGTCTCGGAGGTAGTTCTCGATGCCCTGTTTGTGCCCCGCGCCGACGACGGCGATGACGTCTTTCCCCTGGTCGCGGAGGGCGGCGATGTTGTGCGCGAGGTAGGCGTCACGCTCGTCGATGAGCGCTTCGGCCCCGCCGGGACTGAACGCCCGAAACTCCTCCATCATCACGCTGACCACGTCGGTGTCGGTGAGCTCCGACATGTCGAGTTCCTCGATGTCTTCGCCGCGGTCTCTCCCCGTTGCCGCGAGGACGAACCCGGTGAGCAGTCCGACGACGACGCCGCCGGAGATGCCGAGGACGAGGCTCCCGCCCACCTGAATCACGAACTCGGAGAACGTCGACTGGACGAACGGGTCCGCCAGGCCGAGCGTCGCGCCGCCGAGCAGCGCGATGGCGAGGCCGCCTGCGATGCCCGCGAAGATGCTGTCGCCGTCGTCGACGACGAAGGAGGCGACCCAGGAGATGGCGAGCCCGGAGACGACGCCCAGCGCGGCCGACCCCAGCGACCGGACGAACACCGCGTCCGTGATGCCGAGAAAGCCGCCGAAGACGGCGATAACCGGACCGGCGACGACGCCGACGAGCAGACCGAGTACGAGACCGACGACGCGAGCGTCGGTGACGCCGAAGGCGAGGCCGCCGGCCATCCGCAGTTTCTCGATGAAGCCCATCCGCGCCCAGAACCGCTGGATGGTCGTCTGGATGTCACGGTCGACCAGCGCCACGTCGATGCCGTGGTCCTGGGCCGTCTCGACGGCCGCGAGCATGTCGGCACCGGGTTTCACGTCGAACTTCTCGCCCATCTGCGCCTGCACGTAGGAAAGCATCCAGTAGGCGATGAACTGAAAGACCGTGTTCCCCTGCAGCAGTTCGCTGGGGTCGAGGTCGTCGGGGGTCTCGCCCTGCATCTGCCGGTAGCGCCCCTCGTCGAGCTCGACGGCGACCACGTCGGGTCGCTCGGCCTCGATGGTCTCTTCGACCTCGCGGACGCTCTCGGCGGAGACGTGCGCGGTGCCGACGACGCGCACGCGTCCCTTCTCGGGGGCGGACTCCGCTCTGTTACTCATCGACCTCCGCTACAAGTTCACCCCTGTTATCAGTGTCGGAGTCGTGAACGAATCTCTCGACGAATTCGATGGGGGAGACGGACCGTCCTCATCCATGCTTTTGTCGCTCCCGCGCGACGCTCCGGTATGACTTTCGTGCGCAACGCTGCCGACCTCGGCGGCAGCGACGCCCGTGAGACGGCGCTGGCCTGTCTCGACGCCGGAATCGACGCGGCGAACCCCGAACGCGTCGTCGCCGACGCGGTGGCGCTCGACGGCACGGCGTTGAAAATCGACGACAACAGCTACGACCTCCGCGAGTTCGACGACGTGGTCGTCCTCGGCGGCGGCAAGGCGGGCGTCGGCGTCGTTCGCGCGCTGGAGGACGTCCTTCGCGACCGCATCACCGGCGGTGTCGTGGTCGTCCCCGACCCTGCCGAACTCGACCGAATCGAAGTCGCCGTCGGCGACCATCCCGTTCCGAGCGAACGCGGCGTCGAGGTGACTCGGCGCTTGCTCGAACTCGCAGACGCGGCCGACGAACGGACGCTCGTCCTCGCTGTCGTCACCGGCGGCGGGAGCGCGCTCATGGCCGCACCCGCCGGAGACGTGAGCCTCGGCGACCTCCGGCGAGCCACGGACGCGCTGCTCGACAGCGGCGCGGAGATCGGAGAGATGAACGCCGTCAGAAAGCACCTCTCGGCCATCAAAGGCGGCCGCCTCGCCCGCGCCGCCGCCCCCGCGACGGTGGTCGGCCTCGTCCTCAGCGACGTCGTCGGCGACGACCTGAGCGTCATCGCCAGCGGACCGACCGCCCCCGACGAGACGAGTTACGCCGACGCGCTCGACGTGCTGGAGCGCTACGACATCGACGCGCCCGGAGCCGTCCGAACGCGACTCGAACGCGGCGCGGCGGGCGAGATTTCGGAGACGCCCCGGGCGGACGACTCCGTCTTCGACCGGGTCCGAAACGTCCTGCTCGGAAGCAACTTCAGTTCCCTCGCCGCCGCCAGAAACGAAGCCGAGTCGCGGGGGTACGACAGCTGTATCCTCTCCTCGCGGGTTCGCGGCGAGTCGCGGGAAGCGGCGAAGACGCACGCCGCAGTCGCCGAAGAAGCAATTTTCACCGGAAACCCGGTGTCCCCGCCGGCAGTGGTGTTCTCAGGCGGCGAGACGACGGTGACGGTCCGCGGCGACGGCACCGGCGGTCCGAACCAGGAGTTCGCGCTCTCGGCCGCCATCGAGTTCGCGACGGCGTGGCGAGACGGGGCCGACGTCGTCTTGGCCAGTGTAGACACCGATGGCCGAGACGGCGGGTCCGAGGTTGCCGGGGCCATCGTCGACGCCGAGACGGTCGACGACGTCGCCGCGGCCCGAGCGGCCCTCGCCGACAACGACGCGTTCACGTATCTCGACGCCCGCGACGCCGTCGTCGAGACGGGGCCGACGGGGACGAACGTCAACGACCTTCGGGTGCTCGTCGTCGACGACGGCGAGTGAAGTCGACTCGCTGACGAAAACCGTTTTGTTCACCGACTGGATACTCTCTCGACATGGCGAGAATGTTGCCCTCCACGCCCGACACCTCCGCCGCCGACGAGGCGGAACCGCGGGTCATCGGCGTCGACAGCGAGGACGCCGACGACCTGCTGTCGGCGCTCTCCTCCGACACCGCCCGCACCCTGCTCTCGAAACTCCACGAGGAACCCGACACGCCGTCGGGGTTGGCCTCGCGCGTCGACTCCTCGCTGCAGAACGTCCAGTACCACCTCAAGAAACTGGAGAACGCCGGCCTCGTCGGCGTCGTCGACACCGTTTACTCCGAGAAGGGCCGTGAGATGAGCGTGTACGCGCCGTCGGACCGGCCGCTGGTGGTGTTCGCCGGGCGCGAGTCCGAGAGCACGGGATTGAAGACGGCGCTGAAACGCCTCTTGGCGAGCGTCGGAATCCTCGCGGCCGTCAGTTTCGTGGTCCAGGTCGTCGCCACCGGTGAGATCCCGTTTCTCGCGCAGACGGCCTCCGAAGGTGCTGATGGCGGAAGCACTGTCGCCACCTCCGCGGTCGAGACGACTGCGTCGACGGCACCCGCCTTCCCGCCGGGACTGGCGTTCTTCCTCGGCGGCCTCGTCGTCCTCGCGTTCGCCTTCGCGGTCTGGTACGCCCGGCGGTGAGCGTCTCGACACTCCGCCGCTGACCTATAGAGAAAATTGATTGTGTCGTTTGCGGTTCTCTCCGTCTGTAGTGTCTGTTCGCGCGAGTTGCGGGTCGCAGGTAGCTATTTACCTTCGACAACGAACGTGTGAGCATGGAGCACACTGCCGAAGTAGAAGGCATCGGCGTCGGTGTTGGTTCCGACGGGACGAACGTCCCCGCCGTCGTCCTCCGCGCCCGCGAAGAGGTCCTTCCGATATTCGTCACGGCCGACCAGGCACAGACCATCCGCCTCGGACTCGCCGGCGAACCGTTCGAGCGGCCGCTGACTCACGACCTGCTGGTCGAGATGGTGACCGAGTTCGGCGGTGCCATAGACGGCGTCCGCATCGACGACCTCACCGACGGAACGTTCTACGCGAAACTCGACGCCGAGCGCTACGAGGACGGCGAACCGGTGAGCTACGTCTTCGACGCCCGCCCGAGCGACGCCATCGCCCTCGCCGTTCGAGTCGACTGCCCGATTTACGTCTCCGACGAGATTCTCGACGCCGCCGGGCGACCGCCCTCCGCGATCGACCTCTCGCCGGACGACGACGACCAGTTCTGAATCCGCCGGAGTTCGTCCGTCCGTTCTTCTCGACGTGTCGACGCGCGAATCTCGCTGCGATGGGTCCGGGGGTGCGCCCGCCGACTCAGACGTTGGGACTCTCGGCGAACAGCGCGCCGAACACCTTGTTTTCTGCGCTCCGAAGATGCTGGGAGAACGTCGGCGCCGAGACGCCGAGGGACTCGGCGACTTCCCCGCCGGTGCTCTCGCGGGGCCACTCGAAGAAGCCGGCGTAGTACGCCGACTCTAGGACGGCACGCTGCCGCTCGGTCAGTTCCTCGTGGAACGCGCTCGCAGCCTGGTTCGAGCCGCCGGTACGCGTGATCTGGCGCTGCGAGCGCACCACCGCCGCCGGGTACGCCTCCTGGACGGTCTCGACGAGCTCCCGAAGGTCCGCTGTGACCGGGAGGTGGATGCGCATCTGGTAGTCGTCGTCTTCGATTCTGGCGTGCTTGACGTAGCCCCCCAACGACGCGATGGCCGAGAGCACTGGCGGCTCCGACATCCGGAGTTCGAACTTGGCTCGGCCGAACCCCTCGCTGAGGACGCGAACCGAGCGCCAGTGTGGCAGTTTCTCGGTGATCTTCCGCACGACTTCGAGGTCGTCTGCACTCGCCGTACCGTAGACGAGGTACTCGCCGCCGCCGATCGGGACCGACTGGTCGAGCGTTATCTCGTCGTCGGTGGTCACCCGTAGGTCGAGTTCCTCGAAGACGTTCTCTATCTGGAAGTTGACCTCGGTGAGCCGGTCGCTCGTGAGCGCGCGCTTGCGCTCGATGGCGGTGATGGCGTGTCCGACGACCTCGCCGAGTTGTTCCAACACTTCGCTCTCCTCCTCGGTGAACGCCCTCGCTCGTCCCGCGTACACGTTCAGGACGCCGTAGAGGTTCCCCTCGTACACGATGGGGACCGCAGCCGACGAACGGTAGCCGTACGCTGTCGCCCGCTCACGCCAGTGCGCGTAGTCGGGGTCAGAGAAGATGTCCTGTGTGACCTGTATCTCCCCTGTCTGTGCCGCCCGCCCCGTCGGTCCTCGGCCCCGCGGGTCGTCGGGGTCGACGGAGATAGTCGCGTCGTCGAGGTAGCCTTCGACGCCCGCTTCCTCGCGGAGCGAGACCGTCTCCGTCTCGGCGCTCACGTCGCCGACCCACGCGAAGAGGTACGAGTCCGTGGAGGCGAGCGCCTCACAGACCGTGCGTTCGATCTCCTCGCGCGTCGACTGGCTGATGACCGCTTCGGTGATGTCGCGGGCGACCCGGTTGAGGTGGTTGAGTGCGACGAGTCGTTCGCGTTGCTGTTCGAGTTCACGTTCGCGCTCGCGCAGTTCCGTGATCTCCTGCGTCACAAGCATGCCGGCGTACGGTTCGCCGCCCTCGCCGACGATGGGCACGGTCCTTGCCTGGAACACCCGGCCGGTCCACTCGAACTCGTAGCGCGTCGTCTCGCCGTCGAGCGCGTCCCGACAGTACCGGCGGAGGCGGTCACGCAGTTCGGCGTCCGAGGAGAGTTCGGCGACGTCGGCCCCTAACAGCCGCTCTCTCGGTACGTCGTACTCCTCGAAGATGGCCCCTTCCAGCAGCGTGTACCGCAGTTCCTCGTCGAAGAGCGCGACGCCCCCGTTGGGGAAGTGCTCCACGAGCGTCCGGTAGCGCTGCTCGCTCTCCTCCATCGCCCGCTCGTACTCGGCGTGCTCGATGGCCGTCGCGAGGACGTTCGCGACGCTCTGTAGAAAGTTCACGTCGTTCTGCGAGAACTCCCGTCGCTCGGTGGCGTGCGTGCCGAGGACTCCCCACGGGTCGTCGGGCGGACCGACGACGACGCTCATACCGCTGGTCACGTCGTGGTCGATCAGGAGGTCGGGCCCCGAAAATCGCGTCTCGGCAGCGAGATCCTCGACGACGACCGGTTCGTCCGAGAGCAGCGTGTACCCCGCCTGTGAGTTCTCCTTTGCGTCGACGGTCTCGCTGTCGACGATATCCCCGTGCCGACCGACGCCCGCGAAGAGACGCAGCTCCTCGTCTTCGGGGCGATGCTCCAGAAGCTTGCAGTAGTCCATCTCGAGCGTCTCCGCGACGGCGACGACGACGGCCTTCACGAGCGCGTCGAGGTCCCGTTCGGCGAGCGCCCGCTGACCGAGGTCGGTGACGACCTGCTGTTGGCGGACCCGCGATTCGAGTTCCCGCTCGCGTTCGATTCGCTCGGTGACGTCCCGGACGACCCCACACCGCCCGTCGCTCTCCGCCGTCGAGAACGGGGCGACCTGACTCTCCACGGGCACCTTCTCGCCCTCTTTCGTCAGGAGGTCCAGTTCGATGATTACCTCGTCGCGTCTCCCCTCGCTCACCTCTCTGGCCATCCGCTCGACCTGTGGCGCGACCGCGTCGTCGTGGACCGTCGTAGCGTGCGCGCCGAGCAGTGTCTCGCGGTCGTAGCCGGTCATCTCGCAGAAGGCGTCGTTCACGAGGACGAACCGCGCGTCCGAATCGACGGCGTAGATGCCGTCGTCGACCGTTTCGACGATGGTCTCGTAACGTTCGAGCTCGAATTCACGCGCTTTGCGCTCGGTGAGGTTCTGGAAGTAGACGGAGAGTCCCGTCTCGGAGGGGTACACTCGCACCTCCAACCACGCGTCGAGCGGCGGGTAGTACTCGTCGAACGAGACGGGCTCCTGCGTCTCCATCGCTCGGCGGTACTCGGTCTCGAACGCTCCCCCCACCGCCTCGGGGAACTCCTCCCAGATGTTCGCGCCGACGAGTTCGTCGGCCGAGCGTTCCAAAAATTTCTCCGCCGTCTCGTTGATGTACGTGAACTGCCAGTCGGCGTCGAGACCGAAGAACGCGTCGGTGACCCGCGCGAACAGTTCGTCGAGTTCGGATCGGAGCTCGTCGCGCTCGCGCCGCAGCCACTCGGCCTGCTGCTTCAGTTGGGTGATGTCGTCGCCGACGACCACGACCTGTTCGACCTCTCCGTCGTCGACGAGCGGCATCGCGTTGACGGAGTACCAGCGCCGCTCGCCGTCGGGGTGTTCCATCTGCGCCTGCCAATCGTACACCGGTTCGCCCCGTTCGAGTGCCCACGTGTAGGGGCGCTCCTCTCGGGGAATCGGCTCGTCCTCCTCGTCGTACACCAGGATGTCGCCCGCCGTGTACTCAAGCACCTCCGAGCCGTCCGTGTGGGCGTCGAGCACCTCCGCTGCGGCGTCGTTCGCGCGGACGAGCTCGCGGCTCTCGGCATCGAAGACGCCGATGAGAACGGGGCTCGTTTCGAGGACGTTCTCCAGGAGGTCGCGTTCGCGCTCGAGTTGCCTCTCGCGTTCGCGGCGTTCGGTGATGTCGCGGGCGATGCCCACCGTCCCCGTCATTTCGCCCTCTTCGGTGAGCAGCCCGAACCTGATTTCGACCGGAATCTCGCGGCCGTCCCGAACCCGAATCGATATCTCGCGGGTTCGCACGCTCTCGGTCGGCTCGCGGAGGAGTTCGAGGATATCCGAGGCGAACCGAGCGGTATCGTCGTCGTCTAACAGTACGGAGACGTGCTCGCCGACGAGTTCCTCGCGCGAGTACCCCGTGACGTCGAGGAGGACGTCGTTCACGTCGACGAAGCGTCCCGAGAGGTCCAGTTGGTAGATTCCGTCGCCGACCGTCTCGATGATCGACTCGTATCGCTGGAGCGTTCGGTTCCTCTCTGCGGGCGTTTGCTTGTTGCTCCCAGCCTCCCCAGACATGGTAGTCGCTCACAGTAGGCTGTAGGCCATAAACTAAACGGGCAGATAAGTGACTTACATCGAAGTTGACAGCCGGACGCCCGCTCGACGGCCCGCCGCTCAACCGGTCGAGTACCCGTTCGTTCGGCCACTCGGCCGTTCGACCACACTGAATCGAGTCCGAATCGGGGGAGACGGGCGGTGTCGACGAGAGGGGGAGTCGGGCTCGGACCAAGAACGGCCCGATGAGCCGGCGTCTATCGTCCGTTCGCCAACTCCGCCTCCGCCTCCAGCGCCTGCTCCCGAAGTCGCTCGCCCTCCTCGCTCTCGACGGTCAGCTCCGGAACCGGCGACGGTCTGTGGTCCTCGTCGATGGCGACGTAGACGAACAGCGATTCGGTGGTCAACTCCGTCTCGCCGGTCTGGGGGTTCTCCCGGAACGCCTTGATACGGACGCGGATGCTCGTCTCGCCGGCTTTGTAGACGTACGCCTGTATCAGCGCCGTGTCGCCGCGCGGGATGGGTTGGACGAAGTTCACCTGCTCCATCCGAGCGGTCACGCAGGTCTGGCCCGCAAAGCGCATCGCCGACAGCGCGCCGTCGGTGTCCATCCATTTCAGGACGTTGCCCCCGTGGGCCATGTCGTAGTTGTTCGTGTCGTTCGGTTGAATCAGGTGCCGGTTCTCGATGTACGTCTCCATCAAGTCGGTCATATCTCCCGTTTCGAGGGGAAGCCCGATGAACGTGGCGTCGAATCGTTCGTGACAGTTACTCCGGCGCGTCCAGTTCCTTCAGCACCCGCGCCGGGTTACCGCCGACGACGACGTCCGAGGGGACGTCCTTCGTCACCACCGACCCAGAGGCGACGACGGCGCGGTCGCCCACCGAGACGCCTGGATTGAGTACCGCTTGGCCGCCGATCCACACGTCGTCGCCGACGGTGACGGGGTCGCCGAACTCGACGCCCTCGCGGCGCGTCTCGGCGTCGAGCGGGTGCGTCGCCGTGTAGACGTGGACGCCCGGCCCGAGCAGGCAGTGCGACCCGAACCGTATCTCGCAGACGTCCAGCATCACGCAGCCGAAGTTGGCGAAGAAGTCGTCGCCGACGTGGGTCTGTGTGCCGTAGTCGCAGCGAAACGGCGGTTCGACGAAGGCGTTCTCGCCGGCGGTGCCGAACAGTTCCGACAGCAGCGCCGCGCGGGTCTCCGTCTCGGTCTCCTCGGTGTCGTTGTACCAGCGGGTGAGCGACCGCGCTCGGTCGCGTTCCGCGACGAGTTGCGGGTCGAACGGGTCGTAGGGATCGCCGCGGAGCATCTTCTCCCTCTCGGTGGGCACGTCTGCGTGCCGACTCGGTGTGCGAGCGAAAGTAGGTTCGGGTTGAACTCACAGGAATAGAACGACGTGAAACTCCAGCGAACGTACTCCGGTCCGGCAGACGGTACCGAAAGTGTTTATTTCCTCATACGACGAATCACATCGTATGGCTCCCCTCCCGCGCGAGACGATGGAGAGTCCGCTCTCGCTCACGCTCGTCGCCGGCCTTGTCGCCCTCGGCATCGCCGGTGTCGTCGTCAACGCCGGGTTCTGGTTCCTCATCGCCTACGTCTTCCTCTGGTCTGCGACGCTGGTGTTCATCGCGGACCCCGACCAGTTCCTCGACCGCATCGAGGCGGGCTGGAACTGGATTTCGACGCTGGACACCGCGAGCGTACCGCGCCGCCCGAGTTCGACCCCGAGTCCGAAGCGGACCCGCTTTTGACGCTCCGCGAGCGATACGCCGCGGGGAACCTCGACGACGAGGAGTTCGAGCGGATGCTCGACGTCCTGCTGTCGACCGAGACGCCCGGCGACGCCCGCGACCACCGCGAGCGAAGTAGCCGACGCGAGCGCGAACGCCTCTCCGAGACGCCCGCCCGCTGAACTCCCGCGTCGCGGTACTTTTCTCTCTCGCCCGCGACGCTCGAACCATGGCACTCGACGTTTCCACGCCCGACCCGCCGGAGCTGTCCGCCGTCGACCCGACCGAGTACGACGATGCCGACGTCATCGCCGAGGACGACTACCGCCGCGACGAACTCGGCGAGTTCCTCGAATCGGGCGCGTGGACGGAGGCGTTCGAGCAGTGGGCGGCGACGACGGAACTCAGCGAATCCGAGTGGGCCATCGTCGAAGACCTCGAACTCGTCTCGGAGTTCGACTTCTTCTGGGACGACTTCGCCGACCGGGTCGGCTACCACGCGCCGGGCATCTCCGAGGACTGGAAGGAGCGAGAGGTCCACCCGGACCTCGGCAGTTGGTCGGCGGTCTCCTCTATCAACGCCGGCCTCACGGAACTGGGCCAGATCGTCTGCGACGTGCTGAAGGAGGAGTACGTCGACTGGGAAGCGGAGTTCGAAGCGCCCGACGATTTACCCGATTTCGGCTGACGACGCGACTCCTCCGCCGCGTCGGAGACGCCCGCCGGATTCTTCACCTCTCCGCGTGACTCACACGGCAGGTGACTCGTTATCTACTCCAAACACCATCTCGTCATCTCGCTGGCGCTCGGCGCGCTGTTCGTCCTCGCCGTCGACACCTCGCTTCCGCTCTGGTTCGTCCTCGCGTACTCGGCGGTCGTCGGCGTCGGCATCGACTTCGACCACTTTCTGGTCGCCCGCATCAACACCGGGAGTTGGCGCGCCGCCCGTGAGTGTCTCCGGAACCCGACGCGCGTCTTCGCCGGACAGGACGACATCTTCGAAGAGGGCGACGTCGGGACGCTTCGGCGACTGCTCAGCCACGTCGTCATCGCCGGCGTGCTCCTTCCGGTGCTCGCGCTTCTCAGTCCGACGCTCGCGCTCTTGACGGCGGTCGTCCTCTACGGCCACCTCCTGTCGGACTTGGTCTGGGACGTGTACCTGGAGATAGAAAACGGCAGTCCGGAAGTGCCGAACGTCGTTCGTCGGTGAGCGAGGGTGCGCCCTGACTCCGTCCCCGAGTCGTCCCGCAGCCGTACGCCCGGGACCACCGTTTTGATATACGCCGGGCGACAGCACCCAGTATGGAAGACGTCGCAGACCAGTACGTCCCGGAGGACGTGGAGTCCTCGGCGCAGGCGCACTGGGACGACACGGACGCCTACGAGGCGACGAAGGAGGCGCACGCCGACGACCCCGCGTTCTTCTTCGTCGACGGCCCGCCGTACACCTCGGGGCAGATGCACCTCGGAACGGCGTGGAACAAGACGTTAAAGGACGCCATCATCCGCCGCAAGCGGATGGAGGGCCACCGCGTCACCGACCGGCCGGGCTACGACATGCACGGCCTCCCCATCGAGGTGAAAGTCGAGCAGGAACTCGGCTTCGAGTCCAAGCGCGACATCGAGGAGTACGGGATGGAGGCGTTCATCGAGGAGTGCAAGCAGTTCGCCGAGCGCAACAGAGAAAACATGGACGAGGACTTCCAGTCCATCGGCGTCTGGATGGACTGGGAGAACCCCTACAAGACGCTCTCGCCGGAGTACATGGAGGCCGGCTGGTGGGCGTTCAAGCAGGTCCACGAGAACGGCCTGCTCAGCCAGGGCAAGCGCTCCATCAACCAGTGTCCCCGCTGCGAGACGGCCATCGCCGACAACGAGGTCGAGTACCACGAGATCGAGTCGCCGAGCATCTACGTCAAGTTCCCGCTGAAAGAGCGCGACGGGAACCTCGTCATCTGGACGACGACGCCGTGGACCATCCCCGCGAACACGTTCGTCGCCGTCGACGGTGAGATGACGTACGTGGGTGTTCGCGCCGAGCGCGACGGCGAGAGCGAACTCCTGTATCTAGCCGAACCCGTCGTCGAGGAAGCCCTGAAAGAGGGTCGATACGAGGAGTACGAGGTCGTCGACGAAGTGACGGGAGAAGAGATGGTCGGCTGGGAGTACGACCACCCGCTCGCCGAGGAAGTGCCCGAGCACGCCGACTTCGAGGGTGCGGGGCAGGTCTACACCGCCGACTACGTCGAAGCCGACCGGACGGGTCTCGTCCACTCCGCGCCCGGCCACGGTCAAGAGGACTTCGAGCGCGGTCAGGAACTCGGCCTCGACGTGTTCTCGCCGGTCCGCGGCAACGGTGACTTCGCCGAAGCGGCGGGGAAGTACGAGGGCACGTTCGTCCGCGACGCCAACGACAAGATCATCGAGGACCTCGACTCTCACGGCTTGCTGTTCGCCTCGGGTCGACACCGCCACCGCTACGGCCAGTGTTGGCGCTGCGATACGGACATCATCTTCCTCGCCACCGACCAGTGGTTCATCACCATCACCGACGTGAAAGACCAGTTGCTGGAGAACATCGAGGATTCGGAGTGGCACCCGCAGTGGGCGCGCGACAGTCGCTTCCGCAATTTCGTCGAGGACGCCCCCGACTGGAACATCTCCCGACAGCGTTACTGGGGAATTCCGCTGCCCATCTGGGTGCCGAAGGGCAACGCCACGCCGGACCCCGACGAGCTCATCGTCATCGGCACGCGCGAGGAACTCGCCGAACGCGTCGACCAGGACGTGAACCCCGAAGCGGTCGACCTCCACAGACCTTCCGTCGACCCGCTGACCATCACCGAGGACGGCACGACGTACGAGCGTGTCCCCGACGTGTTCGACGTGTGGATTGACTCCTCGGTGGCTTCGTGGGGGACGCTCGACTTCCCCGGCAACGAGGCCGACTACGAGGAGCTGTGGCCCGCCGACTTCATCGTCGAGGCGCACGACCAGACCCGCGGCTGGTTCTGGTCGCAGCTCGGCATGGGCACCGCTGCGGCCGGCGAGATACCGTACAAGGAGGTGCTGATGCACGGGTTCGCAAACGACAAAGACGGCCGAAAGATGTCGAAGTCCGTCGGTAACATCGTCACGCCAGAGGAGGCCATCGAGCGCGCGGGCCGCGACCCGCTTCGCGCCTACTTGTTGAGCCACGACCAGCAGGGCGTCGACCTCTCGTTCGAGTGGGAGGGCCTCGCCGACATGCAGTCAACGCTCAACATCCTCTGGAACGTCTTCCGATTCCCGCTGCCATACATGCGCCTCGACGGCTACGACCCCGCCGAGGCCGACCTGAGCGACGGCGAGCTCACCGTCGTCGACGAGTGGGTGCTCTCCCGACTGCAGTCGGTCAAAGCGAACGTCGACGAGGCGTGGGCCGACTTCCGCGTCCACGACGCGTTGAACGAGGTGCTCGAGTTCGTCGTCGGCGACGTCTCGCGGTTCTACGTCAAAGCCATCCGCGAGCGGATGTGGGAGGAGGAGGACTCCGATTCGAAGCGCGGCGCGTACGCCACGCTCTCGACGGTGCTGCTCGAAACGGTGCGGCTCATCGCGCCGGTTGCTCCCTACCTGGCCGAGGAGATGTACCAGCACCTCGACGGCAGCGAGACGACGGTGCACATGCTCTCGGCACCCGAGGTCGACGACCGGTTCCACCAGCCCACACTGGAGGCCGACATGGACGTCCTCCGGAGAGTGGAGGAAGCGGCGGCGAACGCCCGCCAGCAGGGCGGCCGCAAACTCCGCTGGCCCGTCCAGCGAATCGTCGTCGAGACGACCGCCGACGAGGTGGCCGACTCGGTTCGCTCGCTCGAATCGCTCCTCCTGGAGCGCGTCAACAGCCGGTCGCTCGAAGTTGTCGACGGCTTCGACGAACTCGTCGAGACCGCCGACCCGCAGATGAGCGTCATCGGCCCCGCCTTCGGCGGCGACGCCCAGAAGGTGATGGGCGCGGTGCAGGGCGCGTCCCGCGACGAACTCACGCGGGGCGGCGTCTCCGGGAGCGACGCGACCGGAGGCTCGCCGCCGAACGGCGACGGCGACCTCGTCGTCGACGTCGACGGCGAGACGTACGAACTCGACGACGAGATGGTCGAGTTCCACACCGAACCCCCCGAGTATCTCTCGGCCACCGAGTTCGAGAGCGGGACGGTGTACGTCGACACCCGGTTGACCGACGATATCGAGTCCGAAGGCTACGCCCGCGACGTCGTCCGTCGGATGCAGGAGATGCGCAAGCAACTCGACCTCGACGTCGAGGAGACCATCCGCGCCTACGTCGACGTCGCGGACGACCGGGTCGCGGAGTTCGTCGACGAGAACAGGGAGCTCATCGCCGAGGAGACGCGGACCAGCGAGTACGTCGACGAAAGCGAGGAGTTCGACCTCCGCGAGGAGTGGGACGTCGAAGGTGTCGACGTGACCATCGGCATCGCCCGCGTCGCCGAGCGGTCCGCGTCCGCACAGGACGACTGACCGGCGCGCACCGTCCTCGTATATTCAGCTGGGAGACAGTTCCAGAACTGTTTTACAGCCTATCTGTTATCTCGCTGTATGGTTGGCGACCCGCCCGAACAGTCGACCCTCCGTCAGTCGCACCGCCTCGTCGAACACTACACGCCCGACGGGATGCTCGGCCGCCTTCTCCTCGCGTCGGTGACGGGTACGCTCTCCGGTGGCGCGTTCCTGCTCGCAGTCTTCGGACTGGCTTCCTTTGGCTTCGTCTGGTTCCTCACGGGAGTGCTCGCGGCGGGCGTCGGCGTCGTCGCCGCGTTGCTGACGATACTGACGCTCTGGCCGGTGTACCTCTCGCTCATCGGTAATATCGAGTCGCCGGAGAGGTACGGTCGGGCGGGCCCACCGTCGACGATGGCGGCTAAGCGCGCCGACGACACTGACCCGTCGGAGATTCTAAAGCGCAAGTACGCGGCCGGAGAGCTCTCCGACGAGGAGTTCGAGCGTCGGTTGGATACGTTGCTGAACGCCGACGAAATCACCCGCCGCGGAAGCGACGGCGAAAACGCGGCCTCGAAGCGTACGCTTCGAGAGCGGAACTGAGACGCGACCGCTGCGTCTCAGTCCGCCGTCAGCACGTCCTCGTCGGTCGGCGACCGAGCGTCGTACTCGGCGACGAACTCGTCTAACCTCCGTTCGTCGTCGACTCCCGGGAGGTTCTCCTCTGCGGTCCGACACGGTTCGTCGACGCCGAACGCCTCGCAGACGTGGTCGGCGGTCGCTTCGGCCATCATCCGGTAGGTGGTCAGTTTTCCGCCGACGATGCTCGCGAAGTTCTCGGCGCCCTCCGCGTCGTGGTCGAGCAGGAAGAACCCGCGCGAGATGCCGCGGGCGTCGCCCTCGCCGCCGTCCATCGTCTCGCGGTCGGCCTCGTCGGGCGCGTACAGCGGGCGGACGCCCCACCACGTGCGGAGAATCTCGCTTGTCGCCACGTCCGGGAGCATTTTCGCGCACTCCTCCACCATCTTCTGGACCTCCCAGTGCTCCTCGTCGAACTCGTCGGGGTCGCCGACCTCGATGCTCGTCGTCCCCAACACCGCCTGCGTCTCGTGCGGCACGATGATGTCGCCGTCTGCCGGGGGTCGACAGCGGTTGAGTACCGGCCCGAGCCCCGGATAGTCGACCGAGACCATCACGCCCTTCGTCGGACGCATCTCCAGGCCGACGCCCGCGAGCGCCGCGCACTCGCCGGCCCAGGTTCCCGCCGCGTTGACGACGTACTCCGCCTCCACGTCTTCGTCGACATCACCGCCGAGCGTCGCGCCCGTCGCCCGTCCGTCCTCGACGCGGATGTCCGTCACCGGGGCGTGTGTCAGTATCTCCGCGCCGTGGTCGGTCGCGCTCGCCGCGTTGGCGGCGACGAGACGCGACGGGTAGACGACGCCGTCGGGCACCTTCATCACCCGCTCCGCGTCGGGAGCGAGTCCCGGCACCTCCGCCCGGGCCGTCTCGTCCTCGAGCACCTCGACTTCGATGCCGATCCCCTCGCAGGCGGCCAGTTTCTCGTCGAAGAACTCGGGGTCGTCCTCCGGTAGTTGGACGAAGAACCCGCCCGTGTCGCGGATGCAGTGACCCGCGATGTCGCGGAGGATGCGGTTCTCGCGGATGCACTCCTCCGCGCCGAGTTCGTCGGCCGGTGCGTAGCGCGCGCCGCTGTGCAGCAGGCCGTGCGACCGCCCGGAGGTTCCGCTGGCGAGGCCGCCGCGCTCGGCGACGACCACGTCGAGACCGCGCATGGCGAGATCGCGCGCGATTCCCGCACCCGTTGCTCCACCGCCGATGACGAGAACTTCGGTTTGGATACTCATAGTCGTCGGGCGAATTACCCGCCCACAATCTCCGTTCGAGGGTTAGGCCCCGACGAGGAAAAGCCCTGCGTGGGTCGTCGCCGTCTGTCGAAAACCCGTTTCAGGTTATCAGACGACCGCCTCTTCGAGCAGTTGCAGGGGATGTCGAATCTCGTAGCCGGTGCCGTGTTCCATCTGCATCGAACACGTCGGGCACTCGGTCATCCCCACGTTCCCTGACGCGTGGTGCATGTGTTCGAACATCTCTTCGCCGATCTTCATCGAATTCTCGTACTTCTCTTCCTTCCAGCCGTACGTCCCGGAGATACCCGAGCAGGAGGAGCCGACGTCCTCGATAGTGACGCCCTCTACGTCGCGGAACAGCTCCACCGCCTGTCTGTCGAGACCCTGATTTCGGGCGTGACACGGCGCGTGATAAGCGAACGCCTGCTCGGACACCTCGCTGTCGGCGAGCGCACCCTGCAAGTCCTCGTGGATGCGGAGATACTCCATCGCCTCGTAGGTGTGCGCCGAGACGTCCTCGATACCCTCTAAATCGAACAGCTCGGGGTACTCTTGCTTCAGCGACATCGAACACGACGTGCAGGAGGCGATGACGTCGTAGCCGTCGGCGATGAGCCCCGAGAAGTTCTCGACGTTGATGCCAGCGGCGCGTTTGGCGTCGTCGAGCATCCCGTTGGCGAACATCGGCGTGCCGGAACAGCGCTGCTTGGGCACGACGACCTCGTAACCGAACGACTCGAACACCCGGACCATCGCCTTCCCGACTTCGGGCGTGTTGTAGTTCGAGTAACAGCCGTGGAAGTACGCCACGCGTTTGTCCTCGGAGCGAACCTGCGGGCCACCTCGCTCGTCCCACCACTCGCGGAAGGTTTGGGTGGCGAACTCGGGAAACTCCCGCTCGGACGTGATGCCGAGGACTTTCTCGTTGAACAGTTTGGTGACGCCGAGACCCATCACGAAGTTCGTCAGCCGCGGGACTTTGCTGCCGAGTTCGGCCATCGTGCGGTAGTTCGACAGGATACGGTTGCGAATGTACTCGCGCGAGAGTTTCTCCATCTGCTCGTCAACGAACTCGCCTCGTGCGGTGTTGTGCATCTGGCTCAGCGGCACCGACGATGGACACGCGTTGTCGCAGCGCATGCAGTTCGAGCAGTTCATCACCGACGCGTCGATGTCCTCGTCGCCCTTGCGCTTCAGTCGCCACTGCTCGGGGCCCTGGAATTTGGGGCCGGGGAACTCGTCGTCGACCTCGGCGACCGGACACGTCGAGTCGCAGGTCGTACACTTGTAACAGTTGTCCGCGCCGGGGCGGAGGTCCATCTCGTCGGCTTCGGGAAACACCTGTACGGGTTCGAAGTCGTCCTGTGCCACGTTCGGGTTGCTCTCGTCTGCTGGTTGTTCTGCGTCGCTCATGGGTTTAGATACTCGCTGCTGCGCCCCGCCCGGCGACGACGCCGGTTGCGAGGGAGACACCGCTACTGGATTTTTCGGCCGTCGAATCAGCGCCGCCGACGACTGCACCCGCCGCCCGCAAGTTCGAAAACTGCGGCGCATCGTCGGCGTCTAAGACGCGCATCCGGTCGTCGACGACGACGCCGAACTTCGCAAACGGGTGCTCGCCGAAGGCCTCCTCGTCGAACCAGTCGTAGCGGTCCGACGAGTGCGGGACGTGACAGCCGAATATCGATTCTCGGACGCGCTCGCGGTCGGAGTCGATACCCTTCCCGACGAGGCCGCCGGTCGCAAGCACGAACTCGTCGGCGTGATAGGGTACCCGCGTCCGCTTTCGGTCGACGTACACGGCCTGCAACTCGTCGCCGTCGGTCTCGTAGTCGACGACGGGGTTTCCGGTACTGATTCGGACGCCGGCGTCGTCGAGCGCCGAGAACAGCGCGTCTTCGAGGCGCAGGCCGGGGAGACTCGGCGGCCCCATCGGAATCTCGAACACCTCCGCACCCAACTGCGATTCGAGCTCTTCGCGCACCTCGGAAGCGTGTTCGTCGCCGAGCATCGAGGGAAAGCCGACGCGTTCTGCGCCCTTCAGACGCGGTTTCACTGTCTCGGCGAGCGCCTCGCGCGTGCCGACGGAGCGGCCTCCGAAGCGTACCTCCTCGTCTTTGTCCAGCGCCTTCGCGTATCGTGTTATCTTGGCGTCCGCTCGGAACTCCCGCGGGAACGAGAGTTCCGCCCCGTGAACGTCGAAGGGGACGCCCGCCGCCGAGAGGTGGTCGGCGACGAGGCGGGCGTCGAACTCGGTTCGCGAGCGGAGGCCGACGACGAGCATCGGCCGGTCGTCGCTGGCGAGTCCCGCCGCCGACGCTTCGGGGTAGCGCGCGGTCGGTTTGACCGTCCCGCCGTAGGTGGGCACGAGCGCGTTCGCGTCGGTGTGACCGCCGCGATAGCGGTCCCCGGTCACCTCGTCGAACAGCGCGAGGCCGTCGCGTATCGCCTGCTCGCCGACGAGCGAGTACGGGTGGTCGTCGGGAAGCGACCCGAGTGCGGCGTACGGATTGGAGACGGGACCGTCGCCGTTCGGATAGCCGAGCACGTCGATGAGCCCGCTCGCAAAGCGGAGCGTGCTCTTCTTGTAGGAGACGAGTCGAACGCTCGCGTCGGTCTCTGCAGCCGATAGGGCGGCCATCGACCCGGCGAGACCGCCGCCGACGACGACCACGTCTTCTCGAATGGGCATCAGCGCTCACCTCGCTCGTGCTTCCGAGTACCCCCGTCCGCCGCGGTCGCCCCCGACTGTCCGGACTCTCCCTCGCCCGCACCGACGCCCGCCCCGCCGTCGAAGGCGGCGAAGTCGAGTGCTTCGTCCATCGCCGCCGGGTCGCCGTCGAGGTTCATCGTCGTCGCGTGGAGCGCGTAGTTCAGCATCGCTTGCGAGAGTTGCTCGCCCCACAGCGCGTGTCGCTCGCCCTTCCAGCGCTCCTGGAACAGTTCGTCGAGCGCCTCGCGCGCGGTGGGTTCGTCGTACTCGGGTGAGAGTTCGGCGGCCATGCGGTGACAGCAGAAGCCGCCCTGACAGTTGCCCATCGACGCCCGAGTGCGGATGCGGAGGGCGTTGAGGTCGGACCCCGACTGGCTGATTCCGTCCTGAATCTCGGCGCGAGTGACCGCCTCGCAGTCGCAGACGACCGGGTTCGGCTCGCCGGTCTTGAGCACTTCGTCGGCGCGCGAGCCGAGCCGCTGGACGCTCTGGCGGCCGATTGGCGAGCGAAGCCCGAACTCGTCCATGTAATCGCGGAGGACCGAGAAATCCTCGCTGCCCGGAAGCGGCTCGTCGGCTGTCCGGCAGGTAGCCGTGATACCGAACTGCGCGCAGACGTGGTCGGAGATTTTCTCGGCCATCATCCGATACGTCGTGAACTTCCCGCCGACGATGCTGGTCATCCCCGGCAGGTCGTCGCGCTCCTCGTGGTCCAACAGGAAGAAGTCGCGCGTAATGTCGGTCGGGTCGACGGTTCCAGTGCCCGGCGGTTCGTACAGCGGGCGGACACCCCAGAACGAGCGAATCGTCCGCGCCTTTTTGAGAATCGGCACGAGTTCCGAGAGCGTGTCGATCATGAGGTCGACCTCCCACTGTTCTTCGGGGTAGTCGTCGGGGTCCTCGACCTCCTCGTCGGTAGTGCCCAGAATCACGGTCGTCTCGTGGGGGACGATGATGTCGGCGTCGCCTTTCGGTCGGCAGCGGTTGACGACGGTGTCGACCTGTCGGGTGTTCATGATGGTCATGACGCCCTTCGAGGGGCGTACTGCAACCTCGACACCGGCCATCTCGCCGATTTGGCCCGCCCACGCGCCCGAAGCATTGACTACGTAGTCGGCGCGGATTTTCTCTGTCGACCCCGGCGTTCGGTGGACGCGCTTGCCGGGTCCGGAG
Organism: Haloprofundus salinisoli; assembly: GCF_020097815.1. Taxonomy (NCBI): domain Archaea; kingdom Methanobacteriati; phylum Methanobacteriota; class Halobacteria; order Halobacteriales; family Haloferacaceae; genus Haloprofundus; species Haloprofundus salinisoli. The sequence goes on from NZ_CP083663.1 coordinate 2,903,025, forward strand.
TCGTGTTCGACCTCGACGCCGACGACTTCGCCGCCTTCGACGAGGACGTCTACGACTTCGGCGTGGGTTTCGATGCGTGCGCCGTACTCTTGGGCGCTGGCGGCGTTGGCGACGCAGAGCCGGAACGGGTCGATAGCGCCGTCGGGGACTTTGATGGCGCGCTCGACGTCTTTGGCGAGGTACGGTTCGATTTCTCTGGCTTCGTCGGCGGTGAGTTCTTCGGCGGGGATGCCGCACTCTCGACAGCCGTCGAGCTTTTCTTGGAAGTAGTCGTCGGGGTCGTCGGGTTTCTGGACGAACAGCCCGCCGGTCATCTCGACGCAGTGAGCGGCGATGTCGCGGAGGACGCGGTTCTCCTCGATGCACTCCTTGGCGCTGGGCTGATCGGAGACGGCGTACCGACCGCCGCTGTGCAAGAGGCCGTGCATACGGCCGGTGGTGCCGTGGGTGAGGTTGCCACGTTCGACGAGGGTCACGCCGAGGCCGCGCATCGCGAGGTCGCGCGCGATGCCGGTTCCGGTCGACCCGCCCCCGACGACGAGCACGTGGGGTGAGTCCGTCATTGGTTCACCGAGACGAGGGTTCGCGGAGACTTCACTCTACCTCCCTGTGACCGAACTGTCGGTTTAGGTGACAGGTTCGCGGCCGGACGTATCTTTCGCCTCCGTTCTCAGTTACCGAAACGAACATCGCCCGTGATTGCCGATATTGGAGCCATTGAGGGCTACACGGCGTGCGAAAGTGAGCAACGCTTATCATCTTCATACACGGTTTTTCATTGTGGTGTGGGGCGCTAGCACGTCATCGTAGCACGCGGGACTAGCTCCGACACACGAGGGAGAAACTACCAATGACAACAGAGACATACGTTGGCGCTATCGACCAAGGGACGACGGGAACGCGCTTTATGGTCTTCGACCATAGCGGACGCGTCGTCACCAGTGCGTACGAAAAACACGAACAGATCTATCCCGAACCGGGATGGGTCGAACACGACCCGACCGAGATTTGGGAGAAAACGCAGTCGGTGATTACGTCGGCGCTCGAGGAGGAGGACCTGACGGCCGACCAGCTGGAGGCCATCGGCATCACGAACCAGCGCGAGACGACGCTGCTGTGGGACGCCGACTCCGGGACGCCGGTCCACAACGCCATCGTCTGGCAGGACCGTCGAACGACCGACCGCGTCGAACAGCTGGAAGCAGAGGACAAAGTCGAGTGGATTCGCGGCAAGACGGGGTTGGAAGCCGACGCGTACTTCTCGGCGACGAAGGCCGAGTGGCTCCTCGACAACGCCGACCCGATGAAGATGCAGCGGGCGCGACCCGCCGACGTCCGCGAACGCGCCGAAGACGGCGAAGTACTGTTCGGCACCATCGACACGTGGCTCATCTACAAACTGACGGGGAACCACATCACCGACGTGACGAACGCGTCGCGGACGATGCTGTTCGATATCCACGAGATGGAGTGGGACGAGGAGCTCTGCGAGGAGTTCGGCGTCCCGATGGCGATGCTTCCGGAGGTTCGCCCCTCCTCCGACGACGACTACTACGGGACGACTGACTCGGAGGGCTTCCTCGGTAGCGAAGTGCCCGTCGCGGCCGCCTTCGGCGACCAGCAGGCGGCGCTGTTCGGCCAGACCTGCTTCGACGAGGGTGACGCGAAAAACACCTACGGCACGGGGTCGTTCATGCTGATGAACACCGGCGAGGAAGCCGTCGAGAGCGAACACGGCCTGCTCACGACCGTCGGTTTCCAACGCTCGGGCGAACCGGTGCAGTACGCCCTCGAAGGGGCGATCTTCGTCACCGGCGCGGCCATCGAGTGGCTCGAAGACATGACGCTCATCTCGAACGCCTCCGAGAGCGAGACGCTCGCCCGAAGCGTCGACTCGACGGACGGCGTCTACTTCGTGCCGGCGTTCACGGGACTGGGCGCGCCGCACTGGGACGGCCGCGCCCGCGGGACCATCGTCGGGATGACCCGCGGGACGCGCCGCGAGCACATCGTCCGCGCGGCGCTCGAATCCATCGCCTTCCAGACACGCGACGTCGCCGACGCGATGGAGGCCGACTCCGGTATCGAGATGACGGACCTCCGCGTTGACGGCGGCGCGGTGAAGAACAACTTCCTCTGCCAACTGCAGGCGAACATCGTCGGCACGACCATCGTCCGCCCGCAGGTCGACGAGACGACGGCGCTCGGTTCCGCGTACGCCGCAGGTCTCGCGGTCGGCTACTGGGAGACGGTCGACGAACTCCGCGCCAACTGGCAGGTCGACCGCGAGTTCGAGGCCGAGGACGGAAAGAACGTCGAGGGACGCCACGAACGCTGGCAAGAGGCGGTCAAGCGCTCGCTCGACTGGGCGCGCGACGGGAGTGAGTGACCGATGCTGAAACTCGGACCCCTGACTGCGGTCGGCCTCTCCGGCTTCGTGCCGGTGATGCAGACCGGATTCGGCGTCTTCGTCGACCCGGTGATGATTCTGGCGGCGCTCGCCGGCGGTGCGTTCGGCGCAGCGCTCGGGGCGCTCCCGGCGTTCATCTTCACCGGCTTCATGGTCATCGCCGGACAGGTCGCGGAGTACGTCGACCCCGAGGCGGCCGCCATCACCGGGGCAATCGCCTTCGGACCGCCGTTCTCGCCGGCCGTCAGTTTCGCCGGCGGTGCCGCCGCGGCGGCGTACGCCGCGAAGCAGGGCTACATGGACACCGGTTTCGACTACCACGAGGCGAAGAACATCGCCTTCGCGCAGGGGACGAAGCCCGACGTGCTCCTCGTAGGCGCGGTGTTCGGCGTCGTCGGCTACTGGATCACCCAGGTGTCGAACGTCTTCCTGCTCCCGTGGGACTCCATCGCCATGGGCGTCGTCGTCTCGGCGCTCATCCACCGACTCGCCTTCGGGTACTCGCTCATCGGCGACGTCCGCGGGGGCAGCCTGCTCGACATGTCGCCGTTCGAACGCGAAGAGATGCGCGCGGGCGGCGGTGAAGCCGCCGTCGACGGCGGGGTGGACCAGCCGCAGACGGACGGAGGGACCGTGACCAAATCCCGCTTTGCGGTCGAACCGTGGCTCCCCCACCAGTACAAGTGGGTGAACGTCGTCACGCTCAGCATCTTCGGCGGTCTGCTCGGCGCGTTCATCGCACTCGAAACCGGACTCGTGTTCCTCGGGTTCGGTATCAGCGCGGCGACGCTGGTCTTCCTCAACTGCGGCGTCGAACAGATACCGGTCACGCACCACATCACGCTCATCGGGAGCGCGGGTGCGGTCGCCGCCGTCGGCGGCGACCCGACCGGTGCGACGACGGTCGGACTGCTCGCCGGCGCGTTCTTCGGCCTCATCTCGGGGCTGTTCGGCGAGGCGTTCCAGCGCGTCTTCTACGCCCACGGCGACACCCACTGGGACCCGCCGGCGGCGGCTATCGTCTTCGGGTCGCTGGTCATCGCGCTGCTCGCGATCGTGGGCATCCTGCCCGACTCGTCGTACGTGCCGACGCTCGGGCTCTAAACGGACTATCTCTTCTCGTCGCGAGGTAGTCGCTCACTCCCGTCTCGAAAGACCGCTGACTGCGTCCGAGGCGTCGCTGTCCGCTCGGCGGCCGGACACGCCGAACTGTTCGGTTTCCGTCGTCACCCGAGCGGTTCGACTTCGTCCTCGGTGAGTTCGGTGAGGTGAAGCGTACTTTCGGCTAAAGAGTTGTGGGCTCTGCGGAGTCGTTCCGAGAGCGCCTGTTGCGTGATTCCGATCTCGTCGGCGAGTTCCGTGAGCGTCACGTCTCTGGGGACCTTGAAGTAGCCGCGCCGGTGGGCGATGACGAATGCCTCCTTCTGCTCGTCGGTGAGTGCGAATTCGCTGTCTCCGAACGTCTCGTCGAGTTCGGTGATTCGTTCGACGGTGATCCGCAGGTCGTTCGACTCCCAACGGTCGTGTGCCGTCGTGAGTTGCTCGTGTCGGGGAAACAGCACACGGAACTGCCAGCGTCCGTTCTCCGCGGACGCACCGAGTAGCGTCGCATCCCCGAGCAGCGTCTCGAGGGTGTCTCGGACCGACGATGCCCACGTGAGTTGGTAGAGCCACTTCCCGTTCGACTCCGCCAGAAGCGTCGCGGCTTCAACCGACGAGTCGACGTCGAGAACCGACTCGACGTCCGCCGACCCGTCGTTGTTGAACCACAGGAGCGACGCTGGGGTCTCCTGTCCGTGCGCTGCAGTCCGAAGAACGTCGATAGTGACGTTCGAGTAGCGCTCGAAGAGCGTCTCGAGAGCGAACTGTTCGGCCGGCGTACGTAGTTCTGCGATCGTTGTCATAACCGTAAATTCTCTGAGTCGTGTCGGGTTCCTCACAGTGCCCGAAATCCTGACTTCCTTCGAATAAACGTCCACGGGTAGCGAGATAAGCAGTTTTGTGACTGTCGAAGACATACACTAACGCTGATGCGCTTGGCCGGAATTATCGTCGGGGCGACGACGTCGTTGGTCAGTTCGCGGTCCGGCTCACCGAACTCGACGTTCGAGATATCTCCTTTCTCGGATGTGTCCCCCCGAGAGACCGGCGATTTCGGTTCCGCTCAGTTCAGTTTCCGGTAGTCGCGGGCTTCCTCGGCGGACTCGACGACCGAATCGAGGGTCGCCTTCGACCCGCTCGCCTCGACGGCGGCGTTGAGCGCGCCCTCCAGAATCGGCGCGTCGGCGATACGGACGTTCGAGTCGCTCATCTCCATCGCTACTTCGGCGTTCATCACCGCGCTCCCGAGGTCGACGAGGACGACCACGCCGTCGCCGTCGCCATCGTCGGCGTCGGCGATGGCTTCCTCGATGCGGTCGACGCTCGTCCCGATGTCGCCGTCGGGCCCGCCGCCGGCGGGTTCGATGCGCGCGTCGCCGCCTCCCATCTGTCCGGCGATCTCGCAGATACCCTCCGCGGCCTTCTCGCTGTGAGAGACGACGACCAGTCCGACCATCTACTCGCCCTCCTCGTCGAGCGGTTCGTCCGCGGCCTCTTCGGGCGATTCGTCCGGGACGTCCGGCGACCGGGCGTCTCGAACCACCTCGCCGTCGAGATGCTCCTCGGCGGTTTCGAGCAGTTCCTCTAAGATGAACAGCGTACTCGTCGCGCCGGGGTCCTGGTGGCCGACCGACCGCCAGTCGAGGTACGACGCCCGACCTTTTCGCGCCCGAAGCGGGACGGTGTAGCGGACGCCGCGTTCGCAGGCGTCAACCGCCTTCGAGAGCGCGGTCAGCGGCGGGAGGTCGTCCTGTTCGATGGATTTCTTGTAGGTGTGGACCGCCGGGACGAGCGCGTCGACCATGGTCTTCGCACCGATTTCGGCTTTCCCGCGGTCCTGTACTTTCTGGAGATACGCCTCCGCGAACGCGACGCTCGTCTCGGCGGTGATACCGCCTTCGAGCTCCTTGCTGGCGAGCATCGTCGACCCGCCGTACAACGGCCCCGCCGCGCCGCCGACGTTCGAGATGATGGTTTTGCCCACCAACTTGACGAGGTCGTCGGGGCTCATCTCGTCGACGTCGTCGCTCTCGACGGCCTCGACGACGGCCTGAAAGCCCCGATTCATGTTCGCTCCGTGGTCGGCGTCACCGATGGCCGAGTCGAGATCCGTCAGATGCGACTTCTCCTCGGCGATGCGGTCGGCGACGTTCTCGACGGCCGCCAGAATCGCCTCCCGCTGAGTTTCAGCGTCTGCCATGTCTGGTAGAACAACGCTGCGGCGCAAAGTGTTTGCGTCAACGGCGTCGCTCGGTAGACGCGATTGATGGCGTACAGACGACACGACCGATAGCCGATTCCGCGCGACACGGTGTCGTACTCTCGCGAAGCGTCGCGCGGCGGTTCGTCAGGTCACGGGCGGTCTGGTCGCCTCATCGCTCAAAAACAGTCGGATGGCGCGCGCTCAGTCCGTGCGCTTGAGCGCCGGCGTGTCGGCGGGTGCGCCGAGCAGTTCCTTCAGTTCGTCGTCCAGGCGGAGCACGGTGACCGAACAGCCCATCATGTCCAGCGAGGTCATGTAGTCGCCGACCCACGCGTCCCACGTCTCGACGCCGCGGTCGTCGAGAATCTGCTGCAGGCGGCGGTTGACGATGTACAGTTCCGACAGCGGCGTGCCGCCCATCCCGTTGACGATAGTGGCGACCTCGTCGCCGTCCTCGATTTCGATGTCGTCGAGCACCTGCTCGGTGAGGCGGTCGGCGACCTCGTCGGCGCTCATCACGTCGGTTCTCTCGACGCCTGGTTCGCCGTGGATGCCGATGCCGAGTTCGATCTCGTCCTCGCCGAGTTCGAACGTCGGTTCGCCCTTCTCGGGTGTGATACAGGAGGTGAGCGCCATCCCCATCGTCCCGACGTTGTCGACGACCTTCTCGGCGACCGTCCGAACCTCCTCCAGGTCGCCGCCGGCGGCGGCTTTCGCACCGGCGATCTTGTGCACGAGGATGGTGCCGCAGACGCCGCGGCGGCCGCTCGTGTACAGCGAGTCCTCGACGGCGACGTCGTCGTCGACGACGACCTGCACCACCTCGGCGTCCTCCATCTCGGCCATCTCGCCGGCCGTCTCGAAGTTCATCACGTCGCCCTCGTAGTTCTTGACGACGCAGAGTACGCCTTCGCCGGCGTCGCAAGCGCGGACCATCTCCTCCAGTTGGTCGGCCGTCGGCGAGGTGAACACCTCGCCCGCCGCCGCCCCGTCGAGCATTCCGTCGCCGATATATCCCGCGTGCGCCGGTTCGTGACCGCTGCCGCCGCCGGAGACGACGCCGACCTTGCCGTCGACCGGCGCGTCCGCGCGGACGAGCACTTTCGTCCCGTCGAGGCGTCGGAGTCGGTCGGGGTGGGCCGCAACCATCCCTTCGAGCATCTCGTCTACGTAATCCGCCGGGTCGTTGATGAGTTTCTTCATGACTCGTGGTATCAATGGTGTAATTCGGGCAAAAGCTTTCCTGGCCTCCGGGGCCACTCACGCCTCGGTGCGACCACCGGGCGCGCCGATGGAACGGGATTTACGGCTTCGGAGACGAACTCCCCGCATGTCTCGCCCCCTCGCGCTCGACATCGACGGGACGCTCACGCGCGGCGACGGCTCCGTCGACCCACGAATATTCGACGTACTCCGAAACTGGGACGCCCCCGTGGTCCTCGCCACCGGGAAGTCGTTTCCCTACCCGGTCGCGCTCTGTCACTTCATCGGCATCCCCGAGACCGTCGTCGCCGAGAACGGCGGCGTCGTCTACGCGGCCGACGAAGTGACGTTCACCGGCGACCGCGAGAGCGCCAGCGCCGTCGCCGACGAGTTCGTCGCCCGCGGCGGCGACCTCGGGTGGGGGAGAGCGGACACGGCGAACCGCTGGCGCGAGACGGAGATCGCGGTCAACATCGACGCCGACGAGGAACTGCTGAGGACCGTCGCCGACGAGTACGGGATGGAGGTCGTCGACACCGGCTACGCCTATCACGTGAAGTCGCCGGGCGTTTCGAAAGGCAAGGGACTGGAGGCGGTCTGTGAGACGCTTTCGTTGGATCCGACGACGTTCGTCGCCGTCGGCGACAGCGAGAACGACGTCTCGACGTTCGAGTTGGTCGACGAGTCTTACGCCGTCGCCAACGCCGACGACCGGGCGCGCGCGGCCGCCGGCGTAGTTCTCGAAGAGAGCTACAGCGACGGGACGCTCTCGGTGCTGGAGTCGCTTCGGTAGCGAGCCGTCGACGCCGCTACTCCTCGGATCCGACCGCACCCGCGCGCCACGCGGCGAACGAGTCGAGTACGTCGTCCTCGTCGAAACGCTCGATACAGGGCGTCTCGTGGGGATGGAGTTCGAGCACCCGGTCGCGGAGGTCGTCGTAGGCGTCGTCGGTCGTCTTCGCCAGCAGCACGACTTCGTCTTCGTCGACGACTTCGCCCTCCCAGCGGTACGTCGAGGCGCAGGAGAGTTGGTTCACGCAGGCGGCCAGTCGATCGTCGACGAGCGTCCGCGCGAGCGTCGCCGCGTCGCTCTCGGGGGCGGTGATGTAAGCGGTGGGCATGAAAACGGTGGAGACCGTCGGTTATCCCTCGATGGGGAGGAAGTTGCCGTTGATATCCCACTCGTGGATACAGTGGACGCTGCCGGTCTGCGGCTCGTCGGCGTCGTCGACGGCGACGCGCCACGACTCGCTGTCGTCGCTCCACGCCTCGCGACGGCCACAGCGCTCGCAGGTTCTCTCTGTCGGTCGGCGGAGTCGGACACCACTGCTCATACCTCTCGAGAGCGCGCCGAACGAGTTAAACGTACTCCCGTCTTCGACAAGCGTTCGTCTCGAACGACTCGACGGCGCGACTGTTCGACGCGCCGACCCGACCGATAGAGGCAAGTCGCCGCTCCGAGTGGGTCCTGTATGATTAAACTGGTAGAACTGCTGGTGCGCCGCGACGGGATGTCCCACGAGGAGTTCGTCGACTACTGGTTGAACGAACACAGCCCTATCGCCAGGGAGATGCCGGGGCTCCAGAAGTACGTCACCTCGGTACCGAAAGACCCCGAACGCACCGAGTACGACGGCGTGCTCGAACTGTACTTCGAGGACAGCGAGGCGATGGCGGCCGCTTTCGACTCAGAGGCGGGCGAGCGAACCCTCGCGGACGCCGAACAGTTCTTAGAGACCGGCGCGGGACCTCGACTCGTCCTCGACGAGACGATACAGCTCGACGACCTCTAGCCGAACGCCCTCCGACTACGACTTCTAACTGAACACCCTCCGACTAACGACTTCTAACTGAACACCCTCCGACGTACCGACCGCGACGCTACTCGGCCCGAAGGTCGGAGACACCGCCGCGCCCGATACTTTCCTTACGCCGCCAGACGAACGAGTGCCATGGGTTTCCACACCTTCGATATCGACCGCGCTGACGCCTTGGAGGACGAGAGTCGCTACCGCCACCTCTCGGCCGAGGAGCTGCTCGCGGTGCTCCGTCCCCACCCTGAGATGACCGTCGCGGACCTCGGCAGCGGCACCGGGTTCTACACCGACGACGTGGCCCCGCACGTCGGCCACCTCTACGCCGTCGACGTCCAGGAGGCGATGCACGACATCTACCGCGAGAAGGGGTTCCCCGAGACGGTCGAGACCGTCGTCGCCGACGTGGCGTCGCTGCCGTTCGACGACGGCGCGCTCGACGCGGCGTTCTCGACGATGACGTACCACGAGTTCGCGGGCGAGGCGTCGCTGGCAGAACTCTCTCGGGTGCTCCGACCCGGCGGGCGATTTGTCGTCGTCGACTGGACTGCGACCGGCGCAGGCACCGCGGGGCCGCCGACGGACGAGCGCTACAGCGTCGGCGAGGCGGCTTCGGCGCTCGAAAATGCAGGCTTCTCCGTCGACCGCGCCGAGTCGCGCACGGAGACGTTCCTCTGCGTCGCGTCCGTTTGAGTCGCCCGTCTCGGTCACGCCGTTGTGACCCGAGAGTAGCGAAAAAATCCCAGTTCTTTCAGTCGAGGTCGATTCCCGCGTAGCGGTCAACGGCGACGACGAGCGCACCACCGACCAGCGCCGCGACGGCGAACGCGACGAGGACGTCCGTCGTCCACGACCCGCCGTGTTCGGCGAGACTTGTCGACAGTTGCGAGACGGGCGCGCGGAGCGCGCCGAAGATGAGCGCGATGAGGAACGCGAACGTCGCCTCGCGGTAGTGTTCGAGCGCCCAGTCGACGACGTGGGCGACGGTGAACAGGCCGATGAGCGCGCCCGAACAGAACGTGACGATAGTGACGAACGGACCGACGAGGGCGTCGAGGGTACCGCCGTCGAGGAGGCCGAACACGCCGTCTCGGAACGTCGAGAGCGTGCCGGTCATGTAGAAGTACTGCCCGAGGATGAGCAGCAGCAGCGACCCCGAGACGCCGGGGAGAATCATCGCGCTGATGGCGATGGCTCCGGCGACGAACGTCACGGCGGGACTGTGCCCGAGCGCCGACTGCGCCTCGCCGGAGACGATGAACGCGAGAGCGAACCCGGCGACCGAAGCGGCGACACGACCGGGCGTATCGACAGACACCTCGGTGATGAGCACGAGCGCCGACGCCGCGATGAGACCGAAGAAGAACCCGAACGTCGGGGCCGGAACGGTCTCGACGGCGACTTCGACGAGGCCCGTGATGGTGACGATGGCCGTCATGATGCCGAGGCCGAGCGTCACCAGAAACACGGTGTCCATCTCCCGCAGCGAGGCGAACGCGTCGCTGCTGTCGCCGGTGACGCCGCCGAGTACGCGGAGCACGTTGTCGACGTCGATGGCCGTCACCGCGTCGATGAGTCGCTCGTAGATGCCGGTGATGAGCGCGATAGTGCCGCCGGAGACGCCGGGCACCGCGTCGGCGGCACCCATACAGACGCCTCTGAGGTAGATGCCGAGCCACCCGCGAAGGCCGCCCGACACCGTGTTCACGTCCGAAATCGTCTCTCCGTCGGCCATCGAGTTAGCCCCACACCGTCGCCGGAGCGGTCACCAGTGCGGTCGACGCGCCGCGAGCGGTCGTCGCGTCGGGGGCGACGAGCGACGTGCTGTTGTCGGAGTCGTTGCCGTCGGTCGACCCGTTCGACGAGTTGCCGGTCTCGTTGCCGGAGTCGCCCTCGACGCTCTCGTTGCCGAACGGGTTCTCGCCGGTGGCGTTGTCGAGCGTCTCGTTTCCAACCGTCTCGTTACCCGAGTCGTTGCCGCCGTCTTCGACGGGCGACTCGGACAGTTCGACCGTCGCGGCGCTGTCGTCCTCACCGACGACTTTCGCGTCGGAGACGTTGACCGTGCCGTCGTAGACGACCGAATCGCCCGACTCGTTCTCGGTCGCCTGCGTGCTGACGTAGTACGGGCCCGTCGCGCGGACGCTGACGTTCGTGTACTCGTCGCCCGTCTCGTCGTAGCCGGTCGTCGAGTACGGCAGCGTGAACTCGAAGTTGCCGTTGGCGTCCGTCTCGGCGTACTGGACGTAGGTGAACGTCTGGCCGGTCGTCTCCATCCGCATCTGGACGATCGCGCGGACTTCGCTGTTGGCGGGTGCGCCGCTGCCCTCGACCGTCGCGCCGGGGACGCGCTCGAACGTCTTCACCCACTGCGGCGGCGTCTGCGTCAGGAACTGCGCGTTCAGTCCCGTAATCTGACCGGTGCTGAGCAGTTGACTGAAATACGACCGCGACTGCGTCGCCGACGACTCGCTGACCTTCACGAGGCGGTAGTGCTCCAGCGCCTCGACGCGCTCTTCGGGGTACGGACCGACGCCGCCGACCTGGGCGGTGCCGTCCTCCTCGACGAAGTCGCGGGCGGCGCTCATGTTGTCGAACGTCCGCAAGAGCGTCGCGTTCTCACCCTCGCCGACGGGTGTCGGGACGCTGACTTCCTCGCCGGTCTGCTGGTTCACGGCTGGCGTCGGCTCCCAGTCGACGACAAACGGCTGCGGGTCCATCGCGCTGCCGTGATACTCGTACAGCCGGACCATCGTGCTGTCGTAGTAGCGCTGGTTCTTCAGGAAGAAGCTCCCGCGGAACCCTTCGGCGTAGATGCGCTGGTAGAAGTCCGACTGCGAGAGGTTCTCCTCTTCGTCGTAGAAGACGGTCGGCGCGCCGAACTTCTCGCCCGGCGTCACCATCTGCCAGTCGACCATCACGTAGCGCGTCTGATTGCCCTCGGTGCTCTCGCGCGCGAGGACTTCCTCGGACTGCTGTTCGCTCGGCGCGAGCAGGAAGTTCGCCGCGGAGGTCGCACCCTGCTGGAACGGGTTCGCGTTCGGAATCCGCTCGCTCCCCATCGTTATCCAGTGCCCGTAGTCCCACCACGACATGACGCCGTAAGTTCCCTCGGGGTAGTCGTAGTCGCCGTCGGCGGGTTGGCCGAAGCGCTCGTAGTAGCCGAACTCGTCGGCGTTACCCGCGCCGCCGTAGTTGCCTTCCTCCGGCGTGTTGTTCGCCATCCAATCGAGGCTGCCGTCCCACTGGGTGTACGCGCCGGGGGCGTTGGCGGCACCGATCTGCTGCGCCGTCGCCGTCTGGGGCGATTGGCTCCCGCCGAGCGGGACGAGAAGCACCGGCGTGAGGACGAGCATGATGACCGTCGCCACGACGAGCACCTGATAGCCCTCGATGTCGTCGGCGACGCGGGCGACGGATTTCCGAAGCCCGAGGTAGCGGAGTACCTCGCCGAGGAGATACGCGTTCATCGCGACGACGACGAGCGCGAGGTAGTAGTTGAACCGCAGTTGCGTGAACGCCGCCGCGGTCATGAACGCGGCCCAGACGACGACGAGCAGGTGTTCGGCTCTGTAACTCGTCAGCAGCGCCGCGCCGACGATGAGGCCGAAGACGACGAGGAGTCCGAAGAGCGCGTGGTCGATACCGAGCGCACCGCCGATCGTTCGCGGAACCGCCGGAATCAGGTACAGCAGGCCGACGACGGCGACCGAGCCGGCGACGTAGCCGACTTTGCGCACGTCGCCGCCGCGGAGCAGCGGTTTCGCGAGCATCCACGTCGCCGCGGCGACGCCGGTGAAGATGGCGAGGCCGTACTCGCTGAGCAGTTGCATCGTCGCCGTCGTCCCGAACTGCGCGAGCGTGTTCGGGTCGAGAAACGGCTGCGCCTCGCTGATGGTCCGGGTTCGCGCCCCGGCGCTGAAGCCCAGAATCCGGTTGAAGTTGTTCGTCAGTTGGTGGAACGCGTCGGGGATGACGACGGCCATGAGGCCGAGCGAGACGGCGATCGCGCCGCCGACCGCGACGGGGTACAGAGAGACCGAGAGGTCGCGCGCCTCCCACTCGCGGGCCAGCCACGCGAGGAACACGCAGCCCGCGCCGACGGCGAGCGCGAGCACCGGCTGGATGAGCGAGTACTGCGTCGCGCTGAACTGGAAGGTGTCGATACGAATCGCCATCAGGAGGGCCGTGACGCCCATCGACACCGCGCCGACGAAGGCGATCGGTTCGGGCGACTCGCCGTTGACGACGTCGCTCACCATCTTCAGGACGAGGAAGGTGCCGACGACGCCCACGAGGAGGACGCCCGGCGGCCAGACCCACATGTAGAGCGCGAGGGCGACACCGGCGAGCGCGGACCACTTCAGCGGCGAGCGGAGGGCGTCGCGGTCGCGGTCGTCGACGAGCTCCCAGATGGGTTTCTCGCGCTCGCCGACGGCGAAGGCGACCATAAATGCCAGAACGGCGATGGCCATGAACAACGGTTCGACGCCGTTGTGGTCGGAGACGCCGACGAGCGAGCGCTGGAGGAACGACCCCGGCAGCAGCATCAAGATGACCGCGCCGAACAGTCCGGCGAACCGACCGCCGAGGCGCTTACCGATGTAGTACACCGGAATCGCGGTCAACGCGCCGAAGACGGCGGGCGCGACGAGCAGCGTCTGGGCGACGAGTTGGTCGCTGGGACTGCCGAGACCGAGAATCAGGGCGGCGGTCGCGACGATCTGGTCGTACAGCGTCCCGAACTGCCCCTGGTAGGTGCCGTAGGGGAAGTAGGTCCACGGATCGAACGGCATGGTGAAGGGCCAGTGTCGGACGGTGTATTCGACTTCACGGAGGTGGTACCAGGCGTCGTTTCCGGAGAAGACGACGGTACCGTCCTCGGCGAAGTAGTTGCCGTAGCCCTGTAACCGGATGTAGAGCATGACGGCGACCACTCCCAGGAGGGCGGGGACGTGGTACCAGTCTTCGAGGCGCTCGAGGTAGGAGTCCTCTGTCTCCTCGACGCTCTCTGTTCGATGACTCATTGGCCGAAAGGACTTGGAAAACCCGCATAAGCCTTATGATACGCTAACGGCCGGAAGTTAGCGAATCTCGCCCGTCAGGTCCCGTACGACCCACCAGGCGTCGTTTCTGAGTCGTCCGTTCACGACGAGCAACGACGCGAAGTACGTCACACCGCCGACGCCGAGCAACAGACAGAGCGTGAGAGCGCCGGAGACGCCGTCGAGAACCGCGTACAGCGTCGCGACGACGGCCATCATGACGACGGTCGCCGCCAGTTGCGTTCCCACGTCCTTCGCGACGGCTCGGGTCGGCCGGTAGTCGAGCGTTCGCCACAGGAGCAGACAGCTGCCGCCGAAACTGAGCGTGGTCACGAGGCCGAGTCCGATAGTGCCGCCCAGTTCGGCCAGCGGGAGGACCAAGACGGCGTAGGTCACGATGAGCACGACCGAACTGAGCGCGCTGATACGGGGGCGATTCGTCCCGAGGAAGTACGATTCGAGGACGCTCCGGTAGCCGTTCGAGAGATTCGCCAGCGCGAGCACGGCGATGAGGAGGTTGCCGACGCCGACCGCGCCCAGCGCCCCCAGCGAGACCGTCCCGGGGGCGACGCCGTAGACGACCGATAGGAGGTCGTTGCCGACGACGAGGCCGCCGCCGATGGCCGGGATGGCGAACAGGCCGGCGTACGTCACCGACTTTGCGAGCAGTTCGCGTATCCGCTCGCCGCGGTCGTTCGCCTGGAGTCGGGAGAACTCCGGGAACGAGACGTCCGACAGCGCCGACGAGAACAGCATCGCCGCCTCCGTCAGCGTGAAGGAAATCTTGTACAGCCCGGCCGCTCCCGTGCCGAACAGCTGCCCGAGAACGATGTAGTCGGCCTGTTTGAACAGCTGCGAGCCGAGCGACTGCACGTAGGTGTACTTCGAGAAGGAGAAGAAGTCGCCGACGAGTTCGCGCGAGGGGAACGCCGGGACGACCCGTGCGTAGCCGAGGTAGGCGACGAGAAACGTCGCGAACTGTCCGAGAACGAGCCCCCACAGCAGCGCGTACACACCGTATCCGGCGAGCAACAGCGCGGTCTGGAGGCCGACGATGACGACGTACCGTCCGTTCTCGATGAAGCCCGCCAGCGCAACCTCTCCTTTCCCTTCGAGGAACGCCCCGGCCACTCGCATGAGGCTCCACGAGAGGATGCCGAGCGGAACCAACAGCGCGGCGTCGGCGTCGAGAACCCCGTTCACCAGCGGCGCGGCCGCCGCGAACGCGAGCGCAGAGAGCGCCGTTCCGACGAGGACGATGAGGATGCCGCTCGTGAAGTGTTTCGCCTGGTTCTCGCCCTCGCTCACGCGCTTCGTGAGGGCGCTGAAGAGACCGAACGTGACGACTGTCGCCGCCGCCATCTGGAAACTCGTGAAGATGGCGTAGACGCCGAGTCCCGGCGCGCCGAGCTCCCGCGTGAAGAACACCGTCCCGGCGAACCCGGCGACGGTTCCGAAGACGTTCGCCAGAAACCGCTTCGAAACCTCCGCGCCGACCGTCATTATTCGAGGTAACCGAGTTCGCGGAGGCGGGATTTGACCTCGGTTTCGCGCTCGTCGTCGCCGGAGACGCCGCCCTCGTTGACCGCCCCGCCGCCGACGAAGTCGTAGTACTCGGGGTCTCGCTCGGCGGCGTCGGTGTCGGGCGCGAACACGTCGAGCACCTCGCCGTCGGTCGACGAGGGGAGCGTCCGGCCGAGCGCGTGCAGTACCGTCGGCGCGATGTCGGTGATGGCCGCGCCCTCGACGGTCCCGGTGCGGAACGACGGGCCGCGGGCGAAGAAGATGCCGTGACGAGCGTGGCCGCTCGTCGAGACATCGAACAGCGGCGACTCCGCGTCGAACCGCGAGGAGGCGTGGACTTCGGGCGTCTCGATGACCATCGCCAGATCAGGCGTGTGCGGGCCGCCGCGGTCGAGTTCGACGAAGCGCACGTCGAGGCCGACGTCGTCGGCCGCCTCGGCGAGTTTCTCCCGGGCGTGTGCGATGATTTCCGCGCGCTCGTCGGCGTCGTCGGGGAGCGCGTACACCATCGTCGTCTTCTGACCGACATCGGCGACGGCGCGAGTTCGCCCCCAGTCGACGCGCCCGAGGCTGATGGCGTTGTCCAGGCCGAGCGCCGACCCCGTCGGGAGGTCGGCGACGTAGCTCTCGGGGACGACGTTGCGCGCGAGCGTCAGCAGGCCGACGCGACCCAGCACGTCGCTGGCGGCGTCGCGGAGTTTCCCGAGCGCCTGTTTCTTCCCGTCGCCGCTCTCGCGGAGGCCGACGAGTCCGGCCTGCGACAGCACGTAGTTCGGCGCGAACTTCTTCGAGACGGCCTCGAAGCCGTGGTCGCTCATCACGACGACGTCCTCGTCGTCGTGGGCGTCGAGGAACTCCCCCAGACGCTCGTCGACGCGGCGGTACACCTCGAACAGCGCGTTCGACTCGTCGGGGTCGGTCGACCAGTAGTGGTGGGCCACGCGGTCGGTCGCGCGAATCAGTCCCACCGCCAGTTCGGGGTCTTCCTTCCGGATGAAATGCTCGAAGCCGTCGAAGCGCTTGTCGACGAGCGAGAGGCTCTGGTCGACGTAGCGTCGGCTCCCGGGCGTCGCGTCGTTTCGGAGTTTGTACTCGCCGACGACGGACTCCAGTTCGTCCCAGCGGTCCTCGGGGTGGCTGTAGCTCTCCTTGTACTCGGGGGCGGCGGCGACGATGGTGCCGTCGATGGCCTGCCACGGGTACGACCCGGGGATGTTGAACACGACGCAGCGCCCGCCCTGGTCGTCGACGACGTCCCACATCTTTCCGGGGATGAACTCGTCGTGGCTGAGGTCCAGTTCGCGCGTCTCGCGGTTGAAGTGGGTGAAGCCGTAGACGTCGAGTCGCTCGGGGTTCCGGCCGGTGGCGAAGGCGGGCCACGCCGGCACCGTGATCTCCGGGATGGTGCTTTCGAGGTCGCCGTGGACGCTCTCCTCGTAGAGGCGGGCGAACGTCGGCAGATGGCCCGCGTCGACCCACGGGCGAAGCAGCGAGTGGGTCGCGCCGTCCAGACCGAGGACAATCATGCCGGAAGCGATGTCGGTTTCGACCAAAAGGCGTTCGGTCTCCGGAAGTGACGGAGGTTCGCGCCGGTTCTCGCGGTTCCGTGCGTTTCCCGAAACTACTCCAGATACCCCAAATCAGCGAGTCGACCGGCCACCTCGTCGTCGTCGGTCCGCGTCCGCCCGCCCACGTCGAACTCGGGATACGTCTTGGGCTCCGGTCCCGAAACGCACGAGAGCGCCTCGCCGTCCATCTCCACGTCCGGCGCGATACCCAACGTCGCCAACACCGTCGGCGCGACGTCGAACAGGTGCGCCTCCGAGAGGTCGGCATCGGCGTCGACGCCCGCGCCGGAGACCGAGACGACGCCGTCGAGTTTGTGGTTCCACGGTTCGGGGTCGCCGAACTGCTCGCCGACGAGCGCCGACAGCGAGTGTTCGAAGTCCGTGGGAACGGTGACAATGTCGACGGCCTCGTCGACGTACGGTCCCTCGAACAGTTCCTCGCGGGGGGCGACGCGCTCGAACACCGGCGCGCCCTCGGGCGTCTCCGCCGCGCGCAACTCCTCTATCAGCGCCTCGCGGACGGCGTCGTACTCGTCCTCCGGAATCGTCCCGTCGGGTTCTCTCCCCTCGACGTTCAGCCGAACGCCCAGTTCCGAGGGCGAGCGGAGGTACGCCTCCGAGGCCGCGAAGTCGACGGACTCGCTGGCGGCGAAGACGACGGAGACGGGAACGTGGCGGCCGACGAACTCCGCGAGGCCGACTCGGTCGAGAATCGCCTTGCCGCGCTGGTACGTCAGCCCTGCGCGCGCCGCCGCGGCCGCGACGGTCGAGAGAATCTGCGTGCCGCTGTCGCCACTGTCTTCGTCCGAACCCGACTCGTCGGTCAGTTCGCTGTCCTTAATCTGGAACCACGAGGGGACGTCCTGGCCGCCGCGGGCAGTGACGACTCGGCCCCGTTCCTTCAGGAACTGGTTGACGCGGAACTCGTGACCGCTGTACTCGCCCATTCCGTGGTCGCTGGCGACGACGACGATGTCGGGGTCGCAGGCGTCGAGAATCTCGGCGAGTTCCTCGTCGACGGCGTGGTAGACGTCTCTGACTTTCGCCGCGTCGCCCGGGAAATCGTGGAAGACGGCGTCGGTCTTCTGGAACTGCACGAAGCCGAACTCGGGGTCGAACCGGTCGGCGAGGTAGCAGAACGTCCGCCCGCGCAGGTGCGTCAGTTCGACGTAGTCGCGGAACTTCGCCTCGTCGCTCCGCCGCTCGTCGGTCTCCCGCTCCGCGTAGACGCGGTAGGGACCGACCTCGTCCTCGATTGCTTCGAGAATCCCGTCCGGGTGACAGCGCGGGTTCTCCGCGGCCAGATACCCCGGGACGAGCGCGCCGTCGAACTCGCGCGGCGGGTCGGTGACCGGCGCGTTGACGACGACGCTCGTCATGCCGGCTTCGTCGGCGTACTCCCACATCGTCCGCGCCTTCACGTCCGTCGAGTTGACGATGTCCCACTCGTAGCCGTCGAAGGAGAGAAAGTCGAAGACGCCGTGTTTTCCGGGGTTCCTCCCGGTGTACAGCGAGGGCCACGCGCTCGCGGTCCACGGCGGGATCTGCGACTCCAGCGGGGCGGTCGCGCCCTCGTCGAACACGGAGCGAAGCGTCGGCAGGTCCCCGTCGTCGAACAGCGGTCGAAGCACGGGAAGACAGGCGGCGTCGAGCCCGACCAACAGGGTTCGCATGGTTTCCCGCACAGGCTTGGTCGGTAAAACGTTCCCTATCTGTTCGTTCGAGGGTTGCCCTCGACCGACTCAGAGCGGGCTATTCGAGGTAACCGAGCTCTCGAAGATTCCGCTCGACGCCCGCGCTGTACTCCCGTTCTCTCTCGCCGTCGACGACGAACTCCTCGCCGAGCGTTTCGACCAACTGCTCGCGCAGTGCGTCTGCGACCTCGGAGTCGTCCACCTCCGCGCCCGTCCGCACGTCGTGCAGTTGCTCACTGCCGTCCGACCGCAGTTCGAGGCGATGCGTCACCGTCCGAATCGACTTCTTGCCCCGCTCGAACGCCGCGAGCGTCTCCGTCGACACCTCCGAGACCGCCTCTCGGTCGCGTTCGTCCACGACCGCGGTCTCGGCGAACACCGCGTTGCGCTCGTCGGTCGACTCGTCTCCGTCGTCCGCGCCACCGGCGAACAGCGCCCGTCCGCTCGTCGCATCCGGCGCTGCGATGCCCGAGAGGTCGCAAACCGTGTCGAACAGGTCGACGAGCGAGACGAGGTCCGAGCGGCGTTCTCCGTCGGGGACTTCGGGACCGCTGACGAGAAGCGGGACGTGCAGCAGTTCGTCGTGCAGGAAGTAACCGTGGTACATCGTCCCGTGTTCGCCGAAACACTCGCCGTGGTCGGAGGTGAGGACGACGTGCGTCTCCTCGCGACGTCCCGTCTCGTCGAGCCAGTCGAGCAGGTCGCCGAGTTGAGCGTCGAGATACCGGACGCAGGCGCGGTACCACGCCCGGAGTACCGAGAGCTCCGCGTCCGTGAGATAGTCGCCGGTCTCGTACTGCCGCATCGCAACGCTCGTCGCCGACGCGCCGTCGGCCGCCGCGAACAGCTGTTCGGGTCGCACGTCGTCGCGGTCGAACCGCACCGTAGACGGGAGAAACTCCTCCAGCAGGGGGCAGAACGGACGGTGGAGTTCGGGCGTCTCCTCGCGCATGTACGGCTTCGGCACCCAGTACGGCGCGTGGACCGTGGTGAGATTCGCCATGGCGAACCACGGCGCGTCGGCCTCGGAGACGAACCGCTGGAGCTTCTCGATCTTGATTCGAGTGTAGTAGTCGTTGCCGCGGGCGGCGAGGCGCACGAAGTCGCGGCGGACGAACCCGTCGGTGAGCAGTTGTCGGAGGTACGGCAGCGATGGCCGCTCGGCCATCTCCTCGTACACCTCGTAGTACTCGTCGAACCCGCGGTCGAGTCCCACCGGCGACCCCATCTTCGACGGCCCCGGTATCCCGATGGTCGCGTACCCCGCCTCGCCGAAATGTTCGGCCATCACTCTCTCATCGGCCGGCAGCGTCGGCCATGCGCCGGCGAACCCTGTCTCGGAGGGGTAGCGTCCCGTGAACAGCGCACCGTGTGAGGGCGGCGTCCACGATCCGACGGCGAAGGCGTTCTCGAACGTCGTCCCCTCGGCGGCGAGACGGTCGAGATTCGGCGTCGGCGGCGCGTCCTCGGCGTAACAGGAGAGCGCGTCCACCCGGAGGGTATCGCAGATGACGAGGAGCACGTTGGGCGGAGAGGTCATAGCGGCCGTTTCGAAGGAACTGTAATATCGCTTTTTGTGTCCGGTTCGTTTCCGAGCCGCTCGCGTTCCCCTTAGTTCGGACCACGCCGTTCGGCGTCGGTGTCTGAGCCGTTCGGCGTCGGCGTCGCGTCGACTCCAGCGGATTTATACACCTCTCGCCCGCCGCTTCTGCCGTGAACCGACGGACTGCGCGGGTTGCGATGCTGTACCAGGATCCTCACCCCGCCCACCGAGGCTTCGCCGAGGCCGTCGACGCCGACCTCGTCGACTTCCAGCGACATCCGCTGGGGCCGCTCTCCGACAGCGTCGTCGGCGACGTGTACAACGGCCTTCGCTACCCCTCGTACGACGTCTACCTCGTCGAGGGCTCCCGGCCGCTGTACGCGGCACTCACGCATCGGGCGGTCCGACGCTCGAAACTCGTCTACCTCTGTGCGGACCACGGCCTCTACAGCCTCGGCCGCGCCGACTTCGAGGGCAGTTCCGGCTTCAAGTCGCTCGTCGGCCGCTTCGGCAAACCGGCTATCGGCGCGGTCGGCTCTCGATTCGTCGACGGCGTCGTCGCCGTCTCCGAGTTCGCCGCCGACTTCACGCGGCCTCTCGTCGGCCCGGACACGCCCATCGAAGTCGCCCATCCCTACGTCCAACCCGAGGTGTACGACGCTCTCGGCGGCGTCTCCCCCGACATCGACGCGAACGTCGCCGTCACCGTCGGCCGGCCGTGGCGCTACAAGGGCGTCGAGATGCTGGTCGAAGCGTGGCCGACGGTCCGCGAGTCGATTCCCGACGCGGAACTGCACGTCGTCGGCGGCGGCCACCCCGAGTCGTACGCCGAGACGCCCGGCGTCGAGGTCCGCGGCTACGTCGAGAACCTGGCCGACGCGTTCGCGCCCGCCTCGCTCTACGTCCAGCCCTCGCGGATGGACACGTTCCCCGTCAGCGTGCTCGAAGCGATGCGCGCCGGACTGCCGCCGCTGGTCACCGAGACCACGGGGACGCGTTCGGAGGCCCGCACGCTCTCGCCGGACCTCGTCGTCGACGCGTCGCCCGATGCGCTCGCGGCGGGCGTCGTCGCCTACTTCGAGCAGGGTGAAGCCGAACGTCGTGAACTGTCCGCGCGCGCCCGCGAGCGCGGCGCGACGTTCGACGCTGACACTCGCAAGAACGCGTTCGCTGAGGCGTTCGACGCCGTACTCGAAGCACTTTAACGCGGGTGCGCCGATAGCCCGGACATGACCGTCTACGTCGTCGGACTCGACGGGGCCGACTGGTCGTTGCTCCGCGACGGCATCGACGCGGGCGACTTTCCGGGACTGGCCCGTATCGCCGACGAGGGCGTCACCGGGAATTTGGAGAGCACGCTCCCGCCCATCACCTTCCCCGCTTGGAAATGCTACTCGACCGGGAAGACGCCCGGGAAGCTCGGGGTATACGAGTGGTTCGGCTTCGACCGCGAGTCGCAGTCGATAACGATCAACGACTCCTCGAACTTCCGCTCGCGGGAGTACTGGGACGTGCTGGCCGACCGAGGGTTTACTCCCGCGGTCGTCAACATGCCGACGACGCACCCGCCGAACACCGACGACGGCGTGCTGACCGTCGCCGGGAGCCCCGCCTCCGAACGCGGCGAGTTCACGAAACCGAACTCGCTCAAGGCCGAACTCCTCGACGCAGTACCGAACTACCGGACGAAACCGGACCTCGTTCTCGACGAGGCGTCGCCCGACGAACTCACCTCGGAGGCGAAGACGCTCGCCGACCAGCGCTTCGACGCCGCCGAGTGGTTCGCCGACGAGAAGGGCTGTGACCTCGTCCACCTCACCGTCTTCGTCACCGACACGGTCCAGCACCGGCTCTGGGACCAACCAGAGAAGATTCGAGAGCTGTACGAACGAATCGACCGCCGAATCGCGGCGTTGCTCGACCGCGAGGACACTGAGGCGGTGTTTCTGATGAGCGACCACGGCTTCACCGAGATCGAGGAGACGTTCCTCGTCAACCAGTGGCTCGCCGACCGCGGCGACCTCGCCGTCGGTGACGCGGGCGGGCGCGACACGCTCGCCTCCGTCGGCATCACGCGCGAACGTCTCAAGCGCGTCGTCGACCGACTCGGCCTCGTCAACCTCGCGCAGGGGCTGATTCCGGAGTCGCTGCAGCGCTTTTTCCCCAGCGAGAGCGGCCGCGTCGCCATCCAAGACGCGCCGATAAACTGGTCGGAGACGAAGGCCATCTCGCTCGGTCGCGGTCCCATCTACCTCAACGGCGACGCCTTCGAGAGCGAGGCCGAGCGTCGGTCGTATCGCAAGTCACTCACCGAGGCGCTCTCGTCGCTGGAGACGCCCGACGGCGACCCCGTCGCGGCGGCGGTTCACCGACCGGAGGAGATCTACACGGGCGACCTGCACCGCGCCCCCGACCTCGTCGTCGAGTACGCGACGGGCGTCGACGCGCCCGAAGCCATCGGCGGCCGTGTGTTCGGCGAGCGGACCGAGTGGCTGGCGACGCACCGCCGTCAGGGTATCTTCGGCGCGTGGGGCGAGGGGTTCAGTTCCGGCCGGTTCGACTGCACGCTCTACGACCTCGCACCGACTATCCTCCACTGGTTCGGCGCGCCCGTCCCCCAAGATATCGACGGCGACGTCCAGCGGGCCATCCTCATCGGCGAACCCCAGCAGCGAAGCGTCGAGCAGGGGCCGGAGACGGCGACGTCAGGCGGCGGCGAGACGGCGGGCGACGAAGTCCAGGAGACGCTGCGGGATCTGGGATACATGGAATGAGTGTCGGCAGTCGAGCGCACAGACTGCGTTGGGCCGCGTAGACCCGCGACGACTCACCAGATTCGGAAAAACTCACAAAATACAAACGAGACGCCGACGACGGTGGCGTATGTCCGACCGCCCGAACACCCTCCTCGTCTCGTGGGACAGCGTTCGCGCCGACCACCTCTCAGCCCACGGGTACGAGCGTGAGACCGCCCCGTTTCTGACGAGCGTCGCCGAGGACGGTCTCGTCTTCGAAGATGCCCAGGTGCCGGGCGTCGGCACCATCACGAGTTTCACCGGCGCGTTCACCGGCGCGCACGCCGACGCGACCCAGCAGTCCATAGAACCCGCAGACTGGAAAGCGGCCAACGCCGACCGCCGCCTGCTCTCTGAGGCGCTCTCGGACGCCGGCTACTACACCGGCGCGGTCCACTCGAACGCGCTCATGAGTCGATTCTACGGTTGGGACCGCGGGTGGGACGTGTACAAGGACAACGTCGTCACCGAATCCGACGGAGACTCCGATTCAGCGAGATGGTGGAACCGGGTGAAAAAGGAACGACTGCTGCCGACACTGCGCCGCCTCGGCGTCGCCGGTGCGGTCATCCACGGTCGTAACATCGCGCTGAAGACGCCGTCGTACGTCGAGTGGGAGCGGATGTGGGACGACGTCGAGCAGTTCGTCCGCAACGCACCCGAACCGTGGTTCCTGTGGGTCCTGCTCGTCGACACGCACCACCCCTGGTGCGCGCCGCCCGAGTACTGCGAGTGGGAGCAACCGGGCTTCCGCGGCGCGCACGCGTGGAACTACGTCATGCGGCGGTACCCCGAGCGCACCGGCGACCGCCGCCCCGCTATCGTCAACGCCTACGACAACGAGATACGCCACGCCGACGCGTTCCTCCGGAAGTTGGACGGTCTCCTCGAGGAGACGGGCAACGACGACGCGGCGCTCGTCGTCCACAGCGACCACGGCGACGAACTCGGCGAACACGGCGAGTACGGTCACTCTTCCCAGCGGATGTACGACACACTCACCCGCGTCCCGCTGGTGATGCGGAACGTCGGCGAGACGGGTCGCGTCAAGGGGCCGCACACGCTGTTGGACCTCGGGAGTACGATTCTGAAAATCGCCGGGAGCGACGAACGTCTGAGTGATCGACCCTCGCTGCTCGGCGACGAGCGAGAGACGCGAGAATCGGTCGTCGTCGAGAACTTAGCCGGCGAAGGCGACGCCCGCGCGGCGGCCGTCGGCGACGAGTGGAAGGTGCTCTATCATCCTGACACCGGCTGGCACGCCTACTTCCGGCCCGACGACCCCTTAGAGCGAAACGACCGCTGGGGCGACCACCCCGAGGAACTCGAAGCGGTGCTGAGAGCGCACCTCCGCGACCGAGAGGGCGTCACCGTCTCCGTCGAGAAAGGCGGCGACGGGATGAGCGACGTGCAGGAACGACTCACGAACCTCGGCTACATCGACTGACGACCGCTGATCCGGAGAATAGAATCGCCGCGACGCTCAGAGATAGCCGAGCGCGCCCAGTTTCTCTTCGATATCGCCGCGCTCGACGTTTCGCTCGGTCGTCGGTTCGTGCGTCCCCTCGTCCTCGGCGGTCGTCTCGTACCACGGCACCCGCCGAACCGACGGCAGCGGCACCTTCGGGTGGCCGTAGACGCCCCACTCGCCCTTCGCGTTGCCGTGGTCGGCGCTGATAACGACCCGCTCGGCGTCGAGATTTTCGAGGAGAAGGGCGACCTCGTCCAGCACGTAGCGGAGGTTCGACCGGTAGCTCTCCCAGACTCGCGCTTCGGTGAGTTCGCCGCGTCGCAGTCGGTCCCACGGCGAGTCCCACCCGGCACCTTCGCCGAGCGTCTCGCTGTTCATCCCGCCGCCGAGGGGGTCGGGAACCGAGGGGAAGTGCGGCTGCATGTAGTGGACGACGAGGCGGTCGGCGTCGGTCTCGCGACCCGCCGCGATGGCGCGGTCGGTGATGGGTCGGGCGGGAATCGTCCCTTCGTCGTCGTCCCACGCGTAGCGCCACACGTCGTCGAGTCGAACGAGGTCATTTTCGGACAGTATTCGGTGGCTGAACGGGTTACCGGTGACGTACGCCGTCCGGCGCATCTCGTCGCGATGGTCGTCGGTGAACGTCCGCTCCATCCAGTCGATAGAGGAACTGCCGACGGAGACCAGTTCGTCAGGATGGTTCAAGAACGGATACTCGCCGGCGACTTCGCGCATCAGATCGACACGACAGGCGTCGAGGAGAATCAGCGCGTCCCACTCGCGGTCGTAGACGTTCGTGCCCGTCGGGTAGAACTCGTTGACGCGGCGCAAGCCCCCGAGATACAGTTCGTAGCCGCTCTCGCGGAGGCCCGCGACGCCGTCGTCCCGGATTCGATTCTCCGTGTCGGAGAGCCAGTCAGCGAACGTCATTCCACGTACCCCAAGTCCCGCAGGTGTTTCTCGACCATCTCGTCGTCCTCGTCGACGGCGACGTCGCCCGCGCGGAACCGGCTCATCTTCTCTCGATGCTCGTCTAACGCCGCGCTCAGCGCCTCGTACTCCCCGGGATTCGACTCTCTGCGGTCGTCCTCGGGTTGTTCGTCGGGCGTCTCGCGGACGTTGAAGAAGAACTCGCCGTCGTCGGCGTGACGGAGCAGTTTCCAGCCGTCGGCGCGTCGGGCGTAACAGCGCCCGTAGTCGACCTGCCGGCCGACGTCGCCGAAGGCGTACTCGCGGGCGCCGATTTCGCCGCGGGCGAGTTCGAGCGCCGACTCGCCCTGCCACGTCGACGGCGCGTCGACGCCGACCGCGTCCGCGAGCGTCGGCGCGGTGTCGAGCAGGCGTATCTGACCGTCGACGGTTTCTCGGCCCGTTTCGTCGCCACCGACGCCGTCGAGGACGAACGGCACGCGGACGACGCCCTCCCAGAACTCCGGCGGGTGGCCCGCGTGGTCGTGCTCGCCGACGAGTTCGCCGTGGTCGGCGGTGAGGCAGACGACGGTCTCCTCGCGCGTCCCTCGCTCCTCAAGTGCCTCGACGAGCGCCTCGAACTGGTCGTCGGTGTAGGCGCACTCGGCGTCGTAGAGGCGGCGAATCGTCTCCCACTCGGCGTCGGTCATCTCCTCGGGGTGGTGGGTTCCCTTCCGCGAGAGTCGGCGGCAGTCGGCGACGCTCAGCGGCGCGTCGATGAACTGCCGTTGGTACTCGTCGGGCGCTTCGTAGGGGTGGTGGACGTCCATGTAGTGGAGCCACGCGAACCACGGTTGGTCGTCAGACACGGTGTCGACCCAGTCGAGAAAGCGCCGATTCAGCGACTCGGCGCGCTCGTACTCGCTGGCGTCGCCGCCGGAGGCCGTCGCCATCGCGGCGTCGACGCGGTTGTAGACGCGTTCGATGGTCCGAAAGAGGGGACCGTCTTTGTCGAGGTTCGACTGGACGAACTGCTTGAGTTTGCCCGCTTCGGCGGAGCCGCTGGCGTCGTGCATCAGGTCGAAGCCGCGGTCGTAGTGGTAACTGCCGCTGGCGAAGTGGTTGTCCGTGAAGCCCGCCGTCGCGTAGCCGGCCTCGCGGAGTCGTTCGGCGAGCGTGACGACGCCGTCACCTCGCTCTCCCCGTCCCGCTTCGGGGATGCCGAGGCCTTCGATGCTCGCAAAGTGGCGGCTAGCGTGAATCGCCGGGAACGACGCGGGCGTCGACGGTCCGTTGGCGACGCAGTCCGTGAACTCTAACGCGGCGTCGGCGAACGACCGGGCGAAGGGCATCACCCGGTCGTCCACCCGGTCGGCCCGCAGCGAGTCGACGGTGACGAGGAGGACGTTCATGGCCGACCCTCCGTGTCGGAGGATAAAAGCGCACGGTACTTCGATTCGAGCGCGTCGACCACCTCGGTCCACGTCGGCAGCGGCGTCGCGGGCGCGTCGCGCTCGACCACCCGCCGGACGGCGTCGGCCACCGTCTCGGGGTCGACGCGCGAGATACCCTCGCAGTCCGCTCTGTCGGCCCAGTCGACGAGCGCGCCCGCCTCCCTGACGAGCGCCGGCGTCCCGGCGGCGAGCGACTCGGCGACGGTCATCCCGTACGCCTCGTGCGTCGACAGCGCGAGGTGCGCCGCCGCGCCCGCGTACAGAGCGGGCAACTCTTCGTCGGCAACGTAACCCAGAAACTGGACGCGGTCGTCGCCGCCGATGTCGCGCGCGAGCGCCTCCAACTCGGCGCGGTACGGGCCGCTTCCGGCGACGAGGAGGTCGTACCCCGGCAGCGAGGCGAGCGCGCGAATCGCGTGCTGGACGCCCTTGTACTCGACGAGCCGACCGACCGTGAGCAGGTACGGCCGCGAGCGCTCGAGCGGCGTCGCGTGCTCGAATCGGCCGACGTCGAGGCCGTTCGGAACCACCGTCGCGTCGACGCCGAAATCCCGCTTCAACTGTGCTCGCTCCCACTCGCTGACCGCTACGATGGCGTCGGCGCGACGGAGCGCCCATCCCCCGATGGGGCGGTAGAGTCCGAGCAGTCGGTCGCGGAGGCTGTCGGCGCTGGAGCCGTGGTAGTGGGGCGTGGCGACGAACGCCCGCGATCCGACGCGGAGGGCGGCCAGCGCGAGCGGGAACGAGTGGTAGTTGTGCGCGTGGACGACGTCGACATCCGCGTCGGCGTCGGCGACGACCTGCGCGACGCCCGGCGCGAAGTGGAACGCCCCGCCGGGGGCGACGCCTCGGCAGCGGCGGATTCGCACACCGTTTCGTCGTTCGCGCCGTGACACGCCGGACCCGGCGTCGGCCGTGACGACGGTGACGTCGTGGCCGCGGGCGACGAGTTCCTCGCTGACCCGCTGGACGTGCGTCTCGACGCCGCCTGTGCGGGGCGGATAGCGGTGGGTGACCTGCAGAACGTGCATCGGCTTATCGGACGCTCACTCGTACGCCTCGCGGAGTTCGGCGTCGACCTCCCAGATGGGGCCGCCCTCACCCTGAAGGAGTCGGACGCTCGCCCACCACAGCGATATCTGCGTGTCGAACAGGGCGTACGCCGGCTGTACCGGGCCGAGTCGCTCCGTCGAACCCAGCGCGACGACCGTCAGAAGGAGCACCGGCACCGCGAGCGCGAGCGGGCCGCCGAACGCCGCCAGCGCGAGCGTGAAAAGGACGATTCCGGCGGCGATGGCCCACGGCGACAGCACCATGAAACACCAGTTGAACGGGAGGACGACCCAGCCGTACAGCCCGTGGCGGAACAGCGCGTCGCGGTTGCGCGAGAGCAGGCGGATGAGGCCCATCGCGCGGCGGTCCTTCTGCTTTCGTCGTTTCCGGAACGCCGAGTGCGACGCCTCCATGTAGCGAATCGCCGGGTCGAAGACGACGCGCCCGCCGTTTTTCCGAATCTTCATCGCCAGTTCGGTGTCGTCGGCGATGGAGTCCTCGTCGATGGGGACGATGGCGTCGCGCTCGAACGCCGAGAACGGCCCGTGGAAGATGAGCGTCGAGTCGATGTGCGACTCTACCGTTTGGATCCGCGCCTGGATGTCGCGGTAGCCTTCCTCGACCTCGCTACCGCCGAGCACGTCGACGTTCCGACCGGTGACGCCCTGTACGTCGGGGTCGGCGAGGTTCGCCACCGCCTCGCGGAGCGCGTCGGGAGCGATTTTGGAGTCGCAGTCGGTCTTGACGACGACCTCGTTCGAGGCCGCCGCGTACGCCTCGTTGAGCGCGATGGCCAGTCCGCGACGTTCGTCCTCGCGCAGGAGCGTCAGCGTCGGGGCGTCGCGCTCGGCGAAGAACGCCTCGACGAGGTCGGGTGTCGCGTCGTCGCTGGAGTCGACGACGACGACCTCGACCTTCTCCATCGGGTAGTCGAGCGCGAGGATATCTTCGAGTTTGTTCTCGACGATGCGCTCCTCGTTGTACGTGGGGAGGACGACGCTCACGGTCGGCTCGTTCGGGCGTTTGTCGGCGGGCGACCCCTCCGGTCGGAGGAGGCCCATCAGCAGCAGGAACAGCGCGTACGGCAGACCGACCAGGAAGAACAGCAGGCCGGCAAGCCGGGCGAGACGCTTCATAGCTGCCGGTATCCGGCGGGGCGACAAAAATCCCCGCGATGTGGGTTTGCAGCCCGATTCGAGAGCAGGAGGAAGCGTTTTTATGCGCCCCTCACACAGGTCACGCCAATGGACCGCGCCGACGTCTGTGTGCTCCTCCCCACGTACGACGAGGCCGAGACTATCGGCGAGGTCGTCGACGGTTACCGCGCGCAAGGCTTCTCGGACATCCTCGTCATCGACGGTCACTCCACGGACGGCACGCGCGACATTGCCCGTCAGCACGGCGCACGTGTCGAGACCCAGTCCGGGACCGGAAAGGGCCAAGCCATCCGCGAGGCGATGGAGTATATCGACGCGCCGTACGTGCTGATGGCCGACGGCGACGGGACGAACCCGCCCAGCGACGCCGAGGCGATGCTCGAACCGTTGGACCGCGGCTACGAACACGTCGTCGGCAACCGCTTCGCCGACATGCGCCCCGGGGCGATGACCGGGTTGAACAAACTCGGCAACCGCATCGTCAACCGGGCGTTCGCCTACATCCACGGCGAGGAGTTCGCCGACATCCTCAGCGGCTACCGCGCCTTTACCCGCGACTCCTTCGAGCGACTCGACCTCACCTCCGACGGCTTCGGCATCGAGACCGAGATGTCCGTCGAGTGCGCCAAACGGGACGTGCGGACGGCCGTCGTTCCCGTCACCTACCACCCCCGGCCGGACGGCTCGGACACGAACCTCCGCCCGTTCCGCGACGGCAGCATCATCTTCCTCGAACTCTACCGTCGCGCGAAGACGAACAACCCGCTGTTCTACTTCGGGAGCGTCGGTGCGCTCTCGACGCTGACGGGACTGCTGTTGACGTTCTACGTCGCCTACGAGTGGTTCGTCCCGCCGCGCGTCTCGCACGAGGTCATCGCCGTCGGCGCGGCCGCGGGAATCCTCTTCGGCGTCCAACTGCTCATCTTCGGCGTCCTGGCGGACATGATTCTCACGTTCCACCGCGAGCAACTCCGGAAAATCGAGGAACTCGACGAGAAGACGGACGCCTCGACTCCGAGACGGAAGCCGAGACAGAAGCAGTAATCACTCCGTGTCATACGGGTCGAACAGCGCGACGGACGACTCAGAACGGTATCAGTGCGCGGAGGCGGCCGAAGACGCTCTTGCTGACGGCCGCTCGTTCCTCCTCGAACACCGGGTGGAGTTTGTCGAGCAACTCCGTCTTGTTCTCGAACCGGTCCTGGTGAATCCGGTCTAACGCCTCCGAGAGGCTCAACGTGTTTCCCGAAGCGTCGCAGGGAATCTCGGTGGCGTCTATCTCGGCGACGAGTTCGCCGCTCGTCGCGGGGAACTGTACCCCGGCGTCCGATAGTCGCGCGTCGAGAGCGGCGATGCCGAACTCGATCTGGTCGGGCTCGGAGCTATCGCGCTGTGGGGGCCGCGCTGCCATGACCCGGTGTTGGGACTCGAAGGACAAAAACCCCAACGGCAGTCAGCGTCTTTATCCGGACGCCGTCCCTGAGATGGCGTATGACGGAGTACACGACCGTCTCCATCCCGAAGGAGCTCGCCGAACGCGTCGACGACACCATCGAAGGGACGAGTTTCTCTAGCACGAGCGACCTCGTCCGCTTCCTGCTCCGGAGTATCGTCATCCAACACCAGCGACAGGGCCATCTCACCGAAGCGGAGTTCGAGGAGATCGCCGACCAGCTGACCGACCTCGGCTATCTGAAGTAGCGTCGCGGTCGGAGAACGACCGCCGTTGGACCGGCGTAGCACCGGTCGCCCGACTCACGTAAACGACTCTTGCGGCGGTTCGGCGTCGAGAATCGACAGTTCCAGCCGCGTCCCCGACCGGTCGAACGCCGCGAGCGAGCGGTCCTCCCACGGGGGGACCGCGACGAGGACGACGCCCGCGAGGTCGTCGCTCTTCGTCACTTCGAGCTTTCCCTGCGGGTGGCTGACGAACCGTGCTCGCCCCCGGCCCGCGGGCGTCGCTAGGTCGACGCCGAAGATCGCGTTGACCGCTTGCCCGGCATCCGGCAGGTAAAAGTGCGTCAGAATGGGGGTCTCGGGGTCCACCCCGAGGTCCGCCTCGAACTCGCCGGCGGGCGTCGTCGCCAGCACGACGTTCGTCCGTTCGGGTTCGGCGTCCTCGGCGAGATCCAAGAGCACGTCGACCAGTCCGCGGGTTACGTAGACCACGCGCGAGCGTTCCGGGTGCGGTGATATAACCTCGTTGACTCGCCGTGAGGACCGAGTCGACGCTGCTCCGCTACCCCGAGACCATCATCTTCAGCGTCTTCCCGTACAGCGACGGCGTCCGTCTCCGCGAGTTCTCGAGCGCGTCGGTGAGCGCCTCGCTCGCGTTCTCGTGGACGCCGGGGCCGTGGCTGACGAGAATCCGCTCGGGGTCGAGTCCCGAGAGCGCACGAGTCGGCGGGAACAGCCGAATCATCGGGTGGACGCCCAGGCGTTCGCCCTCGGCGAGGAAGTACGCCACCGTCCCGAGCGCCTCGGGGACGACGAGCGTCCCGGTCGACTCGTCGTAGAGGCCGACCTCCTGCCACGGCGGTATCGTCGAGTTGCGGACGGTGAGCGCGCGAACGCCCGTGTCGCCGAGTTCGCGGCCGAACCGCTCGACGTCGGCGTTCAGTTTCTTTGCGACCCCGCTCATCCAGTCGGGGACGTACACGGTAACGCCGTGTCGACGGGCCAGCACCGCGGCGTCGCGTTTGTGTCGGTCGAGGCCGACGACGACGCCGGCGACGTCGCCGAACTCGGCGAGCAGTTCGTCGACGCCGTCGGTGTCTACGGGGTCGACGACCCACACTTCGCCGTCGAGTTCCAGTGCGTGACTCGCGCGCTGCATCTCCTCGTCGGGGTGAGCCATCCACCCGACTCCGTGTTCCCACCGGTCTATCTCGCGGAGCTCCTCGCGGCCACCTTTCATCGGCATACGCACAGAGTCGGCCGGAAGACGGATAAATGACGCTCCGATCGCACCCCGCCGAGCCTCAACAGCGCGTCCTCGTCCGGTTCCGCGCGGCCGGTTCCCTCCAGTCGACTCGGACTCTCAGTTCCGTCGAACAGAACGTTCAAGTTCGACTGCTGATTTCTCCCGACTATGGTCAGTCTCCGACGGCTGAAGCCGTTCATCGCCGGTGCGCTCGGGATGCTCATCGCCGGACTCGGCCACCTGTATCTGCGCCGGTGGCGGCGCGCTATCGCGTGGATGGCGCTCGTCATCCTCGTCGGAGAACTGTTCTTCTCTCCGGCGACGGTCGAGTTTCTCGACTCCACGATCTCGCAGGGGTCGCCGTTCGTCGCCGGCCAGGCTCCCAGCTCGCCGGCCGTCCTCGAAGAGCTGCTGCTCGTCTCGTTCGTCATCGTGGCGAGCGCGCTCGACGCCGTTCTCGTCGGCGTCCGCACGCTCCGCGCCGAGGATGCGGCCGCCGCAAGCGAGGGCGACAGCAGCACGATGGACGCCGAAGCCACGTGGAACTGTCCGAACTGCGGGAAAGAGGTCGAAGCCGAGATGGAGTTCTGCCCCTGGTGCGCGGAGCGAATCGACTCCGACACCGACGGCTGACCCGACGGGCGCGGGGCGCAGAGACAGAAGCTATAAGCGACGCGTTCGACGAGTCAAATCGACCGATGGGTGACACCGAGGAGACGACGACGGACCGGCCGACGCGCGACGCCATCATGGAGGCGACGTTCCGCGCGCTGACCAAACACGGGTACGCCGGGCTGACGATGCAGAAGATCGCCGACGAGTTCGACAAGAGCAAATCGCTGCTACACTACCACTACGACACCAAAGACGAGCTGCTCGTCGCGCTACTCGACTACATGCTGGCGCAACTCGACGAGCGGCTCGCGCTCGACGAGGAGTCGGACCCGTTAGAGCGCCTGACGACGCTCGTCGACATGCTGCTGTTCGGCCCGGACCGCGAGGCGCACAAGGCGTTTCAGACGACGCTTCTCGAACTCCGCGCACAGGCACCCTACAACGACGCGTTCCGCGACCAGTTGGCGACCAACGACGCCGCCGTTCACGACCTGTTCGCCGACATCATCGCCGACGGCGTCGAACAGGGGACGTTCCGCGAGGTCGACCCCGACGCCGTCGCGAAACTCGTTCTCTCGGCGCTACAGGGCGCTCGGGTCCGCTGGGTGACGCTCGACGAAGACGACGCGCCGGACGAACTCCGCGACGCGCTGTTCACCTACCTCATCGACGAACTTCAGCCCGAAGCCGACGCGTAAGGGCCGTTTCTCGTCGTCTTCTCGCTTCTCACCTCCTCTCGTCGTCTTCTCACCTGTCGCGCTCGCGTCTCGCCTCCGCCTTCTCGCCGACGCGCTCTTGCCAGTCACGGGCGTACGACTCCACATGCTGGTCAGCCTCGCACATCTCGGCCTCGAAGTGAAGTACCTCGACCGCGCGCGGGCGTTCTACGGCGACCGACTCGGTCTCGACGCCGCGAGCGACGACGGGCGAACGGTCGTCTACCCCGTCGGTCCCGTCGACCTCCGGATTCGACGGCCGACGGGCGTCCCGCGCGGCGGCCTCCACACCCACTTCGCGTTCTCCGCGCCCGGCGACGAGTACGACCGGTGGCTCGACCACCTCTCGAATCTGGACCCCGAGGAGGTGCAGTTCGGGTCGTACCGCTCGCTGTACGTCGACGACCCCGACGACCACTGCGTCGAAATCGGGGGCACCGACGGCGACGACGGTGACGAAGCCGACGGCGGTGACGACGAGGCGGGCGAGCGCCGAGACGCCTCCGGTGGTCCCACGCCCTCCCTCACGGGCGTCTTCGAGGTCGTTCTCGAGGTGACCGACCTCGACGCCGCGGAGCGACGCTACGCCGAACTCGGCTTCGAGGTGGTCGACCGCGGCGAGAAGCGACGGCGCGTCCGTCTCCGCGGGCCCGGCGAGCGCCGGCAGCGCTCGCCGTTCCGTCCCTTCGACCTCGAACTGTGGGAGCCGCAGTTGGGACTCGCGGACGCCCGCGGCGGCGTGCACGTCGAGTTAGGCCTGGTCGTCGACGACCCCGACGCGGCCGCCGAGGCGTTCTCAGAGTTCGCCTGCGAGTCGTTGCCGACCGAGAGCGACGGTGACCGACGGCTCCGCGACTCGGACGGCCACGTGCTGACGTTCGTCGACGCGGCGGACGAGTAACCAGTTCTGCCGCGGCCCGCGGACCTAAAGGTGAGAGGTTCGAACGCCGGTCTATGCCCGAGTACCGCAAGGTGTCTGTCGAGTCGGTGCCGAACACGCCGAACCCGACGCGCGAGAAGAAGGAGATCGACGAGGCGGTCGGCGCGAGCGAGTTCGGGTTCAACGTGTTCACCGCCGACCCCGGCGAGCAGGTGCCGTGGGGCTACCACCGCCATCCCGACCACGAGGAGCTGTTTTACGTGCTCTCGGGTGAACTGCGCGTCGAGACTCCCGACGGCGACTTTCTGGTCGAGGCCGACGAGGTCTTTTTCGTCCCTCGGGACGCGCCGAACCGCGCCGTCGCCGCGGGCGAGGAACCGTGTCGATTCGTCGCAGTCGGCGCGCCGAAAGACGCAGCCGGTGCGGTTATCGAGGAGCAGTGTCCGGCGTGCGGCGAGCAGACCGACCGAACGTACGACGCGGTCGAAGACGACGGCCGAACGGTGTACGTGCTCTCGTGTGCGGCGTGCGACGCGGAGACGCGGCGCTTCGAGTGAGTGTCGGCGAGCGTCGCGGCTCGGGTGTCTCTATCGGAGTCGGTCGGTGTCGATATCGACGCCCGGCGGACTGACGACGAGGAACGTCCGGAAGTGCATCAGTTGCCCGCCCATGTCCTTGACCTCGCGGGCGAACCCGGCGGCGAGTTTGTTCAGATCGCCCTGTACAGACAGCACCAGTACGTTTCCTTCCTTGACGTTTCGGACCCACTCGGACGGCTCCGCCGACCCGTCGAGCACGCCGAGAACGACGTCGCCGCGAATTTCGCCGTTCTCGATGTGGGATTCCGCAGTTCGGAGGTCGAGGTCGAACTCGCTCATACGCGGCACTTGCGCGAGGGTATCAAAAATCCTCGCCTTCTCGGCGCGTCTCGGCCCCGCACCGGCCTCTCGTTTCGCACGCACCTCTGAGCGCGTTCGACAGCCGCTCGTTGTGACCGAACGGGCACCTGGAACGCGCTGCGTAGTCCCCTCTCGAACGGCTGTCCAGTTTTTCATCACTCCTCGTGACAATTCGCGCGCGACTCGGTGGCACAGTGAACCGCGGCCGTTTTACGGCAGTTTCGTCCGGACGCCGTCGACTGCCGACCTTCGGTAATATTATCGAATATAAGGAGTAGGGTTGAATGATAGGGCGTCGCCCTCACGCGATTCGCCGGTCGTTCACGAACGTTCGTTTCGCCCGCGAGCGGATCCGAATCTGTTGGAGAGACAGATTTATATGTGTGGTTCCCCCGAGCACGGGACACGATGTCTCACAACGACACGGAGGACACGTCGGATGCCCCGGCGGGTCGAGTTCTTCGACGGCACACTGAACTGCGAATCTGAAATCGAGACGGTACGGCTCTTCGACACCACCCTGCGCGACGGCGAACAGTCGCCGCGCACCTCGTTCAGCTACGACGACAAGCGAGAGATCGCGTCGATTCTCGACGCGATGGGCACCCACGTCGTCGAGGCTGGCTTCCCCGTCAACTCCGACGCGGAGTTCGAGGCGGTCCGCGACATCGCGGCCGCGACGGAGACGACCACCTGCGGGTTAGCCCGCGTCGTCGACGGCGACGTTGAAGCCGCGCTGGACGCCGGTGTCGACATGGTCCACGTGTTCGTCAGCACCAGTGACGTACAGCTACAGGACTCGATGCACGCCTCCCGCGAGGAGGCGGTCGAACGGGCGGTCGCATCGGTCGAACGAGTGAAGGAGGCGGGCGTCGACGTGATGTTCTCGCCGATGGACGCCACGCGGACCGACGAGGCGTTCCTCTACGAGATCATCGAGGCCGTCACTGGGGCGGACGTCGACTGGATAAACGTCCCCGACACGTGTGGGGTAGCGACGCCGACGCGCTTCGGCGACCTCATCGGCTCCATCAAAGCGCACACCGACGCGCGCATCGACGTTCACACCCACGACGACTTCGGCCTCGCCGCCGCCAACGCGATGGCGGGGTTCGAGGCGGGCGCGGCGCAGGCGCAGGTGTCGGTCAACGGCATCGGCGAGCGCGCCGGCAACGCCGCCTTCGAGGAGGTTGTCATGGCCGCAGAGAGCGTCTACGGCGTCGACACCGGCGTCGACACGACGCGCATCACCGAACTCTCCCGCATCGTCGAGGAGAAGTCGGACATCCCGGTTCCCGCGAACAAACCGGTCGTCGGCCGGAACGCCTTCTCGCACGAGAGCGGCATCCACGCAGCGGGCGTCATCGAGAACGCCGACACCTTCGAGCCCGGCGTGATGACGCCGGAGATGGTCGGCGCGAAACGCGAGTTCGTGCTGGGCAAACACACCGGCGCGCACTCGGTCCGGAAACGACTGGAGGATGCGGGCTACTCGCCGACGGACGTCGAGGTCAAACAGGTCACCCGTCGCGTCAAAGACTACGGCGCGGACGGCGGTCGCGTCACGATGAGCGTCCTGGAACAGTTCGCCCGTGACGCGGATGTCGAGGAACCGGAGGAGGTTCGGGCCTGATGTCCCGGCGCGGCGTCGCAGGCTCCGCAGAGCCACGGGTGAACCACCCGGCGAGCAGTCGCGTTTCCGATTCGCTCCGCGAGGCCAGAGCACCGCCTCGCGGGCGAGCCACCGAGGAGAGAGCACCGTCCCGTGCGAGCGCGACCCGTTCGGGCAACGTTTGCACGGCGCGAAAGGGTTTTTACCGACCGGTGATACGGGGCGAACGAGATGCGACAGTCAGGCACACGCCGCACGTCCGCGACGGCCCCCGAGCCGTCGCTTCGCGGCGAGGCTGTCCTCGGTTCGCTCATTATTGTAGGGGCCGCCTAGCCCCTTACCACCCCCTCTTCCGACACCGTTTCGCACCGTTTCCGAGAGCGAGCCGCGCGACCGGTTCGCGCGCTCCGCGACACCAAGCCACGCGCACACCACCGATGCGACCGAACCGACCAGCCACACACCGACAGCAGAGAGGGAGCACAGCATGAGTGAACAACAGCCAGCGCCGACAGCCGAAGAGACCGCCGAGGCCGAGCAGACGACCGAGACGACGCGGATACCGGTCACGACCGGCGCGTCGTCGGTCGTCCGCGCGCTCGAAAACGCGGGCGTCGAAACCGCCTTCGGCGTGCAGGGCGGGGCGATCATGCCCATCTACGACGCGCTGTACGACTCCGACGTCCGCCACGTGACGATGGCGCACGAACAGGGCGCGGCGCACGCCGCCGACGCCTACGGCGTCGTCACCGGCGAACCGGGCGTCTGCCTCGCCACCTCGGGGCCGGGCGCGACGAACCTCGTCACCGGCATCGCCGACGCCGACATGGACTCGGACGCCATCCTCGCGCTGACGGGACAGGTTCCGTCGACGATGGTTGGGTCGGACGCGTTCCAGGAGGCCGACACCACCGGCGTCACCGCCCCCATCACGAAGCACAACTACTTCGCGAACGACGTCGACACCGTCGGCGACACGGTGAGTGAGGCGTTCGCGCTCGCCGCCGAAGGCCGACCGGGACCGACGCTGGTCGACCTGCCGAAGGACATCTCCCTCGGGGAGACCGACCGCGAACCCGGTCCGGCGAAAGCGCCGGAGACGACGACTCCGCCGACCGAAGCCGATTCCGAATCGGTGGAAGCGGCCGCCCGCGCCATCGAGCGCGCGGAGAAACCGCTGCTTCTGTTCGGCGGCGGCGTCGTCAAGGCCAACGCCACCGAGGAAGCTCGCGCCTTCGCCATCGAAAAGGGGATTCCGGTCGTCACGACGATGCCCGCCATCGGGTCGATGCCCGAGGACCACGAACTCTGCCTGTCGTGGGCGGGGATGCACGGCACCGGCTACGCGAACATGGCGGTCACCCACTGCGACCTGCTCGTCGCCGTCGGCTGTCGGTTCGACGACCGACTCACCGGCGGCGTCGACACCTTCGCACCCGAAGCCGAGGTCGTCCACGTCGACGTCGACGAGGCCGAAATCTCGAAGAACGTCCACGCGGACTACCCCGTCGTCGGCGACGCGAAAGCCGTCCTCGACCAACTGGCCGAGGAAGTCGAGCAGTCGCCGGACGCCCGCGAGTGGCGGCAGCAGTGTCGGACGTGGAAAGAGGAGTACCCGCTGGCGTACAAAACGCCCGAGGACGAGCCGCTGAAGCCGCAGTTCGTCGTCGAAGCCTTAGACGAGGCGACGCCCGACGACGCCATCGTCACCACGGGCGTCGGCCAGCACCAGATGTGGGCCGCCCAGTTCTGGACGTTTACGAACCCGCGCACGTGGGTCTCCTCGCACGGCCTCGGGACGATGGGATACGGTCTCCCGGCTGCTATCGGCGCGAAACTCGCGGCACCCGACACGGACGTGGTCTGCGTTGACGGCGACGGCTCCTTCCTGATGACGCTCCAGGAGCTGTCGGTCGCCGTCCGCGAGGAGCTCGACATCACCGTCGCCGTGCTCAACAACGAGTACATCGGGATGGTCCGGCAGTGGCAGGACGCGTTCTTCGAGGGCCGGCGGATGGCCGCCGAGTACGACTGGTGTCCGGACTTCGCCAAACTCGCGGAGGCGTTCGGCGCGCGCGGCTTCAGCGCCGAGACGTACGACGAAGTGCCCGAAGTCATCGAGAGCGCGCTCGCCTACGACGGTCCCTCGGTCATCGACTTCCGCATCGACCCCGCCGAGAACGTCTACCCGATGGTCGCAAGCGGCGGCGCGAACGGGAGATTCGCCCTCTCGGAGGATCAGCTATGAGCGGCGAGGAGTCGACGGACGCCCCCGAGTACGAGTTCGAGGGGCCCGGCATGCCCGGACCCGCCCCCGACGAGCGCCCCCACCCCAAGGGTCGGCGCAGCGCCCACGGCGTCCGTATCGACCCCGAGGCGGAGGCCAACCCGCGCCAGCGGACGGCCGTCGTCTCGGCGCTCGTCGAACACGAACCGGGCGTGCTCTCTCGCGTCTCGGGGCTGTTCTCCCGGCGGCAGTTCAACATCGAGAGCCTGACCGTCGGGCCG
This sequence comes from Haloprofundus salinisoli, assembly GCF_020097815.1. Classification (NCBI taxonomy): domain Archaea; kingdom Methanobacteriati; phylum Methanobacteriota; class Halobacteria; order Halobacteriales; family Haloferacaceae; genus Haloprofundus; species Haloprofundus salinisoli. The sequence continues at coordinate 2,942,122 of NZ_CP083663.1, forward strand.
ACGACGGTCGACGGCCACGCGCGAATCACGCTCGTCGTCGAGGAGACCGACGCCGGCATCGATCAGGTGAAAAAGCAGCTGTCGAAGCTCAAACCCGTCATCCAGGTCGGCGAACTCGACGACGACGCCGTGCGCGCCGAGCTCGTCCTGCTGAAAGTGCGGGGCGACGAGCCCGACAAGGTCCACGCCATCACCCAGATGTACGAGGGCCAGACGCTCGACGCCGGCCCGCGGACCATCACGGTCCAGATCACGGGCGACCAGCAGAAGATCGACGACGCCGTCGACGCGTTCCGCCAGTTCGGCATCATCGAAATCGCTCGAACCGGGCAGACGGCGCTGGCCCGCGGCGACACGCCGACGACGCCCGGCGAAGAACCCGGTCACTCCACCGAACCGAAGGACTCGACGTATCGTGACGGAACCGACGCGGACGAAAATTGACACACCAACCATGACAGACGAACTCAACGCGACGATCTACTACGACGACGACGCAGACGCAACGTACCTCGACGACAAGACGGTCGCCGTACTGGGCTACGGCAGTCAGGGTCACGCCCACGCGCAGAACCTCGCCGACAGCGGGGTCGACGTGGTCGTCGGCCTGCGCGAGGGTTCCGCCTCCCGCGCCGCCGCCGAGGACGACGGCCTGGAGGTGGCGACGCCCGTGGAGGCGGCCGCCGCCGCCGACATCGTCTCCGTACTCGTACCCGACACCGTCCAGCCGTCGGTGTACGAGGCCATCGAGGACGAACTCGAACCCGGCGACACGCTGCAGTTCGCCCACGGATTCAACATCCACTACAACCAGATTCAGCCCTCCGAGGACATCGACGTGACGATGGTCGCGCCGAAGTCCCCGGGCCACCTCGTCCGCCGCAACTATCAGGCCGACCAGGGGACGCCGGGTCTCGTCGCCGTCTACCAGGACACGACCGGCGACGCGAAAGGCGAGGCGCTGGCGTACGCGAGGGCCATCGGCTGCACCCGCGCGGGCGTCGTCGAGACGACGTTCCGCGAGGAGACCGAGACCGACCTCTTCGGCGAGCAGGCCGTCCTCTGCGGCGGTGTCACCTCGCTCGTGAAGACGGGCTACGAGACGCTCGTCGACGCGGGCTATAGCCCCGAGATGGCGTACTTCGAGTGTCTGAACGAGCTCAAACTCATCGTCGACCTGATGTACGAGGACGGACTCGGCGGGATGTGGGACTCGGTCTCCGACACCGCCGAGTTCGGCGGCTTGACTCGCGGCGACGTGGTCGTCGACGACCACGCCCGCGAGCAGATGGAAGCAGTGCTCGAACAGGTCCAGAACGGGACGTTCGCCCGTGAGTGGATCGTCGAGAACCAGGCCGGACGCCCGAGCTACCAGCAGCTCCGCGAGGCCGAGAAGAACCACGACATCGAGGCGGTCGGCGAGGAACTGCGCGGGCTGTTCGCGTGGGCCGACGAGGAACAGGGCGAGACGACCGACGAGGACGAGGACGAGAAATCGCGGGTGACAGCAGATGACTGAGCGAAATCAACGAGGCGGACGAGAGCGCGGAGACGAGAGACAGACGATGGCCGACGTGAGCCACACGCACCCGACCACCCACGAGACGTTCGGCGCGGTGTTCCAGCGGGGCCCGGCGATGGCGGATGGTGGAGCGGGCCATCGAGGCAACGCCATGCGCGACGTAGACCACACGCCCCGACACGGCGAGGACGTCTCGGAGGTGTGGGCGCGCGGCGGCAACGAACGGCAGACCGTACGCGACGCGCGACGGAGCGAGGGTGAGCCGGTAGATGAGTGAGGGCACGCTGTACGACAGAGTGTGGGACCGCCACGCCGTCGCCGAACTGCCGACCGGACAGACGCAGCTGTTCGTCGGCCTCCACCTCATCCACGAGGTGACGAGTCCGCAGGCGTTCGGCATGCTGCGCGAGCGCGACATGGAGGTCGCCTACCCCGAACTCACCCACGCAACGGTGGACCACATCGTCCCCACGGCGGACCAGTCGCGGCCCTACGGCGACGACGCCGCCGAGGAGATGATGGCCGAACTGGAGGAGAACGTCCGCGAAGCCGGGATCGACTTTTCGGACCCGACCACCGGCGACCAGGGTATCGTCCACGTCATCGGGCCGGAGCAGGGTATCACCCAGCCCGGCAAGACCATCGTCTGCGGCGACAGCCACACCTCGACGCACGGCGCGTTCGGTGCGCTCGCCTTCGGCATCGGCACGAGCCAGATTCGAGACGTGCTCGCCACCGGCTGCGTGGCGATGGAGAAACAGAAGGTACGGAAGATAGAGGTCACCGGCGAGCTGTCGGAGGGCGTCGAGGCCAAGGACGTCATCCTCGAAGTCATCCGCCGCCTCGGCACCGACGGCGGCGTCGGCTACGTGTACGAGTACGCCGGCGAGGCCGTCGAGAACCTCGACATGGAGGGGCGGATGAGCATCTGCAACATGTCCATCGAGGGCGGCGCGCGCGCGGGCTACGTCAACCCCGACGAGACCACCTACGAGTGGCTCGCCGAAACCGACGAGTTCGCGGACGATCCCGAGAAGTTCGAGCAACTGAAGCCGTACTGGGAGTCGATTCGCTCCGACGACGACGCCGAGTACGACGACGTGGTCGTCATCGACGGCGACGAACTCGAACCGGTCGTCACGTGGGGCACCACGCCCGGCCAGGGCGTCGGCGTCACCCAGCCGATTCCCGCACCCGAAGAACTCCCCGAGGAGAAGCAGGACACCGCGAGAATGTCGCAGGAACACATGGGCGTCGAACCCGGCGACACGATGGAGGGCTACGAGATCGACGTCGCCTTCCTCGGCTCGTGTACGAACGCCCGCCTGCCCGACCTGCGCCGTGCGGCGAAGATCGTTGAGGGGCGACAGGTCCATCCGGACGTCCGCGCGATGGTCGTCCCCGGCAGCCAGCGCGTGCAGGAGCAAGCGGAGAAGGAAGGGCTGGCGGACGTGTTCCGCGAGGCCGGCTTCGACTGGCGCAACGCCGGCTGTTCGATGTGTCTCGGCATGAACGAGGACCAACTGGAGGGCGACGAGGCCTGTGCCTCCTCGTCGAACCGGAACTTCATCGGACGACAGGGGTCGAAGGACGGTCGCACCGTGCTGATGAACCCGCAGATGGTCGCGGCGGCGGCGCTCGAAGGGAGAGTAACCGACGTGCGGAACCTCTCGGAGGTGACGACGGTATGAGCGCCGGCGAGGAGAACGGCGGCCCCGCCGACACCGTCCGGCACGTCTCCGGCACGGGCGTCCCCGTCCGGGGCAACGACATCGACACCGACCAGATAATCCCGGCGCGCTTCATGAAGGTCGTCACGTTCGACGGCCTCGGTCAGTTCTCCTTTTTCGACCAGCGGTTCGGCGACGACGACGACCCGAAGGAGCACCCGTTCAACGAGGACCGCTTCCGCGACTCCTCGGTGCTGGTCGTCAACGCCAACTTCGGCTGCGGCTCTTCCCGCGAGCACGCCCCGCAGGCGCTGATGCGCTGGGGCATCGACGCCCTCGTCGGCGAGTCGTTCGCCGAAATCTTCGCGGGCAACTGCCTCGCGCTCGGCATCCCGACGGTCACCGCCGATTCGGAGACCGTAGAGGAACTACAGGCGTGGGTCGACGAGCACCCCGACGGCGACCTCGACGTCGACGTCGAAGCCGAGACCGTCACCTACGGCGACACCACCGTCGACGTCGAGGTCGACGACGCCCAACGGAAGGCGCTCGTCGAGGGCGTCTGGGACACGACGGCGCTGATGAAATCGAACAGAAACGCCGTACGGGAGACGGCCGAGTCGCTGCCGTACGTGGAGAGCGATGACTGAGACGGCGAAGTCAGACGAGGAGGCCCGACGATGACCGACGAAATCGCCGTCATCCCCGGCGACGGCATCGGTCAGGAGGTCGTTCCGGCGGCCGTCCGCGTGCTCGACGAAGTCGGCGAGTTCGAGTTCGTCGAGGCCGAGGCCGGCGACCGGGTGAAGGCGGATACGGGCGAAGCGCTGCCCGAGGGAACGTACGACCTCGTCGCCTCCGCGGACGCGACGCTGTTCGGTGCGGCCGGCGAGACGGCGGCGGACGTCATTCTCCCGCTTCGCCGCGCGGTGGACTCGTTCGTCAACGTCCGCCCGGCGAAAGCGTACCCCGGCGTCGACGCGCTCCGTCCCGAGACGGACCTCGTCTTCCTCCGCGAGAACACCGAGGGCGTCTACTCGGGCCACGAGAACCGCCTCAGCGACGACCTCTCGACGCTCACCAGAGTCGTCACCGACTCCGCGTCGCGACGACTCGCGGAGTACGCCTGCGAGTTCGTTTCCGCGGGAGAGGACGCCGGCGGATTCACGGTCGCACACAAAGCGAACGTGATGCGCGAGACCGACGGTCGCTTCCGCGAGGCCGTGCTCTCGGTCGCCGACGAGCGCGGCGTCGACACCGACGAGGTGCTGATGGACGCGTTCGCCACGCGGGTCTGTCTCGACCCGACGCAGTTCGGCGTCGTCGTCTGCCCCAACCTGGCGGGCGACGTGCTCTCGGACCTCGCCGCCGGGCTCGTCGGCGGCCTCGGACTTCTCCCGTCGGCGAACGTCGGCCCCGAGCGGGCGCTCTTCGAACCGGTCCACGGCACCGCCCCCGACATCGCGGGCGAGGAGGTCGCCAACCCGGCGGCGACGCTGTTCTCGGCGGCGATGTTGCTCGAACACCTCGGCCACGACGAGGCCGGGCGAAACGTCCGCTCGGCGGTCGAGTCCGTCCTCGAAGACGGCCCCCGGACGCCGGACCTCGGCGGCGACGCGTCCACGGAGGACGTGACGAGCGCCGTCGTCGAGCGACTCTGAACGTCGCAACGGAGAACGCGACGACGTGGAACGCAGCGACGCGCGCCGCGGTTTTTGGCATCTCTCATCGTCGACCCGAAGCCGCCACCCCGCGTAGCCGAGCGAGAATACACATAAACAATTATGCTCGAAGAAAAACAGTCACAAACGGGAGGGACCCCGAGATGCTACCCGCGGAGCGAAAACGGAGAATCGTCGAACTGGTGACCGAATCGGACGGACGGTCGGTCGAAGCGCTGGCGTCGACGCTGGAGTTCTCGAAGGCGACGATACGCCGGGACCTGCGCCAGCTCGAGGAGAAGGGAATGGTCGAGCGCTCGCACGGCGGCGCGGTCCCGGCGACGACGGTCGGCCGCGAGCAGACGTACGACCAGCGGGAGGTGCAGAACCTCGAACAGAAGGTCGCCATCGGGAAGCGTGCCGCCGAGGAACTCGTCGACGGGCAGGTCGCGTTCTTCGACGCGGGGACGACGACGATGGAGGTGGCGCGCCGGACGTCGCCCGACCGGTCGTTTCTAGCGGTGACGAACGCGCCGCGGTTGGCCGTCGAACTCGGCGAGTCCGAGACCGAGGTGAAACTCACCGGCGGCACGCTCCGCGAGCGGACTCGCGCGCTCGTCGGGCCGACGGCGGAGTCGTTCATGAACCGAACGAACTTCGACGTACTCTTTCTGGGGACGAACGGCGTCTCGCCGGAGTCGGGGCTGACGACGCCGAACGAGGACGAAGCCCGGATGAAGGAACTGATGGTCGAACGGGCCGAGCGGGTCGTCCTCGTCGCCGACGCGACGAAAGTCGGCAAGCGAAGTTTCGTGCAGTTCGCCGACCTCCCGGACGTGGACCTGTTCGTCACCGCGGGCGACGTCCCCACTGAGGCCCGCGACGCGTTCGACGCCGCCGGCCTCGCGCTGGAGGTGGTGTCGGCGTGATTCTCACGGTGACGCCGAACCCCGCGCTGGACCACACGCTCACCGTCGACGAACCGCTGGAACCCGAGCGGGTGACCCGCACCGACGCCGCGCGGTACGACCCCGGCGGGAAGGGCATCAACGTCTCGAAGTACCTCGACGCGCTGGGGACGGAGACGCTCGCGACGGGGTTTCTCGGCGAGTCGTTCGGCGCGTTTCTCGAACGGAGACTCCGCGACGCCGACCTCGCAACCGATTTCGTCGAAATCGACGGCGTGACCCGGCTCAACACGACGGTTCTCGCGCCGAACGGCGAGTTCAAAGTGAACCAGAACGGTCCCGAGGTGTCCGCGTCGGCCGTCGACGCCGCCGTCGACGCCGTCGTCCGACACGACCCCGAGACGGTGGTCGTCGCCGGGAGCCTCCCGCCGGGGACGGGTCCGGAGACGGTCGACCGCATCGCCGACGCCGGCGCTTGGGACACCGTCGTCGACGTCGACGGTCCGCTGCTCCGTCGGCTGGACGCCGACTACGCGCTCTGCAAGCCGAACCGCGAAGAACTCGCCGTCGCCGCTGACGCGCCGGTCGACACCGTCGAACAGTGTCTCGACGCGGCCGAACGGCTTCGGGACGGGCGAAACGGACGCTACGAGCGCGTCGTCGCCTCGCTCGGCGACGACGGGGCGATCCTCGTCTCCGACGACGGGGCGTACCACGCGTCGGCGCTGGAGACATCGGTCGTCGATACCGTCGGGGCGGGCGACGCGTTGCTGTCGGGCGTGCTGTCGGCGTTCGCTGTCGGCGCTTCTGAACCGGAAGCGCTCAAAACCGGAATCGCCGTCGCGGCGGCGGTCGTCGCCGTCTCGGGAACCCGAGTCCCGCCGTTCGCGGATGTTTCGGAGCGAACGGAACGCGTCTCTCTCAGCCGACTGTGAACGCCGATCCGCGGCGACGCTGTCGCCGAGTGATTATCTCGAACTATAACAAAAGCAAACGAACCTATCCGAAACTATTTTTGAACAGTTACAGTAACAATCGTGAGGGTAAGAGCCATGTCAGCACGAGACTCCACAGAACGCGCGCTTCGTTCGCACATCACCTCGGTCAAAGAGGACCTGATGACCGGCGTATCGTTCATGATTCCGTTCGTCACCATCGGTGGCATCTTTCTGGCGCTGGGGTACGCCGTCGCGTCGCTGCCCGGCACCGGCGCGACGGTCGAGAACGTCTTCGACGCCACCGGGTCCGCGGGGTGGTTCCTCGCCCAAGTGGGCACCGCCGGGCTCACCATCATGGTGCCCATCCTCGGCGCGTACATCGCCTACGCCATCGCCGACAGACCCGGGTTAGCGCCCGGCTTTCTGTTGTCGTATCTCATCCAACAGGGGGAGGTGTTGCAGGCGGCGGGGCAGGTGACGGGACTCGGCGGCGGCGAGGCGGGCGCGGGCTACCTCGGTGCGCTCGTCGCGGGCTTTCTCGCCGGCTACGTCGCGCGGTGGTTCAAGCGACGTAACGTGCCGAGCGTCCTCGACCCGATGATGCCGGTGCTCATCATCCCGGTGGCGACGATGGCCGTGCTCGCGCCGGTCATCATCTTCGTCCTCGGCGTCCCGGTCGCCATCGCCAACGCGGCGTTGACGGCGACGCTCGAAGGGATGCAGGGCGGGCAGGCGCTCTTCGTGGGGGCGATTCTCGGCGGGATGATGGCGGTCGACATGGGCGGTCCGGTGAACAAGGTCGCCTACGTGTTCTCGGTCGGCCTCATCAGCGAGGGTATCTACGCGCCGATGGCCGCCGTGATGATCGCGGGGATGACTCCGCCGCTGGGACTCGCGCTGTCGAACTTCGTCGCCCCGCAGAAGTACACCGCCGAGATGTACGAGAACGCCAAGAGCGCCGTCCCGCTCGGACTCTCGTTCATCACCGAGGGCGCGATTCCGTACGCCGCGGCCGACCCGCTCCGCGTCATCCCGAGCGCCATCGCCGGCAGCGCCGTCGCCGGCGCAGCGTCGATGGCGCTGGGCATCACCGTCCGCGCGCCTCACGGCGGTATCTTCGTCGTCCCGCTGTCGAACAGCCCGCTGCTGTTCCTCGGCTGTATCGGACTCGGCGCGCTCGTCACCGCCGTCATCGCGACGGTTATCAAACCGGACTTCGAGACGACCGTCGCCGACCTCCAGCAGTCGACGGAGCAACTGGACGGCACCGCACAGACCTCCGACTAACCGAAACTAAACTTTCGCTGCGCCCCGTACACACTACAATGGACCCAAACGACATCGACCGACTGATGCCGACCGAACTGATTTCGCTCGACGACCCGCCGGCGGAGAAGGAGGCGTGCATCGAGTACCTCCTCGACGTCGTCGCCGACGCCGGACGCGTCGAGGACCGAGACGCCGCGCTCTCGGCGCTATTCCAACGCGAGGAGGAGACGACCACGGGAGTCGGAAAGGGAATCGGCATCCCGCACGCGAAGACCGACGCCGTCAGTCGACCGTCGGTGGCGTTCACGCGCTCGGAGGCGGGCGTCGACTTCGCGTCGATGGACGACGAACCGGCGCATCTCGTGTTCATGATTCTCGTCCCCGAGAGCGGCGAAGACGAGCATCTCACTATCCTGAGTACCCTCTCGCGTTCGCTCATGCACGACGAGGTGCGCAAGGGTCTCTACGACGCCGAGACGCCCGGAGACATCCAGTCGGTGATGAAGGAGGCGATGGCGTGATGGAGCGAATCGTCACTATCGTTCCGGAGGCGGGGCTACACGCCCGCCCCGCCTCGCAGTTCGTGCAGACGGCGAACGAACACGACGCCGAAGTGACCATCGAGAAGGTAGACGGCGACGGCGGCCCGGTGAACGCCGCCAGCATGCTCTCGGTGACGAGCCTCGGCGCAGCCCACGGCGACGAGGTGCGACTCGTCGCGGAGGGCGACGACGCCGAGGCGGCGCTCGACGCGCTCGAAGAAGTGCTCACGACGCCCGAATCCGGCGAGAGCGGCGAAGGAGACGGCGAGAACGGCGGGGGCGACGAGGAGTGACCGCGAGCGAACGAACGCTGTCCGGCGTCGGTGCGACGCCGTTGTCGGGTGTCGGAACCGTCGTCTGGTACCGCCCCGGCGAGGCGCTCGAACTCGACGACCCGCCGGAACCGAACGAGGTCGACGCCGGCGCCGAGCGCGAACGCTTCGAGGACGCCAGAGACGCCGCCCGCGAGGAGTTGGAGACCGAACGCGAACGCGCCCGCGAACGCGTCGGCGACGAGGAGGCTGCCGTGTTCGACGCGCACCTCCAGTTCCTCGACGACCCGCAGATAGACAGCGCAGTCGACGACGCGCTCGCGACCGGGCTTCCGGCCGAGCACGCCGTCCGCGAGGGCTTCGCCGGCCCCATCGAGCAGTTCGAGGGGATGGAGGGCCGGATGGCCGAGCGCGCCGACGACCTCCGCGACATCCGCGACCGGCTCGTCCGCCTGCTCGTCGGCGGCGAGCGGACCGACCTCTCGGCGCTGCCCGAGGGGAGCGTCGTCTTCGCCGAGCGGCTCACCCCGAGCGACACGGCGCAGCTCGACCCCGAGGTCGTCTCGGGGTTCGTCACCGCCACAGGAGGAAGAACGTCGCACGCCGCCATCTTCGCGCGGTCGCTCGCGCTCCCCGCGGTCGTCGGCGTCGGCGATGACCTGTTCGCCGTCGAGGAAGGCACCGATGTCGTCGTCGACGGCGACACCGGCGACGTGATTCTCGACCCGAGCGAGGTGACGCGCGCGGCGGCCGCCGAGTCCGACCGCGCGGAGGTTCGCCACGAACCGGTGGCGACGGCCGACGGCGAACCCGTCGAGGTGGCGGCGAACGTCGGCCAACCCGCCGAACTGGAAGGCACGGTCGAACAGGGTGCCGACGGTATCGGCCTCTACCGGACCGAGTTCCTCTTTCTCGAACGCGAGTCGCCGCCGGACGAGGAGGAGCAGTACGAGACGTACGTCGAGGCGCTGGACGCCTTCCCCGACGGTCGGGTCGTCGTCCGGACGCTCGACGTCGGCGGCGACAAACCTATCCCCTACCTCGAACTGCCAGAGGAGGAGAACCCGTTCCTCGGCGAACGTGGCATCCGGCGCTCGCTCGGCGTCGACGCCGCCCTCTTCGAGACGCAACTGCGCGCGCTCCTTCGGGCGGCCGCAGACGGCGCGGGCGACCTGGCGGTGATGGTGCCGATGGTCGCCACCGTCGAGGAGTTCGAGTCCGCACGCGAGACGGTCGAATCGGTCGCCGCCGACCTCGACGCCGAGGGAATCGACAACGAGACTCCGGAGTTCGGACTGATGATAGAGACGCCGTCGGCGGCGTTCATGGCCGACGAGTTCGCCGCCCGCGCGGACTTTCTCTCTATCGGGACGAACGACCTCACACAGTACGTCATGGCCGCCTCTCGGGGGAACGAACGCGTCTCGGAACTGCACGACCCGCGGTACCCGCCGGTGCTCCGCGCCATCGCGCGGACCGTCGAAGGAGCGGAGGGGACCGACGCCTGGGTCGGCATGTGCGGAGAGATGGCGGGCGACCCCACCCTCACCGAACTACTCGTCGGCCTCGGGCTCGACGAACTGAGCATGAGCGCCGTCACCATCCCCGACGTGAAGGCGAACGTCGCGGCGACCGAACGCGAATCGGCGTCGGCGCTCGCGGAGCGAACGCTCCGTGCTAGCACGAAACGTGAAGTAGAACGACTGATAACCGACACTACGGAGAACCCAGAACCATGAAACTCGTCGCAGTCACGTCCTGTCCGACCGGAATCGCGCACAGTCAGATGGGCGCGGAGAACTTAGAACAGACCGCAGAACGACTCGGCCACGAGATCAAAGTCGAGATTCAGGGGGCGATGGGCGCGGAGAACGAACTCACCGCGGCCGAGATTCGGGAGGCCGACGCCGTCATCATCGCCGCCGACACCTCGGTCAACCGCGACCGATTCGCGGAGAAACCGCTGGTGAAGGGGACCATCAAAGACGCCGTCAACGACCCCGAGGGACTCATTGAGGAGGCGCGGGCGACCGCGGGCGTCGAGGAGGAAGCGCCCGAGGGAGGGGCGGCCGAAGCCGGCGAATCGAGCGTCGACACCGACACCGCCGGTACCGACGCGAGTGCGGCGACGAGCGCCGGCGCGAGAGAGGAGAGCACCGCAGCGACGACCGACCGTCCGGACGGGACGGTGCAGGCGGACGCGCCGAACCCGGACCAGATCGGCGGCGACCCGAACAAGGGTCTGTTCGCCCGTCTGAAGCGACTGTTCTCCTGAGGCGCGACGTTTTCGCCGTCGTAGCCGCGGACCGCGAGGAGCGCTCGCGCTCTTGCCGAGCGCGTCGGATGCGTGGTCGGTGCTTAAGAGCGTGGCCCGTGAAGATTCGACCATGCCGGAGATACACCTCGACGACGAAACCGTCAGCCGACTCGACAGCCTCCGCGAGGAGGACGAGGAGTACGACGAGATCATCACCGAACTTATCAACATCTACGAAGCGGGCGAACTGACGCTGTTTCACGGCGGCGACGAGGTCTGACGACGGTCCCTCGTCTTCGGTCGCGCGCTCTCGCGTCGCTCACTCCTGATAGGCGACGCGAACCTGCTGCCACTTTCCCTTCCGTTCGAGATGCGACTGCAGCTCGTCGGCGTACTCCTGGGTGAGTCGCTCGGCGCGTTCGAGTTCGTCCTGATTGACGCCGCCGCTCCCGCCGAGGCCGAGCGCCCCCTTTATCGAGTCGAAGATGCCGCCGCCACCGCCGCGGTTGCTCCGCTCGGGCGCGCCGCCCATCGACTGCATCTGCGAACGGACGTTCTCCAGTTCGGGCAGTATCTGCGGTACTTTCTCGGTGTTAGCGACGATGCGGGCGTTCTCGGAGTCGTCGGCGTTCTCGATCTCGAACTCGGTGGCAGTCATGATGAGCCCCCACTCCTGGCTCGTGAGCGCCGAGTCCCGAATCCGCTGGTTGAACTCTCTGTCGACGGTCATCCGCTCGCCGACGATGCTGTCGGTCCAGTTCTGCATATCGAACGATTAGCACACCGCGAGTATCAGCGTTGTGTCCCGACGGACGAGGGAAAATCCGTGCGCCCGGTCAGCGCCGCCGCGCGAGTAGCAGGCCGGCAGTCAGTGCCGCGAGAAGCGCAGCGTGCGGTCCGAACCCGGGGAACGTCGTCTCGGTCGTCGGACTGTTGGCGTCGGTCTCCGCGTCTGCCGTCGGGGTAGCTGTCTCCGTGAGCGCCTTATCCGGCGTTGCCGCAGTGGTCTGCACCAGCGAGTCGGGTTCCGAAGTCGTCGTCTCCGTCTGGGGCGTCGCCGTCTCGGTTGCGACGGTGGTCGTGGTCGTGTTCTCCGTCTCGGTCGTCTCGTTCCCGTCGGTCGGAGGCGTCGTCGTTGGCGGCGGCGTGGTCGTCGTCTCGTCTACGTTCTCGCTCTGGGCGTCGCTCGAACCCGGTCCAGCGCCGTTCGTTTCGTCGTCAGCGTCGTCCGTCTGCGGCGGAGTGCTGCTGTCGCCCGACGGTGCGTTTGCGGTGTCGTCGGAGTCGTCTACAGACTGGTCGTCAGTCTCGGTATCACTTTCGTCGGATTGGTTGTCTCCTCCCGAGTCTGCAGACTGATTGTCGCCACTCTGTTCGTCGCCGGCGGACTCGTCAGTTCGGTCGTCGTCGGTCTCGCCGCCCGGCGATTCGAGCACGACCGTGACGCTGCGGTCTTCGGTGACCGTGACGTTCTTCCAGACGAGTTCGGAGTCGAACCCAGTTACGCTCTCTCTCGCGAAGACCCCGATTTTGATGTCGCCGGTGAGTTCACCGCTGACCCGACCATCGCTATCGGTCAGTTGCTGAATCCACGCCGAGCAGTCGATACAGTCCACGTTGTGATACCAGTCGACGATGGCGTTTTCGACCGGATTACCGTCCTCGTTGACCACCTTCACCTCCAGCGCGTGACCCTCGGGAATCACCACGTCGCCCAAGTCAACGTCCTCGGAGCGTTCCGTGAGATCTCGATTATCGAACGTGTAGATGTCGACCGCCTCGTGACCCCCCGAGATGATTTCGCTGTTCCCGTCCGACTGGAAGAACGTGAGCTGGTTTCGGGCGTCGGCCACACCGGCGACGGTGAAGTGGCCGTCTTCGTCGGTCCGAACCGACGAGTAGTCTCTCGCTGATTCGTCCCAGTAGTCGTGGTGTACGACCCGATTCGTAATCGGCTCACCGTCCTCGGTCACGAGGCGACCGCTGATGGTCGTCGGAGTGTCGAGTGTGACTGTGAGCGTTCGGTCCTCGGTCACGGTGAGCGACTGTTCGCTCGTGGCCAGACCGTCCGGTCCTTCGACGTACACCAAGACGTCGCCAGCGACTTCGACGCCGCTCGGTTCCTCCGGCGAGTCGAACATGCCCTCGGCGTTCGTCTTCTCGAAGAGCGACCATCCCTCTTGTACCTCCGGTCGGTCGTGGTACACTCGGACGGACGCGTCTTCGACGGGCTCTCCGTCCTCGTCGACGACCTGGATGTCCAAAACGTGGCCCTCCGGAAGCTCGATGTCACCGAAGTCGGTCTCCTCGTTGGGACCGACCTCACCGAGGGTATAGAGGTCGACGACACCGTCACGCGGCCCGTACGACCCGTCTTCGGCCCGCTGGTAGTACGCGAGCTGGTGCGATGCCGTCGAGTTCGATTCGAACGTGAACTGTCCGTCGTCTCCGGTCGTGACGTTCGTAGAGCCAACCGGACCCTCTTCGTCCGAGAGCATGACTTCGATATCGTCACCGGATAGCGACCCGCCGTCCGCCGAGACGAGCCGTCCGGAAATCGTCGGTACGTCTGACTCCGAGTCCGTCCCGTGCGCACTGACGGCCATCGGCGCGAACGCACCGAGAACCACCAGTACCGTCACGAACACCGTAAAGCCCGCACGTAGTCGTGAACTCATCGACGCCTCCGCAAACGAATCGGTGCGCTCGCGTCGCCGCCGTGCGCACCCTCTCCAGTTGCCGGGTATTGCATGGTCGACTCGACCAACACGAAGAGGCGGGTTTGTAATGACAGTTATTCTGGAATTCTGGGACAGCCTGAGCGGAGGAATGCACCGCCTACCCCGCCAACGGCGGCGTTTCGTCGCCGCGTTTATCACGCCGGCGCACCCTCTCGAACCATGGAGCGGTACGACCTGCTGTATCGGCTATACGACGAGTTCGACACGAAGACGCTGCGGGAGTATCAGGACTTCGTCGACGTCTTCCCGCCGGTCGACTCGCGCGTCGCACTCGACCACTGGCAAGAGGCCAACGACGAACTGGAGGAGCGAAAAGACGAGATTCGTTCGGCGTTCGCGATGGGCGCGACGTACGCCGAAGTCGCCGCGCGCGCGACCCGAGAGCAGGCGTTCACCGCGTTGGACCTGCACTCGAAGTACGACCGAGCGGTGAACGCGCTCGTGTTGGACGTCGACGAGACGCTCCGCTCGGCGGGGCGCACCGACAACGAGATCCCGCGCGACGCGCTGCACATGCTCACCGAGTTCCACGAGGCTGACGTCCCCATCGTCATCTGTACCGGTCAGACCTTGGAGAACGTCAAGGGGTTCGCGATTCAGGGGCTCGGCAACGAACTCGTCCACTCCGGCGACGTGAGCATCGTCTACGAGGCCGGAACCGGCGTGTTCACGCCCGGTCACGGCTCCGACACCAAACGACTGCTGTACGAGAGCCTCGACCCCGAGATTCAGTCGGTGTTCGGCGAGATTCGCTCGCGGGTGTTGCCCGACGCCCCCGACGACCTCCGGCGGTCGGTCCACCTCCAGGGCAACGAGTTCAACGTCACGCTCAAGCCGAACTTCGAGACGGGGAGTCAGAGAGCCGCCGCGGTCATCGACGAGGGACTCGTCTACCTGCTCGACCTGGTCGGCGAAGCGGTCGTCAACTCGCTGGACGAAGACGATAACGAGTTCGAGAGGCCAGAACGCGGCCCGTCGTGGGCGCGGGCGTACTACGCGGACGCGGACAACGAAATCCGCGAGGTGCTCGAATCGGAGCACGCCGCCCCCGAGGTGTCGCTCGGAGACGTTCCGTCGGCCGCCTCCGAGCGCTTCGACCGCATCGACGTGGCGTACTACCACGCCGACGCCGCCGAGGTCGGGTCGCTCGAACTCAACAAGGCCGCGGGCGTCGAGTCCGCACTGGACGTGCTCGGCGTCGACGAGCCGTTCGTCGTCGTGATGGGCGACAGCAAGTCCGACCTCAGAGTGATGCAGTGGACAGCCGACAACGACGCCGGACTCGCCGCCGCTCCGGACCACTCCTCGCGCGACGTGCTCGCGCACGTGATGGACACCGACGAACTCGTGTTCGACCGCGGGAAGTCGGCAGCGATGTTGGAGACGATTTACGTTCTCAACCTGCTGGCGAAGCTCGGATGAGGCGTGTCGACAGCAGCCCTCTCTCGAACGTTTTGCGCGCCTCGAACGACCTCGAACGACCTCGAACGACTTTGCGCCGAGTTGAGCCGAACCGTCGGTACCGAGCGTTGAACACTCTCGTTTAACGTAAATACTATATATTTAATACGTATTCTATCGGAACGATGCGGTTACTCCCCTCGAGGTCGATATCCGCCCTTAGCGACCGACTCTCGTTGGCGGAGACGCCGTTCGACGAAGGGGAGTTCACGAACCTCTGGTTTCTCGCCGCGCTCGGCTACGGCGTCGGCGACACCGTCACCACCATCGCGCTCATGGGCTACAGTCCGACCGTCATCGAGGGGAATCCGGTCCTCCGGTGGGCCGTCGCCCAGTTCGGCCAGAGCGGCCTCGTCGGGCTGAAACTGGTCGCGTTCTTCGCGTGTCTCGCGCTCAGTATCGACGCCGCACGGGACGGTGACAGACTCTGGTACTACGCGCCGCCGCTGGTGTTGACCGCCGTCGGCGTGTTCACGACCGTCTACAACGTCCGCTTGATGATTGGATAACGGTCGAAGCGTCAACCGACCGCTCTTGAGGCGCACCGAATCGGCGGATTCGCACTGGACCACTGAGGGACGAACACCGTCCATATCGTTCGGACCGAAACGCAACGCTCTCTCCCGCCAGAGGCATCGGCTGATGCGGAATACGGTGCCTGGATGTCCGGCTGTGTACGTCGGGTCTATCTCAGATTATTTCAGTAGGAGATTTTAAATATCATCACAATTGACTACTCTGCGATGCGTGTCTCCAAAGTAGACGAGGGGGAGTACTCACTCTCACGCGAGGACGCGTTCGAGACACTGAGTAATCGGCGGCGGCGATACGCGATACACGCGCTCTTGCAGGAAGACGCGCCGGTCGAACTCGGTGAGCTCTCACGGCAGGTCGCGGCGTGGGAGACGGGTCAGTCGCCGTCCGCGGTCACCTCCGAGGAGCGTCGGCGAGTCTACAACGCCTTACAGCAGTCTCACCTCCCGAAGATGCACGATGTCGGCGTCGTCGAGTACGACCGCGACCGAGGAATTATCTCGACGACGACGGAAGCATCGAATCTCCACGTCTACCTGGAGATCGTCCCCGGAAACGACATCCCGTGGAGCGTCTACTACCTCCTCTTGGGTGCGTTCTCGCTCTCGTTCGCCGGCGCCGTCGTCGGCGGTCTCCCGCCGTTCGGCGCAATTCCGGCGCTGGTCGGCGCGCTCGTTCCGGGTCTGCTGATCGTCACGTCGGCGGCCGTCCACACGTTCCACAGCAGGGGGCAGCGGCTCGGCCGCGACGGGTTGCCGCCGGAACTTCGCCACCAGCAGTCGGAGTAACGTCACCATCGACCCGCCACACCGGGCGCTAAGCGACATCCGATTCACCGACCTTTGAATTCGATGTCAGAGAGTGGAGCGCCTCGGCGGCCGTCGGTGGTTCGTAGGCGTACACGCGCGTATCGGTGGCGACGTAGTACATCTCGTCGTCCGGGTCGGCGACGACGCCGTACGGAGAATCGGCAACCAGGTGAACGGGCAGAACGCTCTTACTCCCGGAGCCAAAATCAGGTGATGATGGGCCTCTCGACAGCCGTACGCTTTGAGACGGTCTCAAAACATTTACTTCACATCGAGTAAACATCCGACCATGACACGCAACTACGCAGAACTCCACGACCCGAACGCGGAGTACACGATGCGGGACCTCTCCGCCGAGACGATGGGTGTCACGGGCGAACGTGGCGGCGCTCGTGACGTCGAAATCACCGACGTTCAGACGACGATGATCGACGGGAACTTCCCGTGGACGCTCGTCCGCGTCTACACCGACGCGGGCGTCGTCGGCACCGGCGAGGCGTACTGGGGCGCGGGCGTCCCCGAACTCATCCAGCGGATGACCCAGTTCGTCGTCGGCGAGAATCCGCTCGACATCGACCGAATCTCCGAGCATCTCATCCAGAAGATGTCCGGCGAGGGCTCCATCGGCGGCGTCACCGTCACGGCGATTTCGGGCATCGAAATCGCGCTGCACGACCTCGTAGGGAAGCTTCTCGACGTGCCCGCCTACCAGTTGCTCGGCGGGAAGTACCGCGACAGAGTTCGCGTCTACTGCGACTGCCACACCGAGGAGGAGGCCGACCCCGAGGCCTGCGCCGACGAGGCCGAACGCGTCGTCGAGGACCTCGGCTACGACGCGCTGAAGTTCGACCTCGACGTCCCCTCGGGGCTGGAGAAGGACCGCGCGAACCGCCACCTCCGCCCGGGCGAGATCCGCCACAAAGCCGAAATCGTCGAGAAGGTCACCGAGCGCGTGAAGGACCGCGCCGACGTCGCCTTCGACTGCCACTGGACGTTCTCGGCGGGTAGCGCCAAGCGCCTCGCGCGAGCCATCGAGGACTACGACGTCTGGTGGCTCGAAGACCCCGTGCCGCCGGAGAACCACGACGTCCAGCGCGAGGTGACCCAGTACACCTCGACGCCAATCACCGCCGGCGAGAACGTCTACCGCAAGCACGGCCATCGCCGCCTCCTCGAAGAGCAGGCCGTCGATATCATCGCCCCCGACATGCCGAAGGTCGGTGGCATGCGCGAGACGCGGAAAATCGCCGACATGGCCGACACCTACTACGTCCCGGTGGCGATGCACAACGTCTCCTCGCCCGTCGCGACGATGGCGTCCGCGCACGTCGGCGCGGCCATCTCGAACTCCCTCGCGGTGGAGTACCACTCCTACGAACTCGGTTGGTGGGAGGACCTGGTCGAAGAAGACGTCATCGAGAACGGTTACATCGAAGTACCCGAAAAGCCCGGCCTCGGCCTGACGCTCGACATGGACGTCGTCGAAGAGCGCAAGGTCGAGGGTGAAGAGCTGTTCGACGAGGAGTAGCTTCGTCGGGTCAGCAAATCTTCGATTTGCGCTGTTCAACGAGGAGTAGCGTCATCGGACACGTGACGCGAGCCGTCACGTGCTCGACGAAGCGCGAGTTTCGCCGGCCGCACTGTACTGACCACATCCCGTGCGCTCGTAGGACGGGAAACCGCGTTTTGGATACGTCCGAGCCGCCTAATTTCGGGCAGTTCGAGGTCTATATCCTGCGCAGACGTCAATACGGGGTCTGCGTAGCTCTGACACACTTGACCCTCCGCGCTTCGGTCGACTGTGGTTCGCCTACGGACGGGCGTCTCTCAGAGTCCCAACCGCTCGACGATCTTTCGGCCCATCGTTCTGGGGTCCGCTTCGACGACTTCGAGTTCGTCGCCGGCGCGAATCGTCCCCGGTTCGACGACGTCGGCGCAGATACCGCCGCGTCGGTTCTTCAGCGCCCGCGCGACGCCCTCCTCGCCGGCGACCTGTTCGACGTGCGCGCAGGGCGGGCGCGGGCGCGTGCCGCGCAGCAGCGCGTCACCGACGCGGAACGTGGTGTGCAGCAGGTCGTGGACCTCGGCGCCGCGAGTGACGACGTTTCGACGGTGGCGACCGTCGGTGAGGTCGAGGCCGAACTCCTCGCGTATCTCGTCGATGGCCTCTGCTTCGATGAGCGTCACCTCGCAGACGTCGTACGGCGAGTAGTAGCCGCGGCCGGTCTGGTAGCGGTCACCGCTGAGTCCGCCCTCGACGGCGTCGACGCTGTCGAGTTCCTCCATCGGCGCGCTGTCCTCGGGGGCGACGAAAATCGTTTTGACGTGGGCCATACCCTCGGTACCGTCTCCAGCGACAAAGCGATTCGTCGCGGGAACGAGCCGGTGACTCTCGGCGAGCGGTGGACAGCCTACGTCGACGACGGCAGTCCCAGGCGACCGACGCGAGTTGCACGCGGTGCCACCGCCCGCCCCGTTTTATGTGCTCTACGAGAGTATCGGGAGACGTGACACGGGTCGTACTCATCACCGGTTGCGACGAGGGTATCGGACGACGGGCGGCGCGGGCGTTCGCGGACGCCGACTGGACCGTCTACGCGACGGGTCTCGACGAGGGGGCGCTCAACCCGCTCGAAGACGACGGCTGTGAGACGGCCGTCCTCGACGTGACCGACGTCGACGCGGGGTCGGTCGTCGACGACGTCGTCAAGGAGGCGGGCCGACTCGACTGTCTCGTCAACAACGCCGGCGTCGGCCACGTCGGGGCCGTCGAGGAGACCGAGGCCGAGGACGTCGCCGAACTGTTCGAGGTGAACGTCGTCGGGATGCACCGCCTGACGAAGGCCGCGCTCCCGCACCTCCGCGACTCCGAAATCGGCCGCGTCGTGAACCTGTCGAGCGTCGTCGGGCGCTACCCGCTGCCGGGGATGGCCGCCTACACCGCCTCGAAGTTCGCCGTCGAGGGGTGGACGGAGGCGCTCCGCGGCGAACTCGAACCGTTCGGCGTCGACGCGATACTCGTCGAACCCGGCGTCGTCGGTACCGGCTTCGTCGACGACCTCTTCTCGGAGTTGGAGGACCGCGCCGATGAAGGCGGCCGCTACGCCGACCTCTACCGGATGCTCAACTACTGGCTGCCTGATCTCGCCGACCTCGGCGGTGACGCCGACGAGACGGCGGAGACTATCGTCCGCGCCGCGAGCGCGCCGAAACCGCGCGAGCGATACCCCGTTGGAATGCAGGGTCGCGCGCTCGTCCTCGGGGGACATCTGCCGCCGTGGGCCCGCGACGCCGGATGGCGCGTCGCTCGGGACGTCTCGCGCGTGTTCGGGAAGTAACGACGGGCGACTTCGGGGGCGGCGTTCGGTGTTCAGTCGAGTTTGACCGCCGTCCCGTACGCCAGCAACTCCGCGCCGTTCTGGGCGATGTTCGAGGTGACGAATCGGACGTTGACGACGGCGTCCGCGCCCAGTTCCTCGGCTTCCGCTTCCATCCGGGAGAGCGCCTCCTCGCGGGCGTCGGACATCAGGTCGGTGTAACCCTTCAGTTCGCCGCCGACCACGTTGCGGAGACCCTGCGTGATGTCGCGGCCGATGTTCCGGGCGCGAACGGTGTTTCCGCGGACGACGCCGAGCGACTCGGTACTCTCGCGGCCCGCGATCTCGTCGGTGTTGGAGAGCTCCATACGCACCGAACTGTCGTTCGGGGATTTATCTCTTCGCCCGACGAAGCGCGGGTATGCAGTTCGACCATGCAGGCGTCGCCACCCGCGATGCCGACGCGCTCGCGGAGTTGTTCGACCAGTTGTTCGACGCCCCGGAGGTCCACCGCGAGGAGTTCGACGGGATGACTATCGTCTTCCTCGAACTCGACGACGGCTACTTCGAACTCCTCGAACCGCACACCGGCGGCGCGATTGAGCAGTACCTCGACAGCAACGGACCCGGCTTACACCACTTCGCGCTCGCCACCGACGACATCGAGGCGGCGCTCGAAACGGCCGGAGACGCGGGCGTCGAACTCATCGACGAGGAACCGCGACCCGGGGCGTGGGGACATCAGGTTGCCTTCCTGCATCCGAAATCGACCGGCGGCGTGCTCGTCGAGTTCGTCGAACACTGAGCGAGAGACGAGTTTTCTTTTTCGGCATCACGGTGTTCGTCTAAGAGC
The DNA here is from genome assembly GCF_020097815.1 of Haloprofundus salinisoli. Lineage (NCBI taxonomy): Archaea > Methanobacteriati > Methanobacteriota > Halobacteria > Halobacteriales > Haloferacaceae > Haloprofundus > Haloprofundus salinisoli. The sequence goes on from NZ_CP083663.1 coordinate 2,962,876, forward strand.
TGTAGTCGATTACGACAGCTGATACCGCCGAGAGATACCGATGCAAAGACAGTAGTGCTCCGCCTGCCATCCCGAGGTATGCGCGATTGGCTCTCGCACCGGGCACAGACGTCTCCGACGGCGACGGCGGTCGTCGTCGCCGACTCGGGCGCGGAGTGGACCGTCACCGAACTCGACGCCGCCGTCGAGGAGACGGCGGGCCGCCTCGCGGCCCTCGGCGTCGAAGCGGGCGACCACCTCGGCGTTCTCATGGACAGTCGCGTGGCGTACGTGCTGTTCGTCCACGCCTCGATGCGACTCGGTGCGACGCTCGTGCCGCTGAACGACCGCCTCACCGCCGCCGAACTCGGCCCGCAGATCGACCACGCGGACCTGACGACGCTCGTCTGCGGCGAGACGACGGAGGAGACGGCCGTCGAGGCGGTCGAGCGGGCCGCGAACGGTGATGGTGATGCGACCGAAGAACGCGACGCGAACGAAACGGTGCCGCTCGTCTCGGTCGACGAACCGCAGTTCGACTCGGTCGCGTCGTTCAAAGACGTGACCGCCGAGGGGTTCGTCCCCGCCGAGTGGGAGCGTTCGGACCCGCTGGTGCTCCTCTTTACCTCCGGGACGACCGGCGACCCGAAGGCGGTAGTTCTCCAGATGGGCAACGTGCTGTCGAGCGCCGTCGCCTCGGCGTTTCACCTCGGCATCTCCCCGGACGACCGCTGGCTAGTTCCCCTCTCGCTGTACCACATGGGCGGTATCGGACCCATCCTGCGCGGGCCGCTGTACGGCATCACCGTCGTCCTCCGCGAGGAGTACGAACCGGGTTCGACCGCCGACGACATCGGTCAGTACGACATCACGTGCGTCTCGCTCGTTCCGACGATGCTCACGCAGATGCTCGACACGCGCGGGACGCTGGCCGACTCGCTGCGGGTCGTCCTCCTCGGCGGTGCGCCGGCCCCGCGGTCGCTCGTCGAACGCTGCCGCGACTACTCCATTCCGGTGCACCCGACGTACGGGATGACCGAGACGGCCTCTCAGATCGCGACCGCTCGCCCGCAGGAAGCGTTCGACAACCCCGGGACGGTCGGCCGACCGCTGTACTGGACGCAACTGACCGTCGTCGACGGAGACGATACCGAGCTCCCGCCGAACGACGTCGGCGAGTTGGTCGTCGACGGCCCGACCGTCTCGCCGGGCTACTACGGCGACGAGGCGACGACCGACGAGGCGTTCGGCCCGAACGGGCTCCACACCGGCGACGTCGGCTACCGCGACGCAGAGGGTCGTGTCTACGTGCTCAACCGCCTCGATGACCGAATCATCACCGGCGGCGAGAACGTCGATCCCGGCGAAATCGTCGAGACGCTCCGCTCGCACCCCGACGTTGCCGACGCCGCCGTCGTCGGCGTTCCCGACGACGAGTGGGGCGAACGGGTCGCGGCGCTTCTGGTGCCGAAGAACCCCGGCCTCACCGCCGAGGAGGTCGAATCGTTCTGCCGTGAGCGACTCGCGGGGTTCAAACTTCCGCGGACTGTCGAGTTCGCCCACGAACTGCCGCGGACGGTGTCGGGCACCGTCGACCGGGCGGCGCTCCGGGACCGATTGGACGACGGCGTCCGCATCGAGGACGCCGAGTCGGCGGAGCCAGCGCGCGAACTCGACAGAGCGACCGACGCGTCGAGTGGACCCGACCGGACGGTGGCCGACGAGACAGAGGCGCGCGAGGGTGACGATGCAGTAGTCGAAGAGGCAGAATCGGTCGACGTCACCCACGGAAACGAGACGCCGGAAGCAGACGACAAGGCCGCCGGCATCGATAGCGACGATGGTGACGATAGGGCCGCGGGAAGCGCCGGTGGCGACGGCAACGCCGATGACGCCGGAAGTACCCATGACGCCGGAAGTGCCGGTGACGCCGGAAGCACCGGTGACAACGGCAACGCCGGTGATGACAGCAACGACGCTGATGACGAGGTAGCCTCCGAAGAAATCGGCGGCAGCGCGGACGAGTCTCGGGAGGCGTCGGACGCCGGCCAGTGACGCCGGCGCGGGCATCGAGAAACCACCCGAGTTGCGTTTACTTCGGTCCTCTCTTTAGTCTCCGGCGCGAGACCCGCCGAAATCTGGAGCGTCGGCGAATAAACCGCCTCGTCGTCGCTCTCCGAGTAAACCTCACGCACGTTAGTTACCGTTCCACGAGCTATTTTACCACGTGCCACTGACGTGTCTCCATGGACCTTCTAGACGACACCATCGTCCCGGAGCACGCCCGCGAGGTCAAGCGGGCGGCCCGGGAGTTCGCCGAGGAACAGATCGAACCGAACGCCGAGGAGTACTTCCGGACGGGCGACTACCCGTGGGAGGTGCTGGAAGCGGGGCAGGAAGCCGGCCTCATCGCCCAGGACATCGGCGAGGAGTACGGCGGCAAGGGCTTCGACATGTATCAGGTGCTCGCGCTGGCCGAGGAGTTCTACCGCGCCGACGCCGGCATCGGTCTGACGCTCATGCTCGCCAGTTTCGGCTGCGAAATCGTCGAGCACTACGGTAGTGAAGAGCAGAGGGAGGAGTATCTCCGCCCCGTCGCCGAGTGCGAGCAGATTTCGGGGCTCGCGGTCTCCGAACCCGACACCGGGTCGGACATGGCCGGCATGACGACGAGCGCCGAGAAGACCGACGAGGGCTACGTCCTCAACGGCGAGAAGTACTGGATCGGCAACGCCGTCGAGGCCGACTGGCTCACCGTCTACGCGAAGACCGGCGACTCCGAGGACCGCTACTCGAACTACTCGATGTTCATCGTCGAGACCGACACCGACGGCTACGAGGCCGAGCACATCCCCGAGAAGATGGGGATGCGCGCCTCCAAACAGGGCCACATCGTCTTCGACGACTGCGTGATTCCCGAGGAGAACCTCGTCGGCACCGAGGGCGGCGGCTTCTACATGCTCGCGGACTTCTTCAACCACGGCCGCGTCGCCGTCGGCGGCCACGGCCTCGGCCTCGCCGCCGCGGCTATCGAGGAAGCGTGGTCGTTCGTCCACGACCGCGAGGCGTTCGGCCGCAACGTCTCGGAGTTTCAGGCCGTCCAGCACATCCTCGCGGACATGCGCATGGAGTTCGAGGCCGCCCGCGCGCTCAACTGGCGCGCCGCGCAGAAAGTCGCCGACAACGAGGACGCCGGCTTCTGGGCCGCCGCGACGAAGACGAAGTCGACGGAAGTCGCCAACTTCTGCGCCGAGCGCGGGATGCAGCTGCACGGCGGCCGCTCCATCCTCACCGACCGCCGCATCGCCCGCGTCTACCGCGACGTGCGTATCCCGGTCATCTACGAGGGCGCGAACGAGATTCAGCGCAACCTCATCTACCGGCAGTCGCGGTAGACGAAAATGTCGTTCGAGGCGGCCCGACTCTGCCGACGCCAACGAACAGCCTGACGGCCGATTCGAGTGGGGGATTTTCGCTCATCGTCACCGACGAAACGCGTGTCTGAATACCCGAGCTACCGGACACCAACGCTACATTCACCTCCGACTGCGCATTCGCAATCGACTCGTCGAGACGCGGGTGAGGTCGTAAATTACCTACCAACGAACACGACAAAACGCTTAGTCGCGTCCGCGTTGTCCCCGCCCCCGTCGGACATCTCGTGACGCTGAAGCCACGGGAGGATTCGGCGAAGGAACTTACAGTGCCGCTCGAACTCACCCCCACTGACGCCGCCCGTTACCGCCTCCGCTCGCAACGACTGACACCGCGTACCGACGACGAAAGTTCCCCTTCGGAGCTGCTCTCGTCGGTCTGCGGCGTCCAAGCCCAAGAGAAACGAGCGGCCGCGCTCGGCGTCCGCGCCCGAAGTCGGACGCTGACCGAGGCGGACCTCGAACGAGCACTGTACGAGGACCGGTCGGTCGTCAGAACCTGGTGTATGCGCGGGACGCTCCACCTCGTCGCCACTGCCGACCTCCCCCTGTTGCTCTCGCTGTTCGGTGAGACGTTCGCGTCGCGCGGGCCGGAGCCGAAGCGCCTCGAAGCGATGGGTCTCGGCGACACCGACATCGACCGGGCGATGGAACAGATTCGCACAGCGCTCGGCGAGGACGGACCGCTGACCCGCGAGGAACTCGCGACGCGACTCCAGCGGGGCGGCGTCGACGTGGACCCATCGAGTCAGGCACCGTACTTTCTCGTTCGCCGCGCCGCGTTGCTCGGTATCGCCTGCGAAGTCGCGCCCAAGGAGGGACAGATGGCCTACGATCTGCTCGACGAGTGGGTGTCGGTCGACGAATCGCCGGACAGACAGACCGCACTCGTCGACCTCGCTCGTCGCTACTTACGGGCGTTTCAACCCGCCTCCGTGGACGACTTCGCGGCGTGGTCGGGGTTGTACGTGCGCGACGTGAAGCTCGCGTGGGGACTCGTCGCCGACGAGACGACCGAAGTCGTCGTCGACGGCCGCGACGCGGCGATGCTCACCGAAGACCTCGAAGCGTACGAGTCGGCGATGGAATCGAGGGCGGAATCGACGGTCGAAGCGGCCGACCGCGTTCGGTTGCTTCCCGGCTACGACTCTCTCTTGCTCGGCTACGAGAAGGAGGCCCGGCCAATCCCGCGGGGGTACGAGTCGCAGGTCTGGCCGGGTTCCGGAATCATCCGCCCGACGCTCGTCGCCGACGGCGAAGTGACTGGGACGTGGCGTCTCGACCGCGCCCGAGCGACGACGGCAGTCGTCGTCGACCCCTTCGAGCGGCTCGCCCCCGAACTCGAAGCGCCGCTCCGAGACGAAGTCGAGGCTATCGGGGAGTTCTTCGACACCGACGTCGAACTCCGATTCGCCGACTGACCGGACGCTACTCTGCCGTCGCTGTCGTTCTCGACGCGCTCGCTCCGTTCTCGGCGGGCGTCACGCGGCGCTCCAGCGCCAGCACGCCCGCCGCGAGACCCACACAACCGAACGCGAGCGTCGGCCAGAGCCAAAATCCGATACCGAAATCGAAGAACGCGCCGCCGAGCGCCGCGCCGATACCGAAGCCCAGACGCTTGGCGATCTCGACGAGCGACAGTCCGGACCCGCGCTCGGCCTCGGGAGAGATGTCGCTGGCGAGCGAGGAGACGAGCGGCGAGTGTAAAATCTCGCCGAGCGTCCGGAGCACGAGAAACGCGCCGACGAACGCGACGCCGACGGCGACGGGAACCGACACGCCGACGACGGGACCGAGCGCAACGACCCAGATGGCGAGCATCGCCGCCGCCCAGAAGCCCGCCGAGACGACGAGGCCACGCGTGCGCCGCCACTCCCCGATTGCGGCGACCAACGGCAGCTGGAGCGTGACGATGACGACCGGGTTGAGGACGTAGAGCGTGCCCAGTTCGGCCGACGAGAGGCCGAGCGTCTCGGTGGCGACGACCGGGACCGTCGCCTGCATCTGCGCGTACATCACCGCGAAGCCGACGTTGAGCAGGGCGAGAGAGACGATTCGCGGTCTGGTGACGGCGCGCCGCCAGTCGGAGAGCGCCGTGACGAGTGAGGATTTGGCGTCCGCCGCGGCTTCTGAGCCGGCGTCGCCGCGCCGCATCCGTGGGAGCGTCGCCCAGAGTAACACGGCGACGACGCCGCAGGTGAGGCCGTCGGCGACGAAGACGGCCAACTGCGCGATGCTGTAGAGGACGCCGCCGGCGACGAATCCGAGACCGAACCCGGCGTTGTTGGCGACTTTGAGTAGCGCAAACGCCCGGTCGCGCTCGCTGCCGTCGGTCAGGTCGGCGATCATCGCCTGACTCGCGGGCGGGAACAGCCCCAGCGTCAGACCGGCGGCGGACGCGACGGCGACGAACCCAGTTGCATCGGTCACCGCGGCGTAGGCGGCGAGCGTCGCCGTCGACAGCGCCATGCTCGTCACCATCACCGGCTTTCGGCCGACTCGGTCGGCGGCGAACCCGCCGACGGCCGTCCCGACGGCGGTGGCGACGTTGTTGAGAAGTAGACCGAAGCCGACGACGCCGAGCGAGATACCGACTTCGAGGTGGAAGTGAACCGTCGCAAACGGGTAGACGAGGCCGGAGCCGAACAGGTTGACGAGTTGGCCGAGCGCGACGAGGTAGACGGGCCGACGAAAGCCGCGCAGGGCGTCCAGCGAGGGAGTTCGCACGGGGAGCGGTTCTCCGGCAGCCCTCCTGAACGGTTCGGTGGCGGCCCGCGTTTCCGCGATTCGCTACGTGTCTTTCGACGCGAACACGCGGTAGCTATCGAGCGTCGTCCGCATCTGCTCGTCTCCCTCGGTTCCCTTCTGTTCCGTTCCGTACTCCATCCAGCGCGCGCCGTCGTTGTCGCGGGTGTAGCTGTACATCCGGTACTCGTCGTCGGTTTCGAGGACGAGTTCGATGATGGCCTCGTCCGGACCGGGGTCGTCGTCGCTGAGAATCACGCCGCGCGTCGCCGGGTCGTGGTCCATCACGTGGACGGCGGTCACTTCCTCGTCCAGCAGGTCACGGGTTTCCTCGCCGGTCAGCGGTCGGTCGGGCCACCCCTCCGCGATGGTCGGTTCGTCCATACCGATTCTTCGACGCGTGAGGGCTTTGCTCGTCGCATCTCTCGGCGTGCTGAACAGTTATCGCCGGGCCGGCCATAGACGGAGTATGGTTGATTGCAGCATCCACCTGCTCGACCGGGGACGCGTCCGCGCGGACCTGAACTACGTCGTCGACGGCTACGCGATGGCCAGCGCCGACGACCCCGACCCCGACCACGAGATCGCGGAGTTCGTCGTCTGGAGCGCCGTCGTCGACCACCCCGAGGCGACGGTGCTGTGGGACACCGGGTCGCACCCGGAGGCGGCCGACGGCTACTGGCCCGCATCGCTGTACGGCGCGTTCGAGCACTACGACGCCGCCGACCACGACCTCGAATCCGACCTCGATGCCGCCGGCTACGAGCTCTCGGACATCGACGCCGTCGTGATGAGTCATCTCCACCTCGACCACGCGGGCGGCCTCTACCACTTCGCCGACGCGGACGTCCCCGTCTACGTCCACGAGGAGGAGCTCAAGTTCGCCTACTACAGCGCGAAGACGATGGAAGGCTCCATCGCGTACCTCGCCTCGGACTTCGACCACGACCTGAACTGGGAGATAGTTCACCGCCACCGTACCACCTTGTCCGAGGGGTTCGAGCTTCTCCATCTGCCGGGTCACACCCCCGGCGTGATGGGCGCGAAAATCGAACTCCCGGACGAAACCGTGCTCGTCGCGGGCGACGAGTGCTACGTCGACGCCAACTACACCGACGAGGTGCCGCTCGGGCCCGGCCTGCTGTGGAGCGACCGCGACTGGTTCGACAGCCTCCAGCTCCTCAAGGAGCTCCAGCGACGCCACGATGCGGACGTGCTGTACGGCCACGACCTCGAACGGTTCGAGTCGTTCGACGGCGGGTGGAACCGGTGAACTCGATTCGGCAACCGACTCGACGAAATCGGCTCTCCAATCCGATGTCTAGATATCTATCCAGAAAGCTTTGTAGATGTCCAACAGCAGCGAGCTGAATAGTCCGCGGACTCGCCTCACCGTGTCGCTTACCCGGCTTCGGCCCTAAGGAGGCTCGCAATGAAAAAGCAGGAACTCGTCCAGTATCACTCCCTGCTCGTCCTCCTCGGTCAAGAGTACATCCGCCGCGGTGTCGCGGCGCGGGCGGACTTCGAACCGTACCGAAAACTCGGCGTGACGCCGATGTCGCTGCAGGCCTCGCGGGCCGACCACGAAGAGGCAGTGATGACGCTGGCTCACATCCTCGCCTCGCAGTCGAGGCCGGACACCGCGACGCGGTCGACCGCCACATTCGACTGAGCTCCTCCTGCGGCGCCGAACGAGTAACCACTAAGACGCGTCCGTGTCAGCGACGACCATGCGACTGCAGGAGTACTGGGGAGTTGGGCCGAAGACGAGCGAGCGACTCCAAGAGACACTGGGCGTCGCCGCCGCTGTCGAAGCCATCGAATCCGCCGACGTGCGGGCGCTGACCGAGGCGGGCATCCCCGCCGGCCGCGCGACGCGCATCCTCCGCCGCGCCAACGGCGACGCCGGGATGGCGACGCTCGGGACGAGAGACGCGCGCTCGGTCTACGACGAACTGCTCTCGCTGGCGGGCGAACACGCTGTGACGCGCCACGCCGGCGACCGAATCCGCGTGCTCACGCCGCTCCCGGCGAGAGCCGAGCGCGAAGCGCGACTCGACGAGATCGAAGCCGCCCGGGAGATGTGGGCCGGGTTGGACGATGACGCCCGCGAGCGTGTGCTCGACGCCTTCACCGCCTACGACGAGGCTGGCGGAACCGAGCGCGCCGCCGTCGAAACCGCGCTCACCTTGCGCGACATCGGCCTCGACGCGGGACCGTTCGCGCCGCTGGCCGACACCGACGAGGGGGCGCTCTCGGAGGCCGTCGGCGCGCTCGGCTACGTCGACAGCGACGAACGAGGTTCGTCTGGCCGACGAACGAAGTCCGTCGACGGCGACGAGGTACTGTCGGGCGCAGACGAGAAACTTGACCGTCTCCGCGACCGACTGGAAGCCGCCGAGCGCCTCGAATCCGGCGCGTTCGACCTCCTGGAGACGGTGCGGGAGGCGGGCGCGCGCAACCTCGACGACTTCGAACACGCGGTGGCCGACTACGTCGCCGCCGAGACGGAGCTCTCGCGCGAGGACGTGCTCGGCGCGGCGGCCGACGACCCCGTCGACGCCGCGGACTTCGTCAGCACCACGCTCCGGACGCTCGCCGCAGACCTCGGCGAGCGGGTCGCCGAACGCGAGGAAGTCGTCGCCGCAGACCTCCGCGAGACCATCGAAGCCGCCCGCGACGACATCGACGCGGCCGTCGAAGCGGTCGAGGACAGCGCCTTCGCGCTCTCGTTGGCCCAGTTTGCGGACGCCTACGACCTCGTTCGACCCGAGTTGGGCGGCGGCGACGGCCCCTTCGGTGTCGCCGCCGTCGACGCGCGACATCTCTTCTTGGACGGCGACGTCCAACCTGTCACCTACGCCGTCGGTCACCACACGCTCTCTGCGGACCCGCAACCGCCCGCCGACGAGCGCGTGACCGTCCTGACGGGCGCGAACTCCGGCGGGAAGACGACGCTCTTAGAAACGCTGTGTCAGGTCGCGCTTCTGGCCGCGATGGGCCTGCCCGTTCCGGCGGGCCGCGCGCAGGTCGGCGACTTCGACACCGTCGTGTTCCACCGTCGGCACGCGAGTTTCAACGCCGGGGTGCTGGAATCGACGCTGAAATCTATCGTCCCGCCGCTGTCGGGCGAGGGTCGGACGCTGATGCTCGTCGACGAGTTCGAGGCCATCACCGAACCCGGGCGGGCGGCCGATTTGCTCGGCGGTCTCGTCGGCCTGACCGTCGACCGAAACGCCGTCGGCGTCTACGTCACTCACCTCGCCGAGGACCTGAGTCCGCTGCCGGCGGCGGCGCGCATCGACGGCATCTTCGCGGAGGGACTGACTCCCGAGTTGGCGCTCCGCGTCGACTACCAACCGCGGTTCGGCACCATTGGCAAGTCGACGCCGGAGTTCATCGTCTCACGACTCGTGGCGAACGCGAGAAACCACGTCGAACGACAGGGCTTTCAGACGCTCGCGGCGGCCGTCGGCGAGGAGGCGGTGCAACAGACGCTGTCGGACGCCCGCTGGCGCGGCGAAACGACGGACTAGCGCATCTCTTCGAGACCGACGAACGCGTCGAGGTCTGCGGTGAGCCAGACGGTCATCCGTTCTTCGGCGGGCGTGTCACGGGGGTAGATGGTACAGCGGTCGGGGTCGCGCTCGTACCGGACGGTGACGCTGTGGAGGTCGAACGCGCGACCGTCTATCTGGTAGTCGTGCGCGGCGGGAACGTCGGACCGGTTGTCGCTCTTGTTCAGGCTCATGGAGAGTTGCCCCGTTACCGGGTGAGAAGAAATCCCACAGTCGAGTACATAACCGCTGCTAAGACCACTCTATAGCGAGCAATATCGGTGGTGAGATTCCCGGAGCGGTTCTCACAGGGTGAAAATCCGACGATTCAGCCGTCGACGGAGTGCAGCACCCTCATCTTCTGATGCTGACTCTATATCTCCGCCCGGAAGTCGATACTCGACTCGCGTCCCCTGCCGGATGGTATCACGCCGGGCATCCGTTATCTCGGTAGCCGACGTACCGACGCTATGAGTTCGACCACACCCACCCGCGAACGGCTCGTCGACCGTCTCACCGCCGACGCCGCGACGTGGCCCGGCATCGAAGTCGCCCCGCACCGCTTCGACGGCAGCGAGTTCAGCCTCGGCCCGCGCGAAGTCGGTCACGTCCACCGCTTCGGCATTCTCGACATCAACTACCCCAAACGCCTCCGCGACGCCCTCGTCGAGGACGGTCGGACGGGCGACCACCACGTCGTCCCCGACTCCGGGTGGACGACGTTTCGGATTCGGACCGACGCGGACGTCGACGCCGCGCGCTGGCTCCTGCGACTCTCGTATCTCTACCACGTGGCAACGCTGCGGCAGCGGCCTGAGTTCGCCGAAACGTTCGGCGACGTCGACGTCGCGGCGGAACTCGACGCGATGGAACTGAGCTCACGCGTGCGAGACATCTTCGGCGGCGTGCTTCGGTGACTCGACCCCTGCGCCGCTCTCCTCGCCGTCGGCGGCGGTCCGAGGACCGGACACGGCGACGAGTTTCAACCTGACGACGACGCCCCGAGACCGGTCACTCTTATAGCCGGACCCACTGAAACGGATGTGTTTCAGGAGCGCTCCGACCTGATCGCTACCAACCCCTCGTTCAAGGGGTACGGCGCTGCGGTCACGGTCGGACCGCGGGGGCCGCTCACCTACGTCACCTCCAGCAGCGGCGCGAACAGACTGCTCAGGTGGAACGAGCGCGAGGGAGCCGACGGCGCGCTCGTCGACATCGCCACCGGCATCATCGCCGACAAACGGCGGCGCGGAATCGCCGTCGCCGCCGCCGACGTGGACGGCGACGGCCGAGAGGAGGTGTACGTCCAGAACGCCGGCGGCTACGGCCGGATGAGTGGCGCGGTCGACCGCCTCTACGACTGCGACGGCACCGAGTGGATAGATGCGTTCTCGCTGGAGGTCAACGCCGGGCGGAGCAACCGACGCGACGGCTGGTCGGTCGCGGCCGTCGACCGCCACGGCACCGGCCGCTACGGGATACTCGTCGCGGGCGACGGGTCGCCGATGCGCTGTTACGAACTCGGCGACGACGGGGAAGTGACCGACATGGCGGAGTCGGTCGGCCTGGACGTCGAAGCGGACGTTCGCGCGCTCGCGAGCGGCCCGCTCGTCACCGAGCGGATGGACGTGTTCGCGGCGACCGAGCGCGGTCCGAACCGACTCCTGCGAAACGACGGCGGTCAGTTCACCGACGTCGCCGCCGGAAGCGGCGTCGTCGACACCGCCTGCGACGCCCGCTCTGTCTCGTTCGTCGGGACCGGCGCGGAACCAACCGGGGAGTTCGTCTGCGGCAACTGGGAGGGTCCGACGCGGCTGTTCGCGCGGACCGGTTCCCGGTTCCGCGACGTCGCGCCGCCCGAACTCGCCCAGCCGACGCGTACGCGTTCGGTCGTCACCGCCGACTTCGACAACGACGGGGCGCTCGAACTGTTCGTCAACGCCCTCGGCGCGCCGAACCGCGTGTTCACGCGGTCGGACGGCACGTGGCGACGGGTGAGCGCGGGCGAGGCGCTCGAACCGCGCGGACTGGGCACGAGCGTCACCGTCGCGGACTTCGACGGCGACGGGACGCTCGAACTGCTCGTCGTCCACGGCGAAGCGGGAGCGCAACCGCTGTCGATTTTCCGCGCGCCGAACGACAACGGCTGGCTCAGAATCCGACCGCTCACCGAGGCGGGCGCGCCCGCCCGCGGCGCGAGCGTCACGCTGGAGACGACCGACGGCGTCCAGTCACGACTCGTCGACGCCGGCAGCGGCGGACACAGCCAGTCCGAACCCGTCGCGCACTTCGGTCTCGGCGACGCGACGCCGACACGTCTCGTCACGCGGTGGCCGGACGGCCGAGTCCGCGTCGACGACGACCCCGTGCCGCGAACCGAGCAGACGGTCGTACATCCCTCCGGCGGGTGAGCCGGAGGGTCGGATTCGCGGGGTCGCCCTCCACCTCGGCAAAACGAGCAACTGAGACAGCAGTAAAGTGCCCCCGATACCAACACCGACGACATGGTCGACCCCACTTCGTCGCTCGGCGACGACGTAGACGAGGAGAACGCCCCCGAGTGTGCCACCTGTGGCGAGAAGATCGTCCAGTCGCCGACGCATCGCGTCGTCACGTGGGTCGAGGACGGGGCCGTCCAGCATCGACACTTCTGCGACGACGACTGCCGCGAAGGATACGACGCGGACTGAGGAGGGCGCAGCGACTCACCGCAGACGGCTCACCGACCCGACCAGAACCGCTCCAATCCGAACCCGAGCATGTCCGGACTCACCGGCTGGAACTCCTCGCGTTCGTACTCGGGGAAGTATTCGCGTACGCCGTTCCACGACTCGCGAGCGTAGCGGGCGTCGACGAAGACGCGTACCCCGACCTCGTCGTCGCCGCGGATGACGCGGCCGATCGCCTGCCGCGCCTTTCTGACCGCCGGCACCGTCAGCGCCGTCTCGAACCCAGAGCGGGACGTCGACGCGCCTCGCGTGCCACCACTCGCTTCGTCCGCGGGAACGTCTCCGAACTCGCGGTCGTACGCCGTCTTCACCGCCTTCGTCCGCGGACTCGACGTGTTGACGAGCGGGACGCCGCAGACGACCGCCGCCGAGAGGCGATCTCCGCGGTAGTCGACGCCCTCGGTCAAGGTTCCGCGGAGGCTCGTGACGAGCACCTTCCCCTCGCCGCCGAAGAACTCCGCCTTCAACGACTCGGTCGTTCCGTCGTCGCTCGATTCGTCGAGGAGAACGGGTTTGTCGACGCGGCGTTCGAGCACCCCGGCCATCCACTCGGCCTCGCCGTAACTCGGCATCCCGACGAGGACGTTGCCCGGCGATTGCGCAACTTCCGAGACGGCGTCCTCGTACGCCTGCCGCGTCGGGTTCTCCTCGTCGGGCGCGCCGCGGTTCGCGTAGGTGAACTTCGGCGCGTCGACGGCGAAACTCGCGCGGTTCTCCTCGGGGAACGTCAGCCCGTAGGTCCGCTCTTCGACCGGGCGACCCGATTCGGCGAGCGCGTCGAGGCCGGAGACGGTCCGGAAGATATCCATCGGTGCGAGCGTGGCGCTCATCAGGACACCGCCGCCGAACTCCGCGAGCCGGTCACCGATGGCGTCTGAGGGGACGCAGTTGTACAGTGCGAGGCGCGCGTTGTACGCGCGACGCCACGAGTCCGGCGGTTCCATCTCGTCCCACGTCCGCTCCAGTTCGAGTTCGCGGAAGTAGCGCTCGTGGTCGCAGCGATACCACTCGCCGAGCACGCGACCGACGCCCGGCGCGGCCCGGCGCTTGTCGTCCTCCTCGGCCGAGTTGAGGATGCGGCCGACGACGGCACCGACGGTCTCGGCGCGGACCCACGTCCCGCCGTCGTAGCTGGCCTCCTCGGCCCACTCGCTTATCTCGTCGACCGCGGGCGCTTCGGGGTCTCTGAGCGGGATTTCGGCGTCGTCGAGCCTCGTGAGATCCGCTCTCCAATCCGGGAGCTCGCTGTCGAGGTGGGCGACGACGCGGCGGTCGAGTTCCTCGCGAAGGTCGCGGAGGAACTCACGCGTCTCCTTCAGTTCGCGGAGGGTCACGTCGCTCTTCTTCAGTTCGCCGCGGACGAGGTCGGCGTCGGCCGTCGACCCGCGTGTCTCCCTGCCCGCGTCGTCGAACTCGACGGGTTGGATGACGCGCGTCAGTTCGTTCTCGGCGTCGCGGAGGCTCCGGTCGCCGACGCCCGAACTGACGAGGTCGCGGACGCGCGGTTCGAGCATGTGCGCCTCGTCGCAGACGAGAAACGTCGTCTCGTCGACTAGAGTGCCCGTAAACGTCGCCACCGTCGTCGGGTCGAACGCGTGGTAGTAGTTGCCGAGGACGACCTCCACGTGGGGAAGCACCGCGCCCATCGTCGAGTGCGGGCAGGTGCCGAAGCCGGCCGAGAGCGAGACGAGGTCGGCCGGTTCCAGTACTCCTGCGTCCTCGAAGTCGAACGGTACCGCCTCGACCGGGTCGCCGTCCTCGGGCAGGTCGTCGAGAAACTGCGCGTAGAAGGGACAGAACTCGGTGTCGCCGTGTTCCGGCATCTCGGGGAGATACGGCGTCGGCTCGCTCGCCGTTTGGAGGTAGGAGGGACCACTCGCGCCGGTGTCGGCGAGGCCGGTCTGGGCGCGGCGCGCCTCGCCCGCCAACGCCGACGCGGTGGTCGGCCCGCTCTCGCTGGCGAGGTTTCTGGTCCGTTCGCGGAGCCCTTCGCAGCGCTCGTAGACGTTCGAGTCGTCGACGCCCGCGACGCGTTCTCTGCTATAGGGGCAGACGTCGGACTTGCCGACGAGCGTCAGTCCCGAGACCGGTCGCCACTCGTCGGGGAGGTTCGCGTTGATGGTCCAGAGGTCGTCTTCGAACTGCCGGAGCTGCTGTTTGACGCTGGTCAGGACGACGACGCGCTCGTACGGCGAGTCGGGGTCGCGCACCCGGTCGATGCCGGCGGTCAACGCGAGCATCGTCTTGCCAGTCCCGCAGGCACCCTCGATGACGGTGAAGCCGCCGTCGTCGGCCGTCTCGACGGCGGTGTCGATGCCGTCGGCCTGCTCGGGATACGGCTCGTCGTGTCCGAACACCTCGCGCCAAGTCACGCCCGACTCTCGCCGGGGCGGACGCTTATCGGTGTCGGAGGACGGTTGTGGGTTCGGTGTCGACACGGTGAGCCGGGCTGGTCCCGTCTTCGCACAAAAAGTCGAGGTGGACGTCGGCGGCGACGGAGGCGACGGTGCCGACGCCGACGCGGAGTCACTCGGCGGGGTGACACTCGAAAGAACTCCCGTCGGGGCCGGGTCGCTCCGCGGCTTCGACCGCTCTTGTCGCTTCGACGACGGCGACCGAGTCGGGCGTGTATCGGCCGTCGGTCGCGGAGCTTCGGAGCAGCTCGACGAGTTGGTCGGACCGATGGTCACCCGGGCACGTCGCGGCGACGAGCGCCACCGTCCCGGCGACGTACGGCGCGGCGGCGGACGTCCCTTCGAGCGTTCCCGATTCGGTTCGGACGGTCGCCGGCCCCCAGACGTCGACGAGCGAGTCGCTCTGCGAACTGTACTGCGCGATTCGACCGCTGTCGGTGTCGACGGCACCGACGGCGACGACCCCCTCACCCGTTGCCGGGGCGACGACGCTCTCGTTCGAGACAGCGTGTTCGAGCGAGTGGCGACTCGACAGCAGGCGGAGGCGGCTCTCACTTGCGTTCGTACTCCGGTTTGCACTCTCGTTCGCGTCGCCGGTGGCGGTGGTCGTCCGATTCGTGTCGTACGCGTCGACGGCGACGTAGTACCGGCCGCGCGGCACCGAGGCGTCGATGGCTTCCCACGCCTCCGCAGAGTCGTTCTGCCGGCGGACGGATTTGGCGACGACGGGGTCCGGGCCGTTCGCGCGTTCGCGGTACAGATAGAGGTCGTAGTCGTCGGACGTGTTCCACGAGAGGCGCAGCGACACCTCGCCGCCGGTGACCGCTCCGCCGGCCAGCCGGTTGCCCTCCGTCTCGTTCGAGAAGTCGACCCACCCGTCGGCCGACCCGCCGCCGACCCACTGGCTGTTCGCGTAGTTACCCGCCGAGGTGACGAAGGTGGTTCCGTTGGCGGCGGTGCGTTCCGCCGCGGCGGTGATTCGTGCGTTGGTCTCCGGGTTCGAGGCGAAGTAGCTCCCGGCGTCGACGACGACGGTCACGTCGTTGGCTACCAGCCAGTCGATGGCCCGCTCGTACTCTTCGGGCGTCGGGTCGTCTCCGACGGCCGCGAGGTAGAGGTCGGCGTCCGGGGCGGTTTCGGCGACGACGGCGGCGACGGCGGTGTCGTGTCGACCGTCGACTCGCCGCTGCGGGCCGACGGCCATCTCACCGGTCCCGCGCTCGTCGGGCGCGCGCCGGTGCCCGGCGACTTGGTCGCTAATGGACGACCCCTCCGGTTCGAACGAGGACCCGACGACGCCGACGGCGACGCCGCCGCCGGTGATACCACGTTCGTGGACGCGCTCCGTCGAGACGATGTGGCCGCCGGTCCAGCTCACCTGTCCGAACGGGGCCGTCGTCGCCGAACCCTCTCCGGGCAGCAGCGGAACCGCCGCGGCGATGGACCCGGCCAGTGGCGCGCTCGACGCGGTGACGAGCACGCAGACGGCCAGTACACACGCGACGAGACGTCGGCTCATCGGTCAGAGACCGTGTGCACGCTCGCTGTGACGGTCGTCGGAGCGGCTCATCTGTCGACGACCTCCAGCGCGAGCATTACGGCGAGAACGAGCGCACCGCCGGCCAGAAACGCGGCTCCGGGGGGCAGTGTACCGAGAGTCGGGGCGACTCCGTCGGCGACGCTGTCGCCGACTCGCGGGGCCGTTCCCGGTCCGCCGACGTCGGTGACAGCGACGGCTGCACCGAACAGCCACTGGACGAGCATCGCGCCGACGGCCAACAGCGCGGCGACGCCGACGAACTTCCGCAGCGAGTCGAGCACCGACGCACGGTCGTCCTCTTGGCCGGCGCAGACGACAAGCGGGCTGTCGACGGGCGCGTAGACGTTCATCTCGCGCCCCTTCACGGAGTACTCGGTGTCGACGATCTCGACGAGCCCGGCGTCCTGTAAGTTTCCGAGGTGGTGCCGGACGTTCTGCAGAGACGTGTCGACGGCGTTGGACAGCTCCGAAGCCGTCGCATCGCGCTCGTACAGCTCTGTGAGAATCAACCGAGCGGTCTCCGAGGAGAGCGACGAGAGTAGCTGCTCCGCGTCGTCGTCGTTGAGCCACAGGACGCGGGGAGTTCGCGTCTCCCGCTCTGCGTCTCTGTCCGACGGGAGCAGTCCTGACATGGATTCTCATTCCATGGACGGGTTAGTAAACCCTTCGACAGATTCGGTTACGTGTTCCGGTCAAATCACTCGATTGTCAGTAACACGAACCGAACGCCGCCTGCAGGGGGTCGGCGAGCGGGGCGAACGCCGTCTGTCCGAATCTAACGAGGAGGTCGAGTCCGCAGAGGGTTCCGAAGAGGCGGCGTGTCACTGCCTCGGCTTTGTCGGCCGTCGGGTCAAACGTTGCCAAAGCGGACACCGAAGCGCTCGACGGCGGTTCGACCCTATCGTTTTTCGCCCGCGACTTCGAATACCGCCGTATGATAACGTCCCGTCGGATGGCGGCCGTCGACGAGAACGCGGAGGCGCTCGGCGTCCCGCGGAAGCAGTTGATGGAGTCCAGCGGTAACGCCGTCGCCCGCGAAGTGCGCGCCCTCGTCGGCGAGGAGTCGGCAGTGGCCATCGTCGCCGGCCGCGGCAACAACGGCGGCGACGCGTTCGTCGCCGCCCGATTTCTGAAGGCGTACGACGTGGCGGTCCACCTCCTCGGCCGCCCAGAGACAATCTCGACCGATATCGCCCGCGAGAACTGGGAGGCACTGCGGAACGCCGAGTACGACACGAACGTCGTCTCCGACTCGACGGCGCTGGGGCTCGGCGATCCGGACCTCGTCGTCGACGCGATGCTCGGGACGGGTGTCACGGGCGAACTCCGAGAACCGGAGGCGTCCGCGGCGAGGGCGATAAACGACGCCGACGCGACGGTACTCGCCGTCGACGTACCCTCCGGCGTCGACGCCGACACCGGCGAGGCCGAGGGCGTCGCCGTCGACGCCGACCGCGTGGTGACGTTTCACGACGACAAACCCGGACTCAACGACCTCGACTCGACCGTCACCGTCGCCGACATCGGGATTCCGGCGGCCGCAGAGCGGTTCGTCGGCCCCGGTGACCTGAACGTCATCGTCCGCGACCCCGAGAGCCACAAGGGCGACAACGGCGACGTGCTCGTCGTCGGTGGCGGACCGTTCTCCGGTGCACCCGCGCTGTCGGCGCACGCAGCGCTCCGGGCGGGTGCAGACCTCGTCAACGTCGCGTGCCCGCGGAACGTCGCCGACTCGGTCCGCGGCTACAGCGAGAACTTCATCGTCCACGGTCTCGACGGCGACCACATCCGTCCCGACCACGTCGACGAACTGCTCGCCCGCGTCGAGAGCAAAGACGCCGTCGTCCTCGGTCCGGGGCTCGGCGGCGCTGACGAGACGCTCGACGCCGTTCGACAGTTCATCTCCGAGTTCGAGGGAACCGCCGTCGTCGACGCCGACGCCCTGCAGGTCGTTCCCGAGGTCGACACCGACGCGACGCTCGTCTGTACGCCGCACCAGGGCGAGCTGCAGAAGATGGGCGGCGAGACGGCCGACGACTGGGAGGAGCGCGCCGAGTTGGTCGAGGCGTTCGCGGGCGACCTCGGGCAGACGCTTCTGGTAAAGGGCGCGCACGACGTGATATCCGACGGCGAGCGGACGCGAGTGAGTCGAACCGGCAACGCCGGGATGACCGTCGGCGGCACCGGCGACGTGCTCGCCGGCATCACGGGCGCGCTCGCGGCGACCCAAGACCCATTCGACGCCGCCTGCGTCGCCGCGTGGGCCAACGGGCGCGCCGGCGATATCGCTGCCGAGGTGCGCGGCTACGGCCTCGTCGCGACGGACCTCTCCGACCGACTACCGAAAGCGATGAATCGCGGCGGCGAGGTTGAAGGAGTATGACCGAGGAAGGACGACCGGCCGGTCCAGCCGACCACGCCGGGTCAACAGCGACCGGCGACGCGGACGCCGACCCCGCAGACCACACCGAGACCGACGACGAGACCGAGACCGACACCGAGGCTGAGGTGACTGTCGGTACTGACGTCGAGCGCGGTCGCTCCGAACTGACCCACACCGACGAGGCTGGGAACGTCCAGATGGTCGACGTCGGCGCGAAACCGAACACCGCGCGCCGCGCGGAGGCACGCGGTGAGATTCGGCTGCGCGAGTCGACTATCGAAGCGATTCGCGGTGACGAGATCGAAAAGGGCGACGTGCTGGCGACGGCCCGCGTCGGCGCGGTGCAGGCGGTCAAACACACCTGGGAGACGATTCCGATGTGCCACCAAATTCCCATCACGAACGTCGACACCGAGTTCGACGTGCGCGACGACCGGGTGGCGTTGACCGTCGCCGTCGAGACCACTGGGAAGACCGGATGCGAGATGGAGGCGCTCGAAGGCGTCACGACCGGCCTGAACGTCGTCTGGGACATGGTGAAAGCCGCCGAGAAGGACGACGACGGCCAGTATCCCGGGACGTCGATTCGGGACGTCGAAGTCGTCTCGAAGGAGAAGCGGACGCTGGAGTAACCAGGTCGAAGGGTGAACAGACGGCGCACTGTACTCTCGACCGCTCCGCGACCGGGTCGCCGTACACCCGCCTCGCCCGAGTCGCGGCACTGGTCAGCGCATGCCGAGGGATGGCCCCGTTTTCGTTGATAAACGCTCGGACGGGATGCGGTTGGAGACGACCAGTCAGAGAACGAGGGTTACGCCGGACGCTCGTGTTCGTGTTCGCGGCGCTCCGTCGTGACGTCGTACTCGTTCGCTCTCGCTCTGATTTCGTCGGCGTCGACGCGGACGTGTTCGCCGTCCTCGTAAAGCACTTCGCCGTCGACCATCGTGAACTGCACGTCGTCGCCATGCGCCGAGAAGACGAGGTGCGAGAGCACGTCGTGCAGCGGCGTCGCGCGCGTGAGGTCCGTCGTGAGTCCGACGATGTCCGCTTTCCACCCCGACTTTAGTTTCCCAACCCTCTCGAAGCCGGCGGCCCTCGCGCCGTTTCGCGTCGCCATCTCGAAGATGACTTTCGCCGGCGTGGTCGTCGGATTGAGCGTCTGCACCTTCTGGAGTAGACTCGCCTGCCGCATCTCGGTGAACGCGTCGAGCGTGTTGTTACACGGCGGGCCGTCGTTGCCGAGTGCGACGTTGATTCCTCGGTCGAGGTAGTCGACGATGGGCGCGATGCCCGAGGCGAGTTTCATGTTCGACGAGGGGCAGTAGGTGACGTGCGTCCCCGTCTCTTCGAGAATCTCGCGCTCGGACTCGTCGGTGTGGACACAGTGCGCGAGGATGACGTCCTCTCCGGTGAGTCCGACTTCGTCGAGCCACTCGATGTTGCGCACTCCCGTCTCGCGCTCGACGGTGGCGATTTCGTCCCGGTTCTCGCTGGCGTGAGTGTGGATGCGGACGCCGTCGTAGCGGTCGGCGAGTTCGCGCGCGCCGCGGAGACACTCCTCGGTGCAACTGACGGCGAAGCGCGGCGTCACCGCGTAGCGGATGCGGTCGCCGAACGAACCGTGGTATCTCCGGATGAGTTGCTCCGTCTCGTCGAGGGCCGCCTGCGTGTCCTCGACGAGTCTCGACGGCGAATCCTTGTCCATGAGTACTTTGCCGATTCGGCCGCGGATACCCATCTCGCCGGCGGCCTCGAACGCTTCCTCGGCGTGGCGGACCGAGAGGTGGTCGATAGCCGTCGTCGTTCCCGACTCTATGAGTTCGAGGTAGCCGAGTTCGGCGGCGGTGCGCATCCCCCCGGCGTCGAGGTTCGCCTCCATCGGGAGGACGTGGTCGAACAGCCAGTTCAGAAGCGAAGTGTCGTCGGCGATACCGCGACCGAGCGACTGCACCGAGTGGACGTGCCCGCCGACGAGACCCGGCAGCAGCACGTCGTACGACCGTCGCTCGTGGTCCGGGTAGCGGTCGAGGAGCTCCGTCCGCTCGCCCACGGCCGTGATGCGGTCGCCGTCGATGACGACGGCTCCGTCTTTGATGACGGTCTCCGCGTCGGCGACGACGGTTCCAGAGAGTAGCATTGTCCCCGACAATCGAGGGGAAGCCGCGACAATAAAGCTCCGCTTCGGCGGCCGAGTCGTGACGGAGCGACGAACGCGAACGACGGGTGGTTCAGGCGGACTCGACGGCCGTCAGGTCCGCGGCTTTCGCCCGCGCCTGCTCGACGATTGCGGGTCGCGCCTCGAACTCGACGAGCACGTGGTCGTCGTCGTACTCCTCGGTCTCGACGTGGCCGTGGTCGTGAATCCACGAGACGACGCTCATCGTCTCCTCGACCAGCGGCATCATCAACCGTTCGCGCTCCCACGGCGGGAGTTCGGCTTCGATTCGCGCCTGCAGCTCTTCGACGTTCTCGCCGGTCTTCCCGGAGACGGCGACGGGGTTCGGCGCGAGTGCGGTCAGCGCCGCTTTCTTCTCTTCGAGTTCGTCGTCGTCGATGCGGTCGGTCTTGTTTAGCACCGTTACGATGGGCGCTTCGTTGCGTTCGTACAGCGTATCGTGGCTCGTGACGAGTTTCTCGCGCATCTCCTCGACGGACTCGGAAGCGTCGACGACCAACAGCACGAGGTCGGCGCGGTACACCGAGTCGAGCGTCGACTTGAACGACTCGACCAGCCAGTGCGGGAGATTCGAGATGAATCCGACGGTGTCAGTGAGGAGGACGTTCCGTTTTCCGGTTTCGGCGCGGCGCGTCGTCGTCCCGAGCGTCGTAAACAGACGGTCTTCGGACTCTGCGGTCGCGTCCAAGTCGGGATGCAGGCCCTCGTTCTCCTCGACGTCGAGTTCGGCGGCCAGTCGTCGAAGCAGCGTCGATTTTCCGGCGTTGGTATAGCCCGCGAGCGCGACGAGATCGAAGCCGGACTCGCGGCGCTGTTCGCGCCGGGTCTCCTCCTTGTCGGCGATGGAGTCCAGTTCGCGCTTGATGTTGGCTATCTGGGCTTTGATGTCCTGCTCGCGGCTCTCGTCGTACTCGCCGAGCCCCATGAACCCGGGGCGCTCGTCGCGCTTGGCGAGACTCGCCTTCGCCTCAGCGCGCGGGAGTTCGTATCTGAGTTCGGCGAGTTCTACCTGGAGTTGAGCCTTACGCGTCTGCGCGCGCTGGCCGAAGATGTCGAGGATGAGCGTGAACCGGTCGACGACCTCGACACCCTCCGGAAGTTTCTGACCGATGTTGTACGTCTGATACGGGCCCAACCGGTTGTCGACGATGACCGTATCGGCGCCGCTACGGCGGACTAGCGCCGCGAGTTCGTCGACCTTCCCCTCGCCGAACTCGTAGGCGGGGTCCTCCTCGCGGCCCTGTGTGAGTTCACCGACCACTGTGTACCCGGCCGCGCGCGCCAGCTCCGTTATCTCGCTGAGGTCAGCGCTTCCGGAGTCGACGCGCTTTGCGACCACGGCGGTCCCGTCTTCAGGGATGGGTGCTCTCCACCTCGGTTCGCATGGTCGGGTGTACGTCGTGCGCACTTTTGTACTTTCCTGGGTCAGGGAAGTTGACTCGTCTCCGAATTCGTCTCGTTGTGCCGACACATATCCACAAAGGTAATAAGTTAGTTGTGAGGACTGTCGGTCGTGATGGAAATAGACGTACAACAACTCGCCATGGAGGCCGGTACCGGCACCATTATCGGCGCCATCGTCGGCTTCGCGGCGAAGAAAGTAGCGAAGGTTATCGCCGTCCTCGTCGGTCTCGAACTCGCGCTGTTCAAGTTCCTCGAATCGCGCGGCATCCTCTCGGTCGACTGGGACAAACTGAGTGCAGGCTTCCTGAAGACCGGCGAAGCCGCGGCGACGGGTACGCCGCCGGACTGGATGATGACGGTTCTGTCGACGCTCTCTATCTCCGCCGGGTTTACCGGCGGCTTCCTCGTCGGCTTCAAGAAGGGGTAATCGGTCGTCTTCGTTTCGCCGACTCATTTCACTCGCTCTGTAGTCTCTTCTCTCGGCACGAACGGTTCCACTGAGGGACTCAACCGAGCGATGGTCGCACATCGCGTCACGTACTACAGCAAGACAGCCTGCGGCGCGAGCGATGCCGAGAACGACCAGCGCAGGGAAGCCGAGATAGAGCACCTGCCGCGAGACGCGAGAGAGTTCCTGTTAGAGATACATCGCCTTCAGGTACTGCCGCAGGACGCTGATGCTCTTGAGCGGTTCGACGAGGTCGTCGAGCGTCTCGTTCGCGTCCAACAGAAAATACCGAACCGCTCGGTTGTCGGAGTTACCGCGTCTTCAGGTCGTCTTTGTCCTTGATTATCTGCGTCTCCGCTTCACCGCTGGTGTGCTCATTGACGAGGTCGTAGAAGTCGTTCTGCATCCCTGCGGGGAACGTCATCACGCCGACCCACGACCCGTCGTTCTGCCACTCTTCGCGCTCCAGGTCGCCGAACTGTCGGACCCGCGCCTGCGCGCTTCCGGCGTACTGCGCGGGGAGGTTGACCGCGATGGTGACCTCGGCGAATCGAATCGGAATCACGGGACGAAGCGCGTCGAGCGCGTCGTCGACCTGCGTCTGGACGGGTTCCATCGGGTCGACGCGGAAGCCGGCCTCCTCCAGCGCGCGCTCGATTCGTTCGGGCGGGTGCGGCGCGTCGTCCATCTGCGGGTTGACCGCGTTGCGCGCGATGCGGTTGATGAGCTGTCGGCGCTTCTGCTCCTGCATCTCGCGGCGCTGTTCGGCCGTGATCTGTATCTCACCGCGTTCGACGACTTCCGGGATGATTCTCATCGGATCGGTCGTCTCGAACACCTTCTCCAAATCCTCCTCCGCGGGTCTGTCGCCGCGAGAGGCGTCCTCGAAGACGTCTTCGGCCGCGATGACTTCCTCCAAGTCGCCGTCGAACTCGCCCCGTTTTATGGCGAGTGCAGCGTCAGGGTCGATGAGCACCTCGAAGCGCGCACCGTGAGATTCGAGTCGTGCCGTCACGGCGTCGTCAAGCGAAATCATACCACGGGATACTGCCTCTGGGGTTAAAAGCACTGCTTGCTTTTGGGCAAGTTCATTTCGGCTACTTACCAAAACGAAGTTCAACCCGTCCGTCGAATGCCTCTTTTTCCCTTTAAAAATGAGGAGTCATGTGCAAATCCACCAAAATATCATCTCCCAAAGAGAGTTATCAATAGGGCACATAACGGACTCTGAAATAGTAAATACGGCTAATACTGCAAGAATAGCGAGGAAAATTAGAAATAGTACTCTCATCTATGCCATTGACTCCGCAAACTGGAAAAAGGCATAGAGAGCCATACCACCAACAGACATCGGCACCATTGCGACTAAAGCACCAACAAATAGACGAACCACTTGCTCAAGCATAGTAGGAGTTGCAGTTTCTATGCTCATGTTAGCTGCCAGTCCTATCATTCCGAATATAAATGGAGCGACTGCTAAAAAAGTCATCACTGAACCGAGAACCGCTATCAGTTGCCAGTGGTTAGTCATTTCTACGTGAATGTACAACTCATTTACTTATAATTGTTTTGTTGACATTGGTTTTTCATATACGTCTAAAATTAAGATGTAATAAGAAACGACATAATATTTATAAGGTGCACATACTAGACCGTTTGCGGACCGTAGCAGGAAAACCCATACGAGTACGAAGACGACGAGTCTCTCGATAAATATTTACTCCCCTCGTCGTGGCCCTCCTCATCCGACGCTCCATCTAAACACCGAGGTACAAAGCGCTATATCGGCTCACCCCCTCTCCCCGCGCATGAGCACGATAGACACCGAAAAGAGCCTCGAAGACCGCATCGAGCTGTTCATGATGCGCAACTTCCCGCAGATTCAGATGCACGGCGGCAGCGCCGCCATCGAAGCCATCGACGAGGAGAGCGGTGAAGTGTGGATCGCACTCGGCGGCGCGTGTTCCGGGTGCGGTATCTCGCCGATGACCGTCCAAGCGCTGAAGAGCCGGATGGTCTCTGAGTTCGATGAAATCAACGCCGTCCACGCCTCCGCGGGGATGGATGGACTCGGCCCAGCTTCGGACGACGACTTCTCCGACGTCCCGTTCTGAGCCCCGGTAACGGCTCTCTACCGGCACCGCAGCCTTCCACCGGAAGTTCGGAATGGTACGGATAACTCTGCGTTGGACTCGCCGAGAACATGGTAGATGAAGGCGCGGACGTACCACGTCGTCTGTCGTGACTGCCGAACCGAACATCTCACCGCGAGTGAGTTCGCAGCGTCGGAACTGTCGGCCGAACATAACGCTCGCCTCGGTCATCGAGTCACCTTTCGACAAATTGCGTAATCCTTTCGGTCTCCCCTTCGACGGAACGATATGAACGACCCCGAAGCACGCGAACACCTCGTCGTCGACGTCGCGCACGAAGGTGGCGAACTTGCGCTCGATTCGTTCCGACAGGACCTCACCGTCGAAACGAAGGCAGGACCGCTGGACGCTGTCACGGCAGCCGACCGAAACGTGCAACGCCACATCGTCGAACGGATCACCGAGCGGTTCCCCGACGACGACATCGTCGGCGAGGAAGACGACGCGGCAAAAGACGTCCCCGAAAACGGTCTCGCGTGGGTCATCGACCCGATCGACGGAACGAACAACTACGTCGCCGGAGACAGGCGATGGGCAACGAGCGTCGCCCTCGTCGAAGACGGCGAACCGCGTACTGCCGCGAACTATCTCCCGGCGATTGGAGAAAGCTATGTCTCAACGGGCGACGAGACGACGCGAGACGGCGACCCGGTACGCGTTAGTGAAACGTCCGCATCGGAGACGTTCGTCATCGACCCTATCTTCGGGTTGAGTCGTCCCGAGCGTCGAGCGCTCGCCCGCGTCGCGGAGAGAATCGTCACGGAGTTCGGCGACTTGCGACGCGTCGGGAGCGGTCAAACGACGCTATCGATGGTCGCCAACGGCGAGCTAGACGCCGCGGTGTCGACGGTCGAACTCTCGCCGTGGGACACGATCGCGGGCGTGTTTCTCGTCCGACAAGCGGGAGGAACCGTCACCGACCCCTCGGGCGACCGGTGGAGACACGATTCACAGGGGCTGATAGCCTCCAACGGAGCCGCTCACGACGAACTCGTCGGGGCGTTCGGAACGCTCGAAATGGAATAGAACCGAACTCAGCGGGTCGTTACGAGGAGAGCTGCGAAATCAGCGATTCGAGCGAGGACTTCTCCTGGACGCCGACGACTCGTTCGGCAGCCTCGCCGTTCGCGTAGAACTCCAGCGTCGGAACGCTCCGAACGCCCGCGGACTGAGCGAGTTGCTGGTGCTCGTCGATATCGAGTTTGGCGACGACGGCGTCCGTTTCGGCGGCCAACTCTTCGAGCGTCGGTTCGAGCATCTTGCACGGGCCGCACCAGTCGGCGTAGTAGTCGACGATGACGACGTCGTTTTCGACGACGAGCGATTCGAGGTGGCTCTGATCCTCGACGTAGACCGGCTTCTCTGCACTCTCTGGTGTACTCATCACCTCTGGTTAGTCGGCCATCGCTGATAAGCGTTGAGCAGTTTGTCTCCGAGTTCGCAATACCGGTCACGTCACCGAGTATCGGAGCAGCACGCCGTCGTCGATGCGTTCGACGGATTCGAGCGAGAGCGCCGGGAACTCGTCGACGAACCCGTCGCCGTCGGCGAGCGTCGGCGCGTCGCGGCCGCCGATTATCTTCGACCCGACGTAGACGGAGAGTTCGTCGACGAGTGCGGCCTCGAACAGCGAGAAGATGAGTTCGCCGCCGCCTTCGACCATCAGTCGGTCGACGCCCTCGGCTTCGAGTCTGTCGAACGCGGCCGAGAGGTCGACTCTGTCGTCGCCGGCGACGACGATAGTCGCACCGTGGGCACGCAGGTCGTCAAGACGCTCTTTCGGCGCGGCCTCGGTGACGAGCAGGTAAGTCAGCGCGTCGTCGTCGAGAATCCGGGCGTCTAGGGGCGTCCGCCCGCGCGAGTCGGCGACGACGCGAGCGGGATTCTCGGACCGACCGCTCTCGCGGCGCTCGGTTCGGCGGCGTCCGGCGTCGAGGACGAGGTGCGGGTCGTCGGCGAGCACCGTTCCGACGCCGACCATGACGGCGTCGCTCTCGGCGCGGAGGCGGTCGACGCGGTCGAAATCGTCTTCGCCGCTGATGACGACCTGTTCGCGCCGCCGCGAGGAGAGTTTGCCGTCGGCGCTCGTCGCCGCGTTGACCACCACGTGCATGTCTCGGGAGTCGACGGCCCACGGGATGCGCCTTTCGATGCCCGCCTCGTCGCTCACGCCGGGGCCGTCAGAGTTCGGACGCTCGAATCTCAGCAAAACACTAAGTATCGTCTCCGAGAACCGTTTACAATGCCACCACGCGTCCTCATGTTGGGTTGGGGTTTTCCACCGAACGTCGCCGGCGGGTTGGACACACACGTCGGCGCGTTGTTCGACGGTCTCGACGAGACCGACATCGAAATCGAACTGATGCTTCCGGCGGAGTACGCCCCGGAGGGTCGCGAGAACATCGTCGGCGTGCCGACGGGCGACGGCGATATCGTCACCAGAATCGGCCGCATCAGCAAGCGCTTCGCCGAGCGCGCACCCGAGTTCGACATCGTCCACACCCACGACTGGTTCGGCTACGGTCCGGCCTCGCGTGCGAAACAGCAGGCCGACGTGACGTGGGTGACGACGTTCCACTCGCTCTCGTCGGACCGCAACATCGACCCGCCGCAGCGGGAACTGGAAACCGAGCGCCGTGTCACCGACCGCTCGGACCACCTGCTGTCGGTGAGTCATCTCCTCGCTCGTAACCTGAAGGAGGAGTACGGCGGCGAGTCTGCGGTCATACACAACGGCTTCTCGACGCCGAAGACGACCGGCCGCGACTACAAGGAGGAGTTGGGAATCGAGGGGCCGATGCTCTTGTACGTCGGCCGCCACACCGACCAGAAAGGTATCGCCCACCTGTTGTACGCTATCAAGAAGCTCCGCGACCCCGAGGTGACGCTCGTCGTCGGCGGGAAGGGCCACCTGAGCGACCAACTGAAGCGGTTCGCCCAGTTGCTCGGCATCGAAGAACAGGTGAACTTCGTCGGCTACGTCCCCGAGGAGGCGCTCGGCGACTACTACGCCTCCGCGGACGTGTTCGTCTCGCCGTCGCTCGCCGAACCGTTCGGCATCACCATCACCGAGGCGCTGGAGGTGGGAACTCACGTCGTCGCCACCGAGTGCGGCGTCGCCGAGATACTGCCCGACGACTGTCTCGTCGAAGTCGAACCCGACTCGGACTCCATCGCCGACGGCATCGAGGAGGCGCTCTCGCGCGACGAACCGCCGCAGTACGAGCGCCGCGGCTGGGACGAAGTCGTCGAGGAGACGGCAGAGTATTACCGGAGCATCGTCTGACCGTTCCGGACCGGAGCCGAGGCGCTTCAGTCCGTGCCGCGGTAGAGTTCGACGTGCGTGACGGGTTCGGGATGCAGAATTCGCAGTCCGTCGGCGGTCAGCGAGACGCCCTTCTTCTTCGGCGCACTGCTTCGTTGGTAGGGACTGTCGGCGCTGCTCTGATAGGGGCTGTCGCCGTCCGCGCCGCTCTGAGACGGACTGTCGGCGGAACTCTGGTAGGGGCTGTCGCGCGACTGGTAGGGGCTGTCGTTCTGCCGCGATCGGTTGAAACCTTCGGGTGGGAGGTAGATACGCTCTCCCGACTCCGAGCGAACGACGACGGCGATGGCCCGGTCGCCGACCACGTCGATGGTCGTGTCACCGTCCTCGTCGACCCGCGTCTCGAACGTGAACTCGTCCATAGCGCACACTCTCGGCGACGTCACTTAGGCGTTTGTCCGCGCTTCGAGCGACGGCTGTCGACGACCACGACCCCCCAAGCGACGGCTGACGACGACCCACCCCGCGCCCGCGCGTGCAACGGTTTTTAACACAGCGGGTCGAAACCCCCTTCGATGCAAGTAGACGACCATGCCGAGGAGCTCGCCTCCGCTCTCGGCGTCGACAAAGAGGAGGTCACACGCGACTTGGAGAATCTGCTGCAGTACAGCGTCCCCATCGAGGAAGCCAAGCAGAGCGTGCGCCGAAAGCACGGCGGCGGCAGCGGCGGCGGCACGACCCCCACCTCGAAAAGCGTCGCCGACGTCACCCCCGAGGACGGGAGCGTCACCGTCACGGCGAAAGTGCTCACCGTCGGTACGCGCTCGATTCGCTACCAGGGACAGGACCAGACGATTCGAGAGGGCGAACTCGCCGACGAGTCCGGCAAGATATCGTACACGGCGTGGACCGACTTCGGGTTCGAGGCGGGCGACACCGTCACCATCGGCAACGCGAACGTCCGCGAGTGGGACGGGCGACCCGAACTGAACCTCGGCGAGAGCAGCAGCGTCGCCGTGGCCTCCGAGTCGATCTCGACCGACTACGAGGTCGGCGGCGACGCCACCCTCTTGGCGCTCGAACCCGGCGATCGCGGCCGCAACGTCGAAGTCCAGGTGCTCGAAGTCGAAAACCGGACTATCGACGGCCGCGACGGCGAGACAGAGATTCTCTCGGGCGTTCTCGCCGACGAGACGGCCCGACTGCCGTTCACCGACTGGAACCCGCGCGAGGAGGTTGTCGAAGGGGCGAACCTCCGCATCGAAGACGTGTACATCCGCGAGTTCCGCGGCGTACCCTCGGTCAATCTCTCGGAGTTCACCTCCGCCACCGAACTCGCCGACCCCGTCGAGGTCAGAGACGCCGCCCCGCGCCTTCCCATCGGCGAAGCCGTCGACGCCGGCGGGATGTTCGACGTCGAACTCGTCGGCAACGTCATCGCCGTCCGCGACGGCTCCGGCCTCATCGAACGCTGCCCCGAGTGCGGACGCGTCGTCCAGAACGGCCAGTGCCGCAGCCACGGGAACGTCGACGGCGAGGACGACCTGCGCGTGAAGGCAATTCTCGACGACGGCACCGCCACCGTCACCGTTGTCCTCGACGCCGAGGAGACGAGCGAAGTGTACGGCGGCGGCATCGAGGACGCCAAACAAGCGGCCCGCGACGCGATGGACAAGGAGGTCGTCGCCGACGATATCCGCGAGAAACTCGTCGGCCTCGAACACCGCGTCCGCGGTAACCTCTCGGTCGACGAGTACGGCGCGAACCTCGACGCCAGCGAGTTCGAGGCGACCGACGACGACCCGGCCGAACGCGCCCGGACGCTGCTGTCGGACATCTCGGCCGCGGACTCGTCTGCGGCGGACGGGGAGGTGGCGCGATGAGCGCCGACGCGCCGGGGCAGCGCGAGGTCGCCTACCGCCTGTTCGCCGCCGAGTACGACGACGCGTCGCTGTCGTACTCCGAGAGCGACGAGGAGCGCGCGCCGAACTACGTCGTCACCCCGACGGGTGCGCGGGTCAACCGCCTGTTCGCCGTCGGCGTGCTGACCGAAGTCGAGCAGGTCAACGAGGACGTGCTCCGCGGGCGCGTCGCCGATCCCACGGGCGCGTTCGTCACCTACGCCGGTCAGTACCAACCGGAGGCGATGGCTTTCATCGACCGGACGACGCCGCCGGCGTTCGTCGCGCTGACCGGCAAGGCACGTACCTTCGAGCCGGAGGACTCCGACCGCGTCTACACCTCGGTCCGCCCCGAGAGCGTCAACGCCGTCGACGCCGACACCCGCGACCGGTGGGTCGTCTCGACGGCCGAGGCGACGCTTCGCCGCGTCGCCGCCTTCGACGCGGCGCTCGCCGACGACCGACGCGGCGAAGACCTCGAACGAGCGCTACTCACCGCCGGCGTCGACGAGACGCTCGCCGCGGGCATCCCGCGTGCCATCGACCACTACGGCACGACGACGGCGTACCTCGAAGCGATTCGACGGCTGGCCGTCGACGCGCTGGCAGTCGTCGCCGGCGACCGAGACGAGGTCCGTCCGCTGACCGTCGGTCCCGCGGAGGGCGACCCGACGGAACTCGGCCCGCTCCCGGCGGGCGTGGAGCGTCCCGATCTCTCGGGCGTCGCCGTCGGGGAGGCCGTCGAAACGTCCGAAGCCGGCGAAGTCACCGAAGCCACCGAAGCTACCGAATCCGAGAGCGCCGGGTCTACGGAACCATCGGAGACCGTCGAGGCAACCGCCGGAACCGAGTCGGGTACCGAAACCACCACTGGTACCGAAACCACCACCGGTACCGAGCCCGAGCCCGCCTCGACCGAGGCGACCCAACCGACCGAGACGACCGAGACGACCGAAACGTCCGAAACGTCCGAACCCGCCGCCGAGGAGTCGACCGCCGCAGCGTCCACGGAGACGATGGTCGAATCCAGCGAATCGGCGACTGACACCGCCGCCGAGCCCGCCGAGGCGGTCGCTCCCGACAGACAGGAGACGACCGCCGCGTCGACGGAGGCCGAATCGGCCGCGACCGACTCCGAGCCGGCGGAACCCGCCGATACCGAATCCGAGACGTCCGAGGCCGACAGCTCGGGCGGGCTCGGTGACTTCGACGACACGTCGAGCGACTTCGACCGACCGACCGACGAGACCGAATCGACTGAACCGACCGACGAATCCGCCGAAGACGGCCCCGGCGACTTCGACGACGGGATGTACGAACTCGACGAGGAGGAGCGTCAAGAGGTCGAAGAGGAGTTCGGCACCGAGTTCACGAGCGGCGCGGAGGTCGACGAACCAGGCGACGCCGACATCGACGTGCCGACCGGCGAGGAAAGTGCGGCAGAACCCGTCGCCGCGGAGACGAGCGCCGCCGGTTCGACCGAGTCGGTCGTCGACGAGACGGCCGAGGAGGCGGACGACATCGCCGCCGAACCCGCGGAAGCCGCCGCTCCGGAGACGGACGACGTGTCCACCGACGCCGACGACACGGGCGACGAAGCCGACGAGACGAGCGAGCCGCTGGACGAAGCGGACCTCAAAGCCGCGGCCGTCGACGCTATGTCCGAGTTAGACGACGGCGACGGGGCGGACCGCGAGCGAGTCGTTGCCGCCGTCGTCGACGAGCACGGCGCGGACCCCGGCAACGTCGAGGACGCGATTCAGGACGCGCTGATGAGCGGCCAGTGTTACGAGCCCGCCGACGGGAAGCTGAAAGCCATCTGATGGCGCGACCCGCGGTCGAACCCGTGCCGGGCGAACCGGCGGCGACCGCCGACCTCGGCGACGAACGCGCGCTCGTCGTCGCCGACTACCACGCCGGCATCGAGGCCGGGTTGCGCTACGAGCGCGGCGTCGAACTCGCGAGCAACGCCGACGCTCGCCGCGAGCGACTGCTGTCGCTTCTCGACCGCACCGAGGCAGACAGCGTCGTCGTCCTCGGCGACATCGGCCACCGCATCGGCGACCCGAAGGGCGAGGAGCGCGAGGAACTGGAGGCGCTGTTCGACGCGCTCGCCGCCCGCGACGCGCCGCTGACGCTCGTCACCGGCAACCACGACGGCGGCGTCGCCGACGCCTTCGAAGACCGAATCGAGGCGACGCCCGGCGACGGGGTGCGGATGGGGAACGTCGGCTTCCTCCACGGGCACACGTGGCCGAATCGAGAGGTACTCGGCGCAGGGACCATCTGCATGGGCCACGAGCACGTCACCGTGAAACTGCAGGACTCCGTGGGCGGCGGGCGCGTCGAACCCGCGTGGCTCCGCGGACCACTCCGCCGCGAGGTGTTCGCCGAGCATCTCGGCGTCGAAGACGACGACTCCGAGAGGTTCGAGTGGGCCGACCCGGAACTCGTCGTCTTCCCAGTGTTCAACGAGCGCTCCGGCGGAACGTGGGTGAACGTCGAGGGACAGGAGTTCCTCTCGCCGTTTCTGCCCCAGGCGCTGGAGTCGGGGGAGTTGTACCTGCTGGACGGGACGCGGTTGGGCGACTACCGGTCGGTGTGAGTCGGGAGGCGAACTCGAACGATTCGCCCCGAGCTGACGCCGATTTTTCGAACCCGTATTCCTCACAAGCGTAGGCCTTAACCCCCTCGCGCCGCTAATTTGGCCAATGTCTGAGTCGGAGGCCGCGACGGGGATTCGGGCCTTCACCGCGCTCGGCGACGCCGTGCGCGAGGCCCTCTCCGAACGCGGCTTCACCACGCCGACGGAGCCGCAGCGCCGGGCGATTCCGCCGCTCGCCGCCGGGAAGAACGCGCTCGTCATCGCGCCCACCGGGACTGGTAAGACCGAGACGGCGATGCTCCCCGTCTTCGATTCGATCGTCGAGCGCGACGAGAAACCGTTCGGTATCTCCGCGCTGTACATCACGCCGTTGCGGGCGCTCAACCGCGACATGCGCGAGCGACTCGACTGGTGGGGCGAGACGCTGGACCTCGACATCCAAGTCCGCCACGGCGACACGACGCAGTACCAACGCGGCAAGCAAGCCGACGACCCGCCGGACGTACTGGTGACGACGCCGGAGACGCTGCAGGCGATGCTGACGGGCAAGAAGCTCCGAAAGGCGCTTTCGGACGTCGAACACGTCGTCGTCGACGAGGTGCACGAACTCGCTTCGTCGAAACGCGGTGCGCAGTTGACTGTCGGCCTCGAACGCCTCCGCGAGGTCGCGGGACCGTTTCAGCGAATCGGCCTGTCGGCGACCGTCGGTTCGCCCGAGGAGGTCGCCAAGTTCCTCGTCGGCGTCGGGCCGGCGACGGAACCCGGCGACCGCGACTTCGAGATCGTCGAAGTCGACGTGGGGAGCAACGTCGAGTTCGCGGTGACGCATCCGGAGGTGACGTCTGACGACGAGCGTCTGGCGGGAAAACTCGCCACTGACACCGAAATCGCGAGCCACGTTCGGACGATTCTAGAGCTTGTCCGCGAGCACGAGTCGACGCTCGTCTTCGTCAACACCCGCCAGACCGCGGAAGCGCTCGGTTCGCGGTTCAAGACGCTCGGCGCGAACATCGGCGTCCACCACGGATCGCTCTCGAAGGAGGCGCGAATCGACATCGAAGACCGGTTCAAAGCCGGCGAAATTGATGGGCTTATCTGCACCTCGTCGATGGAACTCGGCATCGACGTGGGTCGCGTCGACCACGTCGTCCAGTACGGGAGCCCCCGAGAAGTCGCCCGCCTGCTCCAGCGCGTCGGCCGGGCGGGCCACCGCCGCGACGCCGTCTCCCGCGGCACCATCGTCACCAGCGACCCCGACGACACGTTCGAGGCGCTGGCCATCGCCCGCCGCGCCGTCGCCGGCGAGGTCGAACCCGCCGAGATTCACCACGGCAGTCTCGACGTGCTGGCGAACCAGATAGTGGGAGTCGTGATGGACACCGGCGAGGTAAGCGCCCGCGGCGCGTACGAACTCGTCCGGCGGGCGTACCCCTTTCGCGACGTGGAAGAAGAGCAGTTCCGCCAGGTCGTCCGCGAGCTCTCGGGCAACCACCTCCTGTGGGTCGACGAGGAGAAGGACCTCCTGGAGAAGTCCGGCGGGACGTGGCAGTACTTCTACGCGAACCTCTCGATGATTCCCGACCAGGAGACGTACGAGGTCCACGACATGAGCTCCCGCAAGCAGATCGGGACGCTCGACGAGCGGTTCGTCGTCAACTTCGCGCAACCCGGTGAGGTGTTCATCCAGCGCGGCGAGATGTGGCGCATCAACGACATCGACGACGAGGAGGCGCGGGTGAACGTCGCCCCCATCGAGAACCCGGCGGGCGAGGTGCCGTCGTGGACCGGCCGCGAGATTCCGGTGCCGATGGCCGTCGCCCAGGAGGTCGGCGAGATGCGAAACGTCGCCGGCCCGCAGTTCGAGTCCGGCGCGTCCGTCGAGTCGGTCGCCCGCGACTTCCTCGCGCGGTACCCGACCGACGACTACACCGTGACCGAGGCGATGACGCTGCTCGACCGCCACGCGGAGACGGGCGAACCGATGCCGACGGCCGACCGAATCGTCGTCGAGGGACAGGGTCGGACCGTCGTCGTCAACGCCTGCTTCGGCCACCAGGTCAACGAGACGCTCGGGCGACTGCTGTCGGCGCTCGTCGGCCAGCGAACCGGGTCGTCGGTCGGTATGGAGGTCAACCCGTATCGCATCGAGTTCGAGGTCCCGCCGAAAGTCCGCGCCCCGGACTTCGTCGAGGTGCTGGAATCGACCGACCCCGACCACGTCGAGGGGCTCCTCGAACTCGCGTTGAAGAACTCCGACGGGCTCAAGTTCACACTCGCGCAGGTCGCCTCGAAGTTCGGCGCGCTCAAGCGCTACCAGGGCAACAACCGCTTCGGCGCCGACCGCCTGCTCGCGGCGCTAGAGGACACCCCCGTCTACGACGAGGCGGTCAGAGAAGTGTTCCACCGCGATTTGGACGTGCCGAACACCGTTGCAGTGCTGCGCCGCATCGAGTCGGGCGATATCGAACTCGCCGTCGCCCGCGAACGCACGCCCATCGGCGTCGCCGGGCGGTCGAGCGGCCGCGAGTTCCTCGTCCCCGAGAACGCCGACGCGAGCGTCATCGAGGCGATTCGAGAGCGCATCCGGAACGACCGCGTCATCCTGTTCTGTCTGCACTGCACCGACTGGACGCGCAAGACGAAGGTGCGACGCGTCGCCGAGCAACCCGAGTGTCCGAACTGCGGGTCGACGCGCATCGCCTCGCTGAACCCGTGGGCCGACGAGGTGGTGAAGGCGGTGCGGGCGACGGACAAGGACGACGAACAGGAGAAGATGACGCGACGGGCGTACAAGTCGGCGAATCTCGTCCAGAGTCACGGGAAACGCGCCGTCGTCGCCATGGCCGCCCGCGGCGTCGGCCCGCACAACGCCGCGCGCATTATCGCCAAACTCCGCGAGGACGAGGACGACTTCTACCGCGACATTCTCGCCCAAGAACGCCAGTACGCCCGAACGCAGTCGTTCTGGGACTGACGGCGGGAGAGACGTGCGCCGCTCCGGCGCTTTCGTTCTCCGGCGAGGGGTCGCGCCACTACGTCCAGTCTTCGAGCACCGGTTCGACCGCCGCCGACAGCGACTGGAAGTCCTTCATCGTGATGCCGTCGGTGGTGATGAACACACCGGTGTCTTCGGTGGTGATGCGGACGAGGAAGCCGTTGTCGAAGACGCGAATCGTGTAGCGGTACTCGCCCAACTCGGAGTTGTGGTAGGCGTCCTGCGTCGTCTTGAAGTCGTGCCACTCGTTGCCGATGAAGGAGCTCAGGTCGGCGTCCTGCTCCAGGTCGCTTCGGAGATACACTTGCTCGTAGTCGAACCGACTGAAGTACGTCACCGACCGCAAACTGTCGCCCACCGCCGTTCGACAGGTGGTCGTGAGTCTCTCTCGCGCTTTCTCGGTGAGCAAGCCGTCACTCATACCCCCCTCTGTGAGAGCCACTCACAAATAAGCGACGACGGACGAAACCGGCCGAACCGCCCGCGGGAGTCGGTACCGAGTCTCGTCACGGATTTATTACAAATGTGGGTGTGTGACGAGCTGTGACGGACCACAATTCGACGCGCGCGTCGGACGCCGGCGGAGTAGACGACGGATCACTGGCCGCCGAATCGGTCGACGCCGACCCGCTCGGCCGCGCGATGCTCGACTACCGACGGGGCGGACTGCGCGGCGTCTGCGAGTACGTCGACGGCGCAGAGCGGACGGACGCTCGCATCGCCGAACACTACTTCACGCCACCGGCGGCGTGGTCTTCGGAGTGGAAGTCGCTACTCGACTCGCTCGACGGGCCGGTTCTCGACGTCGGGTGCGGTGCCGGACAGCACGCGCTGTTCCTCCAGGACGACCGCGAGGTCGTCGCCGTCGACGTCAGTCCCGGTGCGGTCGAGGCCGTCCGCGAAGGCGGCGTCGACGACGCTCGCCTGATGGACATGTTCGCGCTCGACTTCTCTCGGAACCGGTTCCGGTCGGCGCTGGTCAACGGTACGCAGCTCGGCATCGCGGGGTCGTTCGCGGGCGTCCGCGAGTTTCTGTCGGACCTCGCAGCCGTCACCGACGAGTCGGGCGTCGCCGTCGTCGACAGCTACGACCCGACCTGTCTCGACGCCGAGTCGTTCTTCGGCCACCGACCGGACCCTCGAAGCGGCGTCGCCCGCCGGGCGTTCCACGTCGAGTACTGCAGAGGCGACGATGGCGCAACTGCACGCGAAGTCGGTCGAACGGTGGTGTTTCTGTTGTTCTCACCCGACCGACTCGCCGACGCCGTCGTCGGTACACGGTGGCGCGTCGACGACGTCCTCCGAGACGACGATAAAGCCTACTACAGAGCGGTTCTCGAAGCGATGTGACCGACCCGCAGTATGTCGATTCACGGCCAGAAATCTAAAACATCTTGACGGTGAATCCTTCGGTCAATGGGGGACCGACTTCACAGTATAGACACGTTGCGCGCTGTCGCCATGTTCTTCATCGTCGTCGCGCACGTCGACCCGTTTCGCGGCTTCGGGGCGCACGGCAACTACGTCTACTTCGCACTGGATACGCTCGGCCAGTTCGACGTTCCGTTCTTCTTTGCGGCCTCCGGCTACTTTCTCGCTCGGTCGCTGACTCCCGACGACGCGAGGGCGTACGTGAGCGGCGCGTTTCGAAAGGTGGGTTCGCTGTACCTGTTCGGAATACTGCTCTACCTCGCGGCGACGACCGTCGTCGCCCTACTGCAGGGTGCCGACGTCATCAACGCCTTGCTCACGCGCCGACTCGACGACCCCTCGCTACTGGGCTTTCTCTACTACGGAGACACCATCGGCGTCCCGCTGTGGTTCCTGACGGCGCTGTTTTTCTCGATCTGCTTCGTCACCCTCTTCGTCAAGTTCGAGAAGACCCGCTACTTGCTCCCTGTCGCCGCACTCTTGCACGTCGTCGGACTGGTGGGAACGAACTTGCAGCCGCTCGTCGAGGTTCCGTTCGAGACGCGCGACGCCCTCTTCTTCGGCTTCTTCTACGTCGCGCTCGGCTACCGACTCAGAACGAGCAACTGGTCGCCGAGCGAGGACCGGAGCCGCCTGTATCTCGGCGCGATATGTCTCGTGGTGGCGCTTCAACTCGCCGAACAGTACGCCGTCGGCTATCTCCTCCGTGACACTACGCTCGCACAGGGAATCGTCACGACGGAGTACACGCTCTCGACGGTTTTCTTCGTCGTCGCCCTCTTCGCGTACGCCCTCTCGAACCCCGACTGGGGGAAGAACACGGTGCTGCCGAGCGTGGGCCGCCACGCCGTCGGCATCTACCTGGTCCACATCCCGGTGTACCGAATCATCGTGACGGCGAACGAACTCTGGGGACCGGCGGTCGGCGTCGACTTCTCGACGACGGTCCTCTGGCAGGTGACCATCACCCCGCTCGTGTACGTGGTCTCGCTGGCCGTCTATCTCCTCATGGCGAAGGCGGGCGTCATCGAACTCGGCGGGAGTCACTTCCCGTGGTTCGCCCGTCTCCGCACGCAGGTCGCGTCGGCCGTCTCGACCCGAGATTCGGAGACGAACTGAGTAGGCCGAGTCAGGACACACCGTAACTGCGACGGTGACGCTATCGCATCGTCGGGTCGACCGTCTCTAGCGCCGTGTCGAAGTGGCCGTCGGTGACGAGCACCTCGTCGGCGTGTTCGTTGGCCTCCGCGCCCTCGTACCTGTCGGCGACGTCTCGAATCGCCAACAGCGTCGCCTCGCGACAGACCGCCGCGATGTCCGCGCCGGTGAATCCGTCCATCCGCGAGACGACGTCGTCGAGGTCTACGTCGTCGGCGAGCGGTTTGTCGCGGACGTGCACGTCGAGAATCGCGCGACGACCCGCCTCGTCGGGCGCGGGCACCTCGACGTGCGACTCCAGTCGCCCCGGCCGAAGCAGCGCCGGATCAAGCGAGTCGCGGCGGTTCGTCGCCGACAGCACGACCAGGTTGGGGTTGTCGCTGAGGCGGTCGAGTTCGGTCAGCAGTTGCGAGACGACGCGTTCGCCGACGCCGGAGTCGCCGCCCGACATGTCGCGGTCGCCGGCGATGGCGTCTATCTCGTCGAAGAAGACGATCGCCGGGGCGGCCTGTCTGGCCCGCTCGAACACCTCTCGGACCGATTTCTCGCTCTCCCCGACGTACCTGTCCAGCAGCTCCGGCCCGGCGACGTGGATGAAGTTGACGCCGCTCTCGCCGGCGATGGCCCGCGCGAGCAGCGTTTTACCGGTCCCCGGCGGGCCGTACAGCAGCACGCCCGACGGCGGTGCGGTGTTGGCCGCCTCGAACAGCGGAGCGTACGTCAGCGGCCACGTCACCGCGCGTTCGAGCACCGCTTTCGCCTCGTCGAGACCGCCGACGTTCTCGAACGTCGTCGTCGGCGTCTCGGCGACGTACTCGCGCATCGCGCTCGGGTCGACGGCGGCCATCGCCCCCTCGAAGTCCGCGCGGGTGATTTCGAGTTCGTCGAGCGGAACCGGGTCGGTCCCGTCGCGCGAACGACGGAGTGCGAT
Organism: Haloprofundus salinisoli; assembly: GCF_020097815.1. Lineage (NCBI taxonomy): Archaea > Methanobacteriati > Methanobacteriota > Halobacteria > Halobacteriales > Haloferacaceae > Haloprofundus > Haloprofundus salinisoli. Next base: position 3,002,124 of record NZ_CP083663.1, read on the forward strand.
CATCGCCGCCTCCTTGGCGAGCGATTCGAGGTCCGCGCCGACGAATCCGTGGGTCCGCGACGCGATGCGGTCGAGGTCCACGTCGTCGGCCAGCGGCATGTTCCGCGTGTGGACGTCGAGAATCTCGCGCCGACCGGTCTCGCCGGGGACGCCGATCTCGATCTCGCGGTCGAAGCGCCCGCCGCGGCGGAGGGCGGGATCCAGGTCGTCGACGCGGTTGGTCGCGCCGATGACGATGACCTCGCCGCGGGCTTCGAGGCCGTCCATCAGCGAGAGCAACTGGCCGACGATGCGGTCCTCCACGTCGCCGCCCTCGTCGCGCTTCGGGGCGATGGAGTCTATCTCGTCGAAGAAGACGATGGCGGGAGAGCTGTCGCGGGCCTCCTCGAACGTCTCGCGGAGGCGCTCCTCGGACTCGCCCTTGTACTTGGACATGATCTCCGGACCCGAGATGGTGACGAAGTGCGCGTCCACCTCGTTGGCGACGGCTTTGGCGATGAGCGTCTTCCCCGTTCCGGGCGGGCCGTAGAGGAGGACGCCCTTCGGCGGTTCGACGCCGAGGCGGGTGAACACCTCCGGTTCGGAGAGCGGGAGCTCTATCATCTCGCGGACGAGTTCGAGCTCCTCGTCGAGGCCGCCGATGTCCTCGTAGTTGATTCCCGTCGCCGGTTTCGCAGGTGCAGGTGCGGCGTTCCCGCTAGCGTCGGAACCCGTCTCGGAGCCGGTTCCGGCTCCCGAGCCGGCTGTGCGCCCGGCGTCTCGGTCGGTAGAAGGGTATACGCTGCTTCCGCTCCGGTCGGTTGCGATGTCGACGCGGACGGTCGTCGAATCGGCGATACGGACGGTGCCGTCGGGGTTCGTCTCGCTCACGACGAACGGCGCGTCGCCGAGTTGTTCGACGTGGACCTGCTCGCCTTGGAGGAGGGGACGGTCGAGCAGTGCGCGCTTGAGAATGCGGCGGAGGAGGTCTTCGTCGTCGGTGCCGACGCTCGCGGCGGCGGTGATGGTCACAGACCGGGCCGTCTCGACGGCGACCTTCCGAACGCGGACGGTCTCGCCGACTTTCGCACCGGCGTTGGTACGGGTGTCGGCGTCGACCTGGACGGTGCCGGCGGGGGCGGTCGGACCGGCGGGCCACACTTTGGCGACCGTCTCGCGTTCGCTTTCGATGACGACGGTGTCGCCGCTGAGAACACCGAGCGTCCGTCGAGCGGAGTCGGGGAGGCGGGCGATGCCACGGCCGGCGTCGCGTTTTTCGGCGGCGCGGACCGTGAGTTCGATGCCCGAATCGTCGCTCATGTCACCGCCTTTGTAGTGACGGTTCTTTACCCTTCCTCACGGTCGGTCCCTGCGAGAGCGGTCGGCTCCGCGCCGCGTCGGCGGTCCGCGGCGACCCACCGCCGGGTAACGCATTTGATGGTCGCTAGCCTCTGTCGAAGTATGGTCGCCACGACAGAGCGGGACGATATGACGTGGTACGAGTGCGAGGAGTGCGGACTCCTCTTCGAGAACGAGACGGACGCGAAGCAACACGAGTCGAGCTGCGACGCAGAGGACCCCTCTTACTTGCAGTGACCCGCCGATAGCGCTACTCGGCGGGGACTCGTTGACTACTCGTTGACTACTCGTCGACTACTCCTCGGAGACGAGTTCGAAGCTCTCCTCACCCCAGTCGTCCTCGACGAAGACGAAGACGCGGCCACGGGCGACCTCCGGGTCGGCCTCGACTTCGGTGCGCATCCCGCCGACGCGGCGGACGACGACGCCCGGGAACAGTTCCTCCTCGTCGCCGTCGCCGAGGAGGATGCGGCCGACGCCGCTGTCGTCGAGGATGTCGTCGTGGGTCTTCAGGTCGTTGACGTACATCATCACGCCCTCGGTTTCGGTGGGGTCGGTGACGAGGACGTGCGTCTCCTTACCCGGCCCGGTTCGGAGCGGACCGCTGTGCTTCTGGGGGACGCCGCGGTACAGCGTCTTGCGACCGTCGAGGTACTCTACTTCGACGCCGATGTCGAGGAGTTCGACGCCGAGCGTACTCGGGGGGACGTCGTTGCGCGCGCTCATGACCGTGAGTAACGAGGGGTCGGCCAAAAGCGTCGCGTCTCGTCGACGTGACGCGCCGCGGGCGGTAGCAGCGAAATCGGCACCGACCGCCACACCTAATGTGACTCGTCGCCGCCTCTGGCTATGCACGGCCGCGCATCCGCCCCCGGGGCGGGGACCGTCCTGAACGCGCTCGCGACCGGCGTGGGTTCGGCGTTCGCCATCGACGTGGAGACGCGCGCGTCCGTCGAACTCGACGGCTCGGGAACCGTCCGCGGCGACGTCGCCGAGGACCCCGACGCCGACACGCGACTCGTCGAACGCTGCGTCGAACGCTGCGTCGAGCGATTCGGCGACGGCGAGGGCGGCGCGGTCCGCACCGAGAGCGACGTGCCGATGGCCGCCGGACTCAAGAGTTCCAGCGCCGCCGCCAACGCGACGGTGCTGGCAACGCTGTCTGCGCTCGGCGTCGACGTCGTCGACGAACGCGAGGAACGGAGCGCACGCGACGGCCGGGTCGACACCGACGACGCCGTCACGCGAGTCGACGCCTGTCTGATGGGCGTCGAGGCGGCCCGCGACGCGGGCGTCACCGTCACCGGGGCGTTCGACGACGCCTCCGCGAGCATGCTCGGCGGTGTCACCGTCACCGACAACCGCGAGGACGAACTGCTCGCCCGCGACGGTGTGGACTGGAACGTTCTCGTCTGGACGCCGCCGGAGCGCGCCTACAGCGCCGACGCCGACGCGGAGCGATGTACTCGAATCGCATCCGTCGCCGACACGGTGGCGGATCTCGCGCTCGCGGGGCGCTACGCCGAGGCGATGACCGTCAACGGGTTCGCCTTCTCGGCGGCGCTCGGGTTCTCCGCGGACCCGGCGATAGAGGCGCTCCCCGACGCCGCGGGCGTCTCGGTGTCGGGCACCGGACCGAGCGTCGTCGCCGTCGGCGGCGCCGCGGCGCTCGACACCGTCCGAGAGCGGTGGGACGACCGACCCGGGACGACGCTTTTGACCGAAACACGAGCTGACGGAGCACGCATATATGACTGACGACCTCACAGAGACCGAGCCGAATCGACCGCGACCCGACGAGATGAGCCTCGACGAACTCCGCGAGGAGATCGAGGATATCGACCGCGAACTCGTCGAACTCATCGCCCGGCGAACGTACGTCGCCGACACCATCGCGCAGGTCAAAGACGAGCGAGACCTCCCGACGACCGACGAGGCCCAGGAAGACAAGGTGATGGAGCGAGCGGGCGTGAACGCCGAAAAATTCGAGGTGGACGCGAACTTGGTGAAGGCCATCTTCCGGTTGCTCATCGAGTTGAACAAAGTACATCAGCGTGAGAATCGGTAGCATCTGTCATTCCACGGGAGGATACTGAACACCACTGTCTAACTAGCTAACAAGGCTTTTCTCCCATTCTAGTAACTGCTCCTGAAATGAACAACATACCCATTCTCAGAGGAATTCGATTCGAGACAGAGAAACTAGACTGCGTTGAAGCAGGAGTGGATTTTCGAGAGGGCACACGACTGTATGAGTCCGCAATAGTTGGCCGAATCCACCTCTATCTGAACGGGGATGAGCTACGTGAAGAGCGGAGAATCCCGGACGATTTCGACGTGTCGGATACCGTGAAAGCGATGTTCGAAATGAGTAGTGAGTTCGAGAGAATTGGCTCCGCGAGCGCGAATCCGTTTTGTTGTGTTTGTGGGGATAGAGGATGTGCGTACCTCGATTGGCGACTCGAAACGGTAGATTCGGAGACGAGACTGATTATGGAAGACTTAGTCGGAAATCCAATCGGAGCCCATCAGTATCGCGTTCAGCCGAAGACACTATACAAGGCAGTCGCAGAGTTAGCCGAGACCGTCGTTGTAACGATGGAAGATGCAGACGTTAGACAGACGACGGCAGGAACGATTCAGGAGTTCGTTGACTGGCACGAACAGTTGATTCAGTGGGAAGAGAACGAGTCCTAAAGGTTGTGGACTACTCGATGAACACGTCACCCTCGTCGGGACAGACTTAGGGAATGCGGCAAAGTAGACAAAATCTGTAACGTCAGTCTGAGACCTGCACAAGGTCGAACAGCGGAGAGTAGGTAGCCGAAATCTGACGTTTCAGGGCTTCTATTGCCGATCGGTTAGCCAATTCTTCTCCCGACAGTCGCTCTCTCGATCGTCGCTCGCCAGTGAGAACGAAAACGAGTACTATTCAGCACGACCACCGAAACCTATCCACTCCCCCTCGGAAGTCACGTGCTGAAAGCAGAGGATATTTTCAGCGGGGCCTGACGCTGATCTACCCAATAAATGCCCAGGCACCTTGTTCGCAGGCAGCCAGCGGAACGAGGGAAACAGTCTTCGGTCACGATATCTACTGGCTCGATTCGCTACTGACGGCGCTCGGCCACTCGCGGCTCTTTAGATGATTTTAGTAAATGGAACGAGATGTAGAGATATGGACGCACTACAATCGAACGGCAGTACTTTCTGGAAGCACCGATGGTAGACATCGTGCTCTCGGCGGCACAACTCGTCGTCGCACTAATCCTCGTGCTTCTGAACGGTTTTTTCGTCGCTGCAGAGTTCGCTTTCGTTCGGATTCGGGGAACGTCGGTCGAACAGCTCGTCGAGGAGGGACGGCCCGGCGCGGGGACGCTCCAAGAAGTGATGGTGGGCCTCGACGACTATCTCGCGACGACGCAACTCGGCATCACCATCGCTTCCCTGGGACTGGGATGGGTCGGCGAACCCGCCGTGGCATCGCTCATCGAGCCCGTGTTGGAACCGATTCTCCCGGCGAATCTCATTCATCTCGTCGCCTTCGCGGTCGGCTTTGGTCTCATCACGTTCCTCCACGTCGTCTTCGGTGAGCTCGCGCCGAAGACGCTTGCAATCGCGAAGACCGAGCGACTCTCGCTGTTCCTCGCCCCGCCAATGAAGGTCTTCTATTACATCCTCTATCCGGGAATCGTCGTCTTCAACGGGACAGCCAACGCGTTCACGCGGTCGCTCGGCGTACCGCCCGCCTCCGAAACGGATGAGACGCTCGGCGAACGGGAACTCCTTCGGGTACTTACTCAATCCGGCGAGGAAGGGGATATCGACGTGGCAGAAGTGACGATGATCGAGCGCGTCTTCGATCTTGACGACACCGTGGTGCGAGAGGTCATGGTCCCGCGGCCGGACGTGATGAGCGTTCCGGCGGATGCCATGCTCTCCGAACTTCATTCAGTCGTCTTTGAGGCCGGTCACACGCGCTATCCGGTCCTTGATGCCGACGACGGCGACCAAGTGGTCGGATTCGTGGACGTCAAGGACGTGCTACGAGCAGAGGTGGACGACGGGGATGCCGAGAGAGTCGGTGACATCGCCCGCGAGATTCTCATCGTTCCGGAGACGATGACCATCAGCGATCTCCTAATACAGTTCAGAGAGGATCGCCAGCAGATAGCCGGCGTCATCGACGAGTGGGGAGCGTTCGAGGGGATTGCAACGGTTGAAGATATCGTCGAGGCCCTCGTCGGAGACCTTCGAGATGAGTTTGATCTCGATGAGCGCGAGCCCTCGATACGCCGGCGCGACGATGGGATGTACGACATCGACGGAGGTGTACCACTGTCGAAAGTTAACGACACCCTCGATGGGGACTTCGAAAGCGAGGAGGTCGAAACGATCGGTGGATTGGTGCTCGGCCAACTCAACCGGGCGCCAGAACTTGGCGACCGCGTCGAGGTCGACGGGAACGTCGTTGAGGTAACGAGCGTCGAGGGAACCCGAATTTCGACGGTGCGAGTCTATCAAAAGGATATCGATGATTCAGCGGTGGACTGAGTGGGAGCGGTAAACGTATATTCGCATGGCGAATCCGAGGAGATACTCGGAAACGTTCTTGCAGACTACGACCGAGACGAACAGGCTGTTGCAGACGCGGCCACGACGACCGCTTCGTGCAATATGCCCGATTCGTCACACACTGACCAATTATCGTTACGTACAGAACGCATATCGATCATTCCAGGCAGTGTTCTACTCTGTTGTAGACTCAATCGATCCGATCGTTCTACGCAGAATTCTGCGCCGCGGGAATCGTAAACGAGAATGTCGCTCCTTCGTTAGGTGCCGAGTCGACCCAGATCTCACCGTCGTGGCGCTCAATGATGCGTTGGCAGAGCGCGAGCCCGATACCCATTCCGTCGTGCTTCTCCGGCCCATGCAGTTGCTCGAACACGTTGAAAATGCGATCTCTGTTGTCAGGGTCGATACCAATCCCCTTGTCAGCGACGGAAATTGTCCACATTGAACCGGATCGCTCCGCAGACACGGATATCTCTGGGGGCTCATCTCCACTATACTGAATCGCATTCGACAGGAGGTTCTGGAGGACTTGTCGTAACTGCCCGGCATCACCCTCGACGCGAGGCAGGTTTTCGACAGCAATCTCGGCGTCTTGGTCCTCGATCTGCATCTGGAGATCATCGCGGACATCCTCGAAGGCGGACCCGAGATTAACCGGCTCGAGCGGTCTCCCCCGGGAGTCAACTCTCGAGTACTCGAGTAGGCCGTCGATCATCTCGCGCATTCTGTTAGCTCCGTCAACAGCAAACTCAAGAAACTCCTCGCCATCTTCGTCCAATGCATCGGCGTACCGACGCTCAATCAGCTGAAGGTAACTTGAGACCATCCGGAGGGGTTCTTGGAGATCGTGGGAAGCGGCGTAGGCGAACTGTTCGAGGCGTTCATTCGACTTCTCGAGTGCCTGCTCGCGCTCGACTTGTTCAGTAATATCACGGAAGTAGACCGAGACGCCCGTTTCGGACGGGTAAATGTTCGCTTCGACCCAGAAGTCGAGCGTGTCGTAGTACAGTTCGTAGCTGGTCGCTTCCTGCGTCTCACGTGCTGTATGGAAGGCCTCCCAGACCTCATCGATTTCGGCGGCAGAGGGGAACACCTCCCAGAGGTTCTTGCCGAGTAACTCTTCACGGGAATGTTGGAGGAGTTCTGCGGCACGTTCGTTGACGTGGGTAAATCGAAACTCGTCGTCGAGCGCGTAGAACGCATCGGAAACCCGTCCAACCATCTCCTCGAATTCGGCTTCGAGGCGCTTTCTCTCGGTGATATCGTTCAGCGCAAAGATAGCGCGGTGTTCCTCACCGCCATCGATCGGTAACGGTGATCCGTTCACAGAGACCCAGACGCGCTGTCCGTCCGGCTGGCGCAAGCCAAACTCTACGTCGAAAACGGATTTACCCGTCGCCATCACCCGCTTGAACGGTCGCTTCTCGTCGGGGAGTGGATTTCCTTGAGTATCAATTAAATCCCAGCGGGAATCATCGGCAGAGATCGTGGCAAGTTCTTCTTGACTCCGGGCGTAGATCTCCTCAGCACGCTCGTTGGCGAACTGTATTGTCTCATCCGCGTTGATAATGACGATTCCGACGGGGCTGGTGTCGACGATCTGATCTCTAACTTGGGTTTCCTCTTTTAGACGGCGTTTCGTTTGTTCACTTTCGATGGTGGAGGCGAGAATATTGGCGACGTTCTGGACGAAGTTGACATCGTGTTCGGTGAACGTCCGTTTGGCCGTCGTATGCGTCCCCAGTATTCCCCACGGATCTCCGAACGAACCGATGATAACGCTGATTCCGCTGACAACGTCGTGATCGACGAGTAAATCGGGACCTGAAAAACGCTCCTCGGTTCGGAGATCGTCAACGATAACTGGCTCTTCAGAGAGCAGCGTATAGCCAGCCTGGGAGTCACGGTCCGTCGGGACCGTCGCATTCCCAACAAGGCCGTCCTGCCAGCCGACCCCTTGCCGAAGAAACACCTCGTCTCCTGGAAGCAGCTCAAGAACCTTGCAATAGTCGCTCTCCAGCGTTTCAGCGACGGCTACCGACGCATCGTGCATTAGTTGATCGAGGTCATCGGTGACGAGTGCTTGCTGCCCGAGTTCGGCGACGGCCTCCTGCTGACGAACTCGCTGGCGAAGTTTTGTCTCCACGTCGGTAGCCGAATCCATTCTCGCTTGGGAATGGACCCGCGAGGGTCAAGTCACCTTTGTCTCATACGCTTGAGCGCGGGTTTGTCTTGCCAAGGAGAATAATCAGCACACAGCCCTACTTACGGGTCATTTCAAAGATAGTTGACCGAAAAGAGCGGGGGGTCGGACGAGAGATTTCGACGGCATCTCCTTTATCAACAAAACGAAGGGTTCCCCGAACGAGAGAACGCCTTCCATTGCGGGTATCTCTTCGTGTGACCCTTGTTCGTGACTGCCAGTTTTATCGCCCCATAGCTGGTTCTCTATCGGTCGAACTCGATTACCGAACCAGAATCTATCGAATTCGAGTTTTTTTCGACAGCTTCTAAACGTGTATATGCACGAGGTTTTTCTCGAAAGATTACCTCTAATTAGTCAATGTCTGTGGGTTCGCCATCACGTAATCAGGGGCTCCCACCCCTCCATGAAATAGTCACACAAATCGCTACCCGTGAAGGTGTGGGACCGCTGGACCTGCCCCCGTTGCACTACGCGATTGACCCCAATATCGTCCCCTCGCTGCTTGAAAGCCCTGATAGGAACGGTTCCCGTGGCGAAATCACATTCACGTATTTTGGATATGATGTGACCGTCACTGAAGAGGGGATGGTACAGGTTACGGAGAAAAAGAAGACCCTGTTTTCAGGGGTATGACGGTCATGTACAGACTGGAGTGTGTTGTTACACGTTTTAGATGGCGATAGGATGTAGTCATCAATCACGTCTATCACCATTCTACGGAGATACTCAGTATCGAACCACCGTGAAACCCATTCACAACCGTTAAGCGGGGCTTTGGGCAAGTCTGCTCATGTCTGGCCCAGCCTTTCTCGGAGGTAGTGCTGTATCACTCTGTACGGTCGAAGAGGAGGATATAGCGTTTATCCATGAGTCGATTAATTCGCCTGAAATCTGGAAAACGATGGAGCCCTCCAAACCGTATACGCTAAACGAAATTCGCGCCATCTTCTCTTCGGACTCGGAGCCATCATCTTCAGTTCGCTTTCTCGTCACCGCTGAGACGGAACCCATTGGATTAGTGGGGTTCTCAGAGATAAACGAGACGGCGGGTGTCGCAGAACCAAGTTGTTGGATACACCCAGACTACTCCGGCGAAGGCTATGGAACCGAAGCGGTCGAGCTGCTCCTCGAGTATGGATTCGACCACTGTCGGCTTCACAAGTTCGTCGCAGAGGTGATCGAATTCAACGAGCCGGCCCAACATCTCTTGGACAAGATCGGTTTCATCGAAGAGGGGAGGCAACGAGACCATGATTTCGTCGACGGTGAATACCACGATTGTATCCTGTACGGATTACTCGTAACCGAGTGGCAGCAACAGCGTCGATAACATTCAGCGCGCTGGTTTTCGTACCGCCTCGCCGAGTTCGGCGGTCTTGTCCCCGCAGCGAGTTACGTGGCTGTTCGCACGTCGGCGGTGTGTACCACACCGTGTCCGAGGATTGCGACCTCGATTTCGGAGGAGAGCTCGATGAGCCAGCACTCGGGATGGCGAACGGCCAGGTCTACGCGGAGTGCAGAATCGGCGTATCTTCGGCAGCCTCGACGAGGACGTCGTGGACTGATTCGGAGTTGCGAACGCACTCGCCGAACGCACCGACGCCGGGGAGAACTGTGAGCCGTTGTTGTGGCACTCTCGCTAAACCAAGTTGGCATCGATTCAGTGAGTAAGACGACCGCAATCAGCCGGTGGTCGGTTCCACTCGCTCCTGGGCAAACAGGTCGAGGACGACCTTCGTTCCGCCGAGTACGACGGGGCCGACGAACAGGCCCATCGCCCCGAACAGGATGATTCCCCCGAAGATACCCACGACGATGGTCGCTACGTTGAGCGCTCCGCTCCGGTTAATGATCGCCGGGCGAACGTAGAGGTCCGAAGCGCTGACTAACGAACCGTATACGAACAACAGTACCGCTGAGATGGGGCGACCGATCGTGAGTAGGTAAATCGAAACCGGAAGCCAGACACCGAACGCCCCAACGAGCGGGAGCAACGTCAGTATGAACGTCGCCACGGTCAAGAAGACGACGCCGGGCATGCCGACGAGCACTAACCCGATTCCAAGCAGTACCGCCTGGACCACCGCGACAGCGACGTTACCGATAACGGACGCCCACATGAGGGTGTCGAGTTCGTCGAGCAGTTCCCGCTGCACACGATCGGAGACGGGGACGACTGATCGGAGCCATGCAACCAACTGTTCGCCGTTTCGCAACAACGCAAAGAGCACAAAGACCGTCACGGTGAGTCCGATCAGCACACCAGGGAGGCCGCCGATGACGGTTATCGCGCCGGTAGCGAGACGCTCCAACCCGGTAGCGATTGGCTCTTGATACGTCGTATACAACAGATCGAAGTCAATCACGTAACCACTGGTTCCGATACGGTCCTGAATGGTGTCGAGACTGAGTTCCCCGTCTTGGATGGCGGTAAGGAGCCCTAGTCCCTGCTGAATTGCGACCAAGAGGATATATGCGACCGGAATGAAAATCGCGAACACCGAAAGCAAGATGAGGGAGAGGGCAGCCGTCACTGAGCGCAGATGACGCTCGAGTCTCCGTTGTGCGGGTGTGAGAACGTATGCGAGGACGATCGCGAGTAGAATGTATTGTAGCTGTGTGAGAACGAGAAGCGCGGCGAGAATGCCACTCACCGCCGCCAGGATCGATAACCCAGCACGGTCTGAAAACCAACGCGGACGGTCTCCCTCTTCGGTCATATTTCCTAGACTGATTCCGAGGTTATTGTCTTGTTGTACGGTCAGATTGTGAACCAACGTCAATCAAATACGGTGACACTTCGAGCCTACAGTCAGGCCGGGGACGCATAGTGAACTGGCCGATTCGCGTTCTCCGTAGAATACGCCGAGAACCCATCGCCGAAGTACCCTCTCGGTTTCCCTTCAGTCACCGTCTGTCCGCGTGAACGGCGAGTGATGAGTCGAACCCCCGGGCACGAGCCACGTCGGAACGATCCGCGTGAGCGCAACCATCCCAGTCAGTTCGACGAGCGTCTGCGTCACGACGACGGCGGGAGCCAACCGATACCCCGCCGGGAGCGCGAGCGCGAGCGGAAGAACGACCAGTGAGTTACGGGTGACCGACGTGAACACGAGCGCTCGACTCTCGCCGGTGTCCATCCGAAGCGCTCCCGCCGCGAGTCGTCCGAGCACCGGCATGACGACGAGGAACGCGACGTACACCGGAACGACGACTGCGATTTGGTCGATCGAACCTCGCACGCGAGGGAGCTGGGAGACGATGACGACGAACAGCGTCGCGGCCATCATCGGTACGGGCAACCACCCCATCGTCTCCTGCCACGCCGCTCCCTTCGGCGACCGCTCTACCCAGGCTTCGGTGAGCCACGCGAGTGTCAGCGGAAGCGCGATGAGTATCAGGAACGCTTCGAGGAACGGTTCTGGCTCGATAGCCTCGGCGACTCCCGCCCCCATGAACAGCCAGAGGTACACCGGCAGCAACAGGAGCTGAACGAGCATCAGCGCAGGTGTCGTCGCGGTGATCTGCTCGGAGTCGCCGCCCGCGAGTTCGGTGAAGGTGATGACGTAGTCGATACACGGCGTCAGAAGTACCATGAACGCGCCGACGAGGACGACCGGTCGTTGGGGGAGAAATCGGGTGAGTCCCCAGACGACGACGGGGACGACGAGAAAGTTCATCCCCAGCGCCGCCGCGAAGAACCGCCCGTTCCGGAACGCACGTCGGAGTCGGACGAACGGGATCTCCAGAAACGTGACGTAGAGGAGGACGGCGAGCACGGGGTCGATAAGTCGCTCGAACGCCGACGCCGAGTTCGGACGTAAGACGCCGAGCGTCACCGAGAGGAGAACGGCACCCGCATACACGGCAACTTGGTGTCGTTGGAGCCACCTCTTCGCGTTCATCTGTCGGCCGTTTCGAAGTTCGGAGATAAACTACTGCCGGCGTCTGGCGAGACCCCGCCCGTTCGGTCGTCGAAGGCGCGCGCGCGACGTCGTCACTTGACACCGTCGCGCACGACCGTCAGCTTCACCCGACGCGCGCCGTCGAAGTCGCGGAGTCGGTCGGTCAGTTCCCGAACTCGTTCGGCGACGCCCCGACAGAACAGCGATTCGGACACCACTCCCCCTGACGCGTGTGACTCGTGTTGAGGGTGGCGCCCTAGTACTCGTGCTGGACGGTGTGGAGTTCCGGCGCTCCGGTGTTCCGGTTGGGAGGGTACACCCCCCTGATAGAACAGGCCCGGTTCTTTGCGCTTCGTACCCGTAAACGAACCCCCGACGCGCGTCGGAGAGAGTCATACCATGAGCGAGACGAACATTCCGTTTACGGCCGCTCCAGTAGTCCAGCGTCGTTCGATTTTCGCAGTCGAGACGAACTCACCTGTCGCAACGGGAGGGGCGATTCAATGAGTCGAGAACGCAAACGGGTCGAGGATCAGGTTATCGTCATTACCGGGGCGACGTCGGGCATCGGTCTGTCGACAGCGCGGATGGCCGCCGAGCGCGGGGCTCGGCTCGTTCTCGTCGCGCGAAGCGAGGACGCGCTGCGGGAACTGACCGAGGAGATAGAGCGGGACGGCGGCGACGCGGTGTACGTCGTCGCCGACGTGACCGACCGAGACGAGGTCCGCAAAGCCGTCGACGTGGCCGAGGAGACGTACGGCGGGTTCGACACGTGGGTCAACGTCGCGGGTGCCTTCATCTTCGGCAAACTCCAGGAGGTTCCCGTCGAGGATATGCGTCGACTGTTCGAGACCAACGTCTGGGGGTTGCTGTACGGTTCGCTCGAAGCCGCAAAGCACCTGAAGGAGCACGACCGCGAAGGCGGGATAATCAACATCGGCAGCGTCGTCTCTGACCGCGCGCTCGTGCTTCAGGGGAGCTACTCGGCGTCGAAGCACGCCGTCAAAGGCTTCACCGACGCGCTCAGAATGGAGTTAGAGGAGGAAGGTGCGCCCGTCTCCGTGACGCTCGTCAAACCGAGCGCGATAGACACGCCCTACCCCGAACACGCGAAGAACTACATGGACGACGAGGCGGCGTTGCCGCCGCCGCTCTACGCGCCGGAGACGGTCGCCCGCGCGATTCTGAGCGCCGCGGAACGGCCCCAACGCGACGTGTTCGTCGGCTTCGGGGGCAAGGGCATGTCGATGCTCGGCTACTACGCGCCGAGTTTTATGGACACGCTCATGGAGACGGTGTTCTACAAACTCCAGCGGAAGGACCGACCGCCGCGACCGCGAGACGAGAGCATACTCGACGGACCGGCGGGAAGTCTCGACGAACGGGGCGAACAAGAGAGGCACGTCTCCGAGACGAGCCTCTACACCCGGTTGTCCCAGCGCCGGGGAGTGGCGGCATCGCTGCTCGCCGGTATCGGGGCTGTAGCGATCGTGTTCTACGCGCGCTCGAAGGCGAATCGGATCCGAGACGGACCCGACGCCTGACGAGAGACGGTCGTTCCCGGGGGAGCGCCGACCCACTCAGAGCGTAATCCAGCGCTCGGTTCGTTCGCCGGTGCTCGTCGCGTCGTCCCCCGCTCACCTTTCACGTCACGCCGTACGCGTCGTCGAAGACGACCGACCGCTCGGACGACCTGCGGAGCGCGCAGTCGAACTCGTCGAGGCGGCTCCGCAGCGCTTCTAACTCGGCTTTCGACGCGTTCGCGCCGACGTACGAGAGGGATCTGCCTCCGAGGCGTCCTCCCAATTCGCGTCAGGGGGTAACGCTCGCCACTCGCCGTCCACCTCGGTTTCGCAAAAGACCACCGAGAGGTCGAACAGCGTTCGGTAGTAGGCCTCGGCTTCTCGCAGTCGCTCTACGCGCAGCGCGACGTGTGCCAGTGCGTCCACGTCGGGGGAGTCCACGGTCCGGGAGATAACGGTCCCGCCGCTCGTCAGTACTCCCAGAGCCGGTCGATTCGCGGAGCGATTTCCGGGTACTCCTCGCGCAGTCTCTCGACGTTCGTCTCGCCGTCGACGTTGACGACGTGGACCTCCCCGCGGCGACCCGAGTACACGTCCTGGAAGTCGTAGACGACGCCGACGACGCCGACGCGCTCGGGAACGTCGTCGCTCTCGACGAGGAGTTCGACCTGTCTGTCGACGTTGTACTCGACGAGTCGGTTTATCGCCGCCGCGCGGCCGACGTCCGAGGGGAGGCGCTCGACGCCCGATTCGAGGTGCGGTTTCAACAGTTCGAGACAGTGCTCGATACCGGCGGGCTCCGAGAGACCCTCCGTTAGTTCGTCGTACGTCGCCGTGACCGCCCCACAACCCGTGTGGCCCATCACGACGACGGTCTCCGTTCCGGTGTGTTCGACCGGGTACAGCACGTCCCCGGACACGACTTCACCGGCGTCGGTTCGCTGTGCGACGCGGTTGCCGATGTTGCTACAGGTGAAGATGTGCCCCGGTTCGTCGTTGCCCCAGGCGTGGTCCTGCAGGACGCGCGAGTCCGAACAGCAGACGGTGACCGCACCCGGGTGCTGGGCGTCCTGCACGTCGTCGAATCGGCTCTCGAACTCTTCGGCGTGCTTCGAGTTGTTCTCCAGCAACTCGACGAACATCCGATTCATGGCCGTGGTAACGCGGTCCGATCTGATATAATCCCCCGTTCTGGCAAGACGCGGTGTAACGCGATTCGGCGGGCGGCAGAGACCACCCTGAGAGTGTGGGCGGGTTCGGATACTCGGTTTCGTCGTACGGTACCCTCAGGCCCTCGTACAGCGTACAGAGGGTATGACCGCGCCAGCGCCGGCAGCGGGA